>JAISCL010000193.1 GCA_031265585.1 Tannerella sp. | reverse complement strand
TATCGACGGGTTTTTATTATGCAGTAAAGATTTGAAAATGTAAGATTTGAAATATGAAAGAAAGATTAAAAATTGCGATCCAGAAAAGCGGCAGGCTTAATGAAAAATCTCTGGCGCTGCTCAGGGAATGTGGAATCAAACTGTCCGGGGGCAACGGAAAATTGAAGGCTGAAGTAAAAAACTTTCCCGCCGAAGTACTGTTTTTGAGGGACGACGATATTCCCCAATATGTCGAACAGGGAGTTGCCGATGTCGGTATCCTGGGCGAAAACGAAGTCTGGGAAAAGAAAAAGAACGTATTGACAGTCGAAAAGCTGGGATTTGCCGGCTGCCGCATGTCGCTGGCGATTCCCAAGGATGAGGAATATACCGGACTGTCGTTTTTCTGCAACAAGAAAGTGGCGACAAGCTATCCGGAGATACTGAACGATTTTTTTACAGAGAATAATATTAAGGTAGAAATCGAAGAAATTGGAGGAAGCGTGGAAATTGCTCCGGGAATAGGACTTGCAGATGCGATTTTCGACATCGTAAGTACCGGAAGCACACTGCTGATGAACGGATTGAAGGAAGTAAAAACCGTCGTGGAAAGCGAGGCTGTACTGATTTCGAACCCCCGGCTTGGCGAAGAAAAGAAATCCATACTGGACAGGCTGGTCTTCAGGATAAAGGCGGTGCTGCGCGCGTCCGAAAACAAGTACATAACTTTAAACGCGCCACTGTCGGCTGTTCCGGAAATCACCAAACTCCTGCCGGGGATGAAAAGCCCGACGATAGTTCCCTTAGCCGAAAAAGGATGGTGTGGAATCCATTCGGTTGTCAAAGAAGACGATTTTTGGGATATCATCGACAGGATGAAGGACTTGGGCGCTGAAGGAATACTGGTCATTCCGATAGAAAAGATGGTCTTATGATTATGGAAAAAATACTGTATCCCGACAGCAGGAGGAAACGGGAGGCAATCAGGCGTCCGGACAAGCCGGAAACGGAACTGGAAGATACTGTCCGGAAAGTTTTTGCGGCAGTCAGGCAGGACGGGGATAAGGCTCTGATTAAATATACTTTGGAATTTGATAAAGTAAGTCTGGATTCTGTAGAAATCGACAGAAAAGCGATGCTCGAAAGTGAAAACTGCCTGTCGAAGGAATTGAAGGACGCGATAGCGCACGCGGCTGCCAATATCCGTAAATTTCATGAAAATCAGAGAGAAAAGCCGGTGATTGTCGAAACGGTAAAAGGCGTCGCCTGCTGGCGCGAAAGCCGTCCGATAGAGCGTGTCGGGATATATGTCCCCGGCGGCTCGGCTCCGCTTTTCTCGACGGTACTGATGCTTGCAATTCCCGCGAAAATAGCGGGTTGCAGGGAAATTGTCCTTTGTACTCCGCCGGAAGGCAGGGGAATAAATCCGGCGATTCTGTTTGCAGCCGCCTGTACCGGCGTCGACAGGGTGTTTTCCGTCGGCGGCATTCAGGCTATCGGGGCAATGGCTTACGGGACGGAAACGGTTCCCGCGGTAAACAAGATTTTCGGACCCGGAAACCGGTATGTAACCATGGCTAAACAGATTGCGCAAACATCAGGTAATGTAGCCATTGACATGCCGGCGGGACCCAGCGAAGCGCTGGTGATTGCCGACGAAACATGCAATCCCGCTTTTGTCGCGGCGGATTTACTGTCGCAGGCAGAGCACGGAGCGGACAGTCAGGTCATAATGCTGTCGGATAATGAACAGCTTGCGGACAGGGTGATCGCAGAGATAAATGTCCAGCTCGAGAAACTTCCGCGAAAGGATATTGCAATCCTGTCCCTTGAAAATGCGCGGATTATAGTTCTGAACAGCATCGACGAATGTATAGATCTCAGCAACGAGTATGCTCCCGAACATCTGATACTGGCCTGCAAAAACGCCGGACAGACTGCCGGACGGATTCTTAATGCAGGTTCGGTTTTCATGGGAAACTACAGCTGCGAAAGCCTTGGCGACTATGCCAGCGGAACGAATCATACCTTGCCAACAAACGGATATGCAAAAAGTTACAGCGGCGTATCACTTGACAGTTTCATCAAGAAAATAACTTTTCAGGAGGTCTCCGCCGAGGGAATTGCAAATATCGGACCGGATGTGGAAATCATGGCTGCAGCAGAGAAACTTGATGCGCATAAAAATGCAGTGTCGCTTAGATTAAGGGAATTGAGAAACAGTTAAAATGTCAAACAGATGGAAAAGTTTATTCTCCAAAATATTATAAGGAAAAACATTCTTGCAATGAAACCATATTCGTGTGCACGCGACGAATTTAAAGGCAGCGAGGGAATATTTCTCGACGCCAACGAAAATCCTTTCGGCGAGCTGAACCGCTATCCCGATCCGTACCAGAGCGCGGTAAAGCAGGAGCTTGCCCGCTTGAAAAATATTGACGTGAACAGAATATTTATTGGAAACGGGAGCGACGAGGTTATTGATCTGGCATACCGGGTTTTTTGCAATCCGGGAACAGACAGGGCTGTGAGTTTTCCGCCAACTTACGGTATGTACAGGGTTTCTGCCGAAATCAATGACGTCGAAATGATTGAAATTCCCCTGTGCGCAGATTTCCAGATAAACCTGGCGGCTTTGTCTCCGTTTTTCGACGATGTGCATCTTAAAGTAATTTTCATTTGTTCGCCAAACAATCCTACGGGCAATCTCATAAAACTGAACGATATAAGCTTTATCCTGGATAATTTCAAAGGTATTGTGTTTGTAGATGAGGCTTACATTGATTTTGCCGGCTCGCAATCGCTGATATCCTGGATTGACAGGTATCCGAATCTGATTGTCTCGCAGACATTCAGTAAAAGCCGTGCGCTGGCTTCTGCAAGAGTCGGTCTCGCATATTCGAATCCCGAAATTATTGCTTACTGGAACAGGGTAAAAGCCCCGTACAATGTCAGCGGACCGAATCAAAAGGCCGCTTATGACGCACTGGTAAACGAAGAGGATTTTTTGATCCGTAAATCTGCCATCCTCGAAGAAAAACAGCGATTGCAGAAGGAATTGCCAAAAGTCCCCCTGATCAGGAAAGTCTATCCTTCCGATGCAAATTTTTTTCTGGTTGAAGTTGAGGACGCTAACATGGTATATTCGAAACTGATCGAGATGAAAATAGTAACAAGAAACCGCAATTCCGTAATAAATAACTGTATAAGAATAACCGTCGGGACGGAAGCCGAAAATACCGCCTTGCTAAAAGCGCTTAGGCAATTAACAGTTAATAATTAACAATTCTGAAGAAAATCAGAATTCAGAATTGTTTGTATAATACGACATGAGATTGGAATTTGACTGAAACAATGCAGTTTGATGACAATCCTGTTTTGATGATTTATAACTTCCGGTAAATTGTTATATATGTATTGATATGTTAATTTTCAATTTTCAATTTTCAATTTATAATTGTTAACAAACCTGTCCAGACAGTCGAATTTGTAACGTTGATTTGCCAAACTCAGACTGTTTCTAGCACAATTGACTGCGTCAATAACTTTGTTTGCCAGCAGCATTTTTTCTGATGAAATACAGTTTATGCAGGATATCTGTTTAGTAATGTTCCTATTCTCTCCATTTTCCATAAAATCCATATTAACAGTTATGTGGCCCTTCCTGTTTTTTCTTTTTGACTGAAATTTAACCACTATAAACTGATTTTTCCATGACAGATTTGAACACAGGATAGTAAGTTTATCCCCATCCATGAATTTGGATGCGCCATAAACGTCGATTATTTTGAAATGTCTGGGATATGAAATTTCCAGCAGAATATCTTCCATGTGGGCATTCATATTGTAAAATTCTTCTCTCAAAACATCCTCGATATCAATATATGCGCTGTCGCAATCACCAATAAAATGACTTTTTCCCCTGCCTTCCACAGAAATATTGTGCAAAAGGTCAAAATTGATGTTATTTCCGATACCGATAGTAGATGTTTCTATTCCCCTATTGTAGTGATCGATAGTGTGTTTAAGGATTCTGTCGGGATTTTGCTCTCCGGTGGTGGATACTCCGTCCGACATTAGAATTAGGCGGTTACGGTAAAATCTGTTATGATTCCGGTTAATTTCATCATACCCTCTCAACATTCCTGCCAGCATGTTTGTACCGCCTCCGATGCTTATCCGGTCAATTATTTCTTTGAAAATACTGTCGTTATCCCTGTTGTATCGCCGCGAAGAAAGAACGACTTGGGCAATATCGTCATAGGTGATAATGGAAAAATAATCCTCCGGTGAAAGGAAGGAAAGTATCTCTTTCATTGCATCCTTTAATTTTTCCATTCTATTGTTTTCCCTCATTGATGCGCTGCGGTCGAGGGCGAAACACAAATTCAACGGCTTTCTTTTTACGCTCTTGTCTGAAGGAGAAATATCTATAAGAAGATCCACATTCAAACTGTTTTTATTCAACGAATTGACTGTTTCCAGACTAATATCCGAATCTTCGCTGTCTTCGTACAAATCGAACTTCATATAATCTTCCATATCAATCTGATACGGAGAAAATAAGCCACAGTTGGAAGGCATCATAACTTCCTGGCAATGTGCTGTAAATGCGGCAATAAGGCATATACAGAAAATCAATAAACATTTAGTATCCATATCCATCAAAAAAAGATTGTGCAAAGGTAAATATAAGATTATTAAAGCAATTAATAAATTATGTTAAATTATGTTGTATTTTCTGAAAATATATTTTCCGAATGTCGAATTTGCTGTGTCTCATTCAAATAGAATAATTATTTACGTCATGAATAGAATCGTATTTTTATCCAAACCTGTTTTATTTCTTAAATTTTGTTGTAAAAAAACGCGGTTAAGAGATCACGGTAAAAAATAAAGCATTATCTTTACACTCGAAAAATAGAACTGTGACAATGGCGAAAAAGAAGAAGAAAATTAACTTGCATGTCCAGCAAAAATTGCAGACTGCACACTTCAAAAAACTGTATATGGGACGCTTGCGCAAACTGTGCACGCTGATAGGCAATGGCGAGCCCTTGTTCGATTTACTGTCGCAACGTATACTGGAAGCTATTTATGCAAACCGTGGAATTACCATAAGAATTAGGGTGGCAGACAATGTGAAGCTTACCAAACGGTTTATCAAAATAATGTACTGCCATTTGGAAAATGAGATGAAAGAAACATTTGTCACGCTGTCGCCCTAATACGCCCATCCGGATTTAGGGCAACCGCAAGGGTTGCCCCTACACCAATCGTCGCCTGAAAGAAATGGATATATGCGTCGACACAATCCGAAGGATTGAATATGAATAACCCCCAATGAAGCGAAGCGATTGGGGGCAGCGGAAAGGAGGTCGACAGGGCGTCCGAATATAGTCGACATAGCGTCCGAATGCACACGCCTTCACTGCAAATGCACACGCCTTCACTGCGAAAGTGCATACCTTTACGACGAAAGTATGTCCTTTTTCGTAAAAAAGGGCATACTTTTTCGCTAAAGGTACAATACCCTTGTAGCGGCGGTGCGCACTTTTACAGCAAAGATGCATGACTTTTCAAAAAAATCATGCACCTTTTGGCATTTAAGCGTGTACCTTTGCGGCAGGAGCGCGTACGTTTTCGATGACGTCGTGCACCTTTTCCGTGTCAGTGTCCTGCTGGTAAAACAGGATACTTCAGCGCTTCATCAATTTTCGCTTATCAGCTGAACCGGTCCCATCAATCCGGAAGACTGCAGAGCTGAATTTCCCCGCAGGGACATATTGCTCATGTTCAAAATTCTTCCTTCCTCGGGGAGTTGCAGGTCGCCTATTATACGGTTCACCCACGTATTGACGAGTTCTATCTCAATAGAATTTTCGCCGTTTACCAGTTGCGAGCTTACATCGAGGCGATATGGCATTGTCCATACACCGCCGGCGTACCTGTTATTAATCTTCACCTTAGCCATCATATTCACCTTTCCGAGATCAAGATAGATTTTCCTGTTTTCCGGTTTTTTATCGACGGTGAACTTTGTTTTGTAGATTGCCGTTCCCGAATAGTACCGGATTTGTTCATTCTCATTCTGAGTCCAGTCCGTTAATTTGTTGAAAACCACCGTTCCGGAAGGACCGCGTTTCACGGCATCCGCTTCAAAACTTACCTCCCATGGCGAATCTATTGTCGTCAGCACCTTCATCTCGGGATAATTCGCGGCAAGCTGGGCGGAAGCGCTTGCAGGACTGCCTTTTTCCCGGAAAACAATGAATGCACTTTCGAGCGGTTCCAGGCGTATCGGGACAGTAACTGTCTCTCCTGCTTGTTCGAATGAGGGCAGGGGACGAATCTCTCCCGTCACGGCATTCCACAGTTCGGGCTGCATATCCTTCACTCTGAATCCGATGGAAGTCTCCACCCGCTGTTCGCTCTGGTTGGTAAGGAAATAGATCTCCCTTCCCTCGAGAGTCCGGTGAGCATACAGCACGGGAGTTCCGCTTTTGATACGGCAGTCGGGAACAGCCTTCAGCAGATCAAATACTTCCTGCATGTTCATATCCGTCAGCAGCCTTCCCTTTCCGTAACTGCGCTGTTTCACGGACAGGTCGCCCCAGAGTTTTTTCGCCATTGACTTCACCTGCTCGTCGGCATCGGGATATCCCTGCATGCTTGGCGAGCGGCTTGGCGGAGGTCCCAGGACAGTTGCTCCGTCTGCAATCAGCTGTTCGATTTTTGCCAGCGTTTCGGGACGCATTGTTTCCAGCGCCGGCAACACCAGCACCCTGTACGAAGTGCCGTGGGGCAGAGTCAGTTTTCCGTCTTTCACAAACAAATCGCGCACGATCACTTCGGCGTTGATATAGTCGAAACTGTAGCCTGCCGGCATTTCGGGATTGCGTATTCCGGTCATTTTGGGAGCGTCCTCGCCGATGAAATAGGCAGCGTCGGCAACATTCAGTCCCTGCTGGAGCATGAAATTGCAGCGTTTCAGATATGTAGTAAACAGGTCGATATGGCTGAACCATGTATTTTTGCGGTTAAACTCGGTTCCGAACCATGCGTTGATTCCGGGATAGAGGTCTTCGTAAGCCTGCTGGATGTACACGTGCATCAGGGTGTTGTTGACGCCTTCGGTAAACGACCAGTCGCCGCGGCGTTTCAAAACCGCCGGATGACGGCCGTAGGAACCGCCGGCGCTGGTAAACGATTCCGCCGAAACCTTTGTCTTTCCGTAAATATGCGCGCTCGAAGACGCTGCGCGGTTTTCTATGTCTCCGAGGTCTCCCTCGCTCCAGAATTCGCCGCCGATTTCGTCGGACTGTCCTCCGTACTGGAGAAATTCTCCCGGGAATCCCCAGTGTCCATAATTTTCGAGCCATGTCGCAAGTCCGTATTTATGACATATTTCCCTTAAACCGCCGACATAATCGTATGCAACCTTGTCGGCAACCATGCGCCGCACGTCCCAGAGGAAACGGTCTGACAGGTCGGGACTTCCAATGACATGTCCGCTGAAAACAGGGACGAAAGGAAGAGGATCGTATCCGTACCGTTCTTCAAATTCCTCAAGAAAGCCGTCGGTAAAATTCTGACCGCCCGTTTCATAGCTGTCTTCAACCGCCATCTTCCATGTTTTGCGGTCTTTCGGGGGGACGCGTTCCATGATTTTCCCGAGAAAGGCGTCGAAATGGTAGGCAACATGCGTTTTGCTCATTTTATCTACCTCCAGGCCTGTACCTTCCGGCGAGGCGGGGCTGTTTGTAACCCTGGTCGAACTCATTCCCGTACGCATTATTATCCACTCGCCTTCGGGGACGTCCCAGCTGAGAGTTCCGTCCGGAGCCATGTATTTCGAAATGTCCGTCACCTGTTCGGGCTTTGCGATCAGGGATGCGGCGCCCGACTGGATATCAGCCTGTTTGTCCCAGAGATAATCGTGCCAGTAGGGAAGCGGCGACTGAAACATTTTTGCCAGCGTTTTTTCCGGATAGCGTTCCATCAGCGGCGTAGCGGAAAGCGTTATCCCGCCAAGGCTGCTGCCTCCCTCCGCATCATGGAAAACGATGCGGTATTCGGAAGATTCAACCTCCGGAAACGAAACGACAACCGGGGCAAAGGGATCGAAACCCACGTTCGGGTGGAAGTTTGTACGGTTGAGGGTGAACTGTTTGACCGTTTTAAACTCCGTTCCGTCCTTTGCCTGAAGCTCGGCTCCGGCGTATGCCCGTCCCGTTACCTTAAATACCAGGCTGCGCGCCGTGAAGGCTTTGGGCAGTGCAAGCCCGATGTACGATTCTCCTTCCGGAAGACGGTATTTTTCAGGAGTTTCGGACGGACTGGAAACCGGTATCCGATTGTCGGAAAACGTTACGCGGGCGGCGGGAACATCGAACAGGTTCTCCCCGTAGCTGCCGGAAACGGGAAACGCCAGGACTTTCAGATCCTGAAAGCCAAGAGATTCCCGGGGTTCCGACAGTTTTTCCTTAATTTTGGCGGGACCCTTTACGCGCAGCTCCGAAACGGCTAAATAGCGCATTGACTGTTCGGGCTTGATCCATGGACCGCCGGACTGGCTCCATCCCGGGGAATTGAACACCCCGATTTCGATATCCAGTTCGGTTGCGGTTTTCAGGGCTGCATGCATCACTTCCCACCATTCGTCGCTCAGAATCCTGATATTCCCCCTGGAATATCCTTCGCCGATATTCCCGATGAAAGCGCGGTTGATGCCTGCCTTTTTCATTGCCTGCAAGTCTTTTACGACAGCTTCTTTCGAGATGTTGTCGTTTATCCAGTACCAGTAAACGCCGGTTCGGATACTGTCGGGAGGAGAAACAAATCCCCTTTCCACTTTCGAAAAATCGTTTGAACATCCGGACAGCAAAACTGCAAACACTGCAAGAGATGCTGTAATTGTATTAAAAGTTCTCATTTTAGTAATTTAATTATTTATAATATTATTATTCAAAATTTTCATGACTGGGGTTATAAACAGTTTTTCGATTTCCACTATGGATATGGTCGGTTTGCCTTCCGCGTCGATATCGGGCATTCTGCATGCAAACAGCCTGTTTACAAGATGTTCCATTTCGGTATCGCTGAGACTTCCGCATTTCTTTACCGACTCCGATTTCGCCAGCGAGAGGGCGAGTTTTTCGCGGGTGTCCCATGTCGGGCTGCTGTAGTCTTCCTTGATATTCCGGAGAATTTCATCGACAATGTTTTTTGCGCTGGCTTTTTCCAGCCCGGCGGGGAGGGCGTAAAACACAATGCTGCTGTCGATACTGCGTATATCGAAGCCCATTTTTTCCAGATCGCCCTGTACGCTCTGGACGAGCATGTAGTCGGAAAGCGACAGTTCCACCGTTTCGGGAAACAGCTGCTTCTGTGAAACGACGGTGGAATTTGCCTGAAACAGCGCGAGAAATTCCTCGAACAAAATTCGCTGATGGGCTTTGCAGATATCCACCAGCATCAGTCCCGATTTCACGGGAGTGGCTATGTATCTGTCCTTAATCTGCAAAAAACGCTTCTTTTGCACATCGTCCTCGAAGGCGGTTTTCTGCTCGAAGCCGGCAATGGAAGCCTCGAATGTTCCGGACTGTCTGTTGAAATCGTTGTAAAACTGTTCCCATCCGTCCATTTTATTATCCGGTTTCGAATACTGTGTGCCGGCAGTTTTAAACGGATTGTATTCCCTGTCTACAGTTATCTCCGGAGCGACGATTCTGGTGTTTCTTTCCAGGACGGGAATGTCCGGCGCTCCTTCCATATCGAATATTATTGAGGGCGCGACGGCATACTTCGACAGTGATTCCCTGACCACGGCATTCAGAATCTGCCATATAGCCTGCTCGTCTTCAAATTTGACTTCTGTTTTCTGGGGATGTATGTTTATGTCGATGCTGGCGGAATCCACATTGAGGAATATAAAAAACGAAGGATGCATGTTGGCGGGAATCAGCTGTTCATAAGCCTTATACACGGCTTTCTGCAGATAGGGACTCCTGAAAAACCTGTTGTTGGCAAAGAAAAACTGTTCGCCGGAAGTTCGTTTCGCCTTGTCGGCTTTCCCCGCGAAACCGGAGACTTTAACTATTGATGTCTCGACATTTACATCGATAAGCGTGCTCGCGATGTTTTTCCCGAACATGCCCGCAAGACGCTGTTTCAGATTCCCTGTCGCCAGGCTGTACAGCTGCGTACCGTTGTTGTGAAAGGTAAATTCGATATCGGGATTGCAGATTGCAACTCTGTGAAATTCATTGATTATCTGTTTCAGTTCCGAAGGATCGGGCTTGAGGAATTTTCTCCGTGCCGGGATGTTGTAAAAAAGATTTTTGACCGAAAAACTTGAGCCGGCAGGACATTGAACCGGCTCGCTCGAAACGACTCTGGATGCGGAAATAAGTAAACGGATGCCCAGATCCGCGTCTTTCCGCCGCGTTTTCAGCTCGACTTCGGAAACGGCTGCAATCGAAGCCAGCGCCTCCCCCCTGAAACCGAAGGTCATGATGGATTCCAGATCTTTGATTTCAACGATTTTCGAGGTTGCATGTCTTTCAAAAGCCATGCGTGCGTCCGTATCGGACATGCCGGAACCGTTGTCCGTCACCTGTATAAGCGTCCGTCCCGCATCCTTGATCACCAGGTTCACCTGGGATGCGCCCGCATCTATCGCGTTTTCCATCAGTTCCTTGACAACCGATGCGGGTCGCTGCACGACTTCTCCCGCCGCAATCTGGTTTGCTACATTGTCGGGTAATAATTTAATCATCTGTAGTATTCGATTTTTTCGATATTGTCCCCGCTGTCCTCTCCCCCGCCCGAAAACATGTACGGATATAATTTTATGAAATAGAAAAATATAGCGCACAGCAGTAAAATTGTACCTATAATTATATACGAGCGTATTTTATTGCTGTAGGCAAGCTTGGGTCTGCTCTTCCTGCTCTGCTCGTACTCTTTCCTGAAACGTCCTTTTATATTGGGGACATAAGGCTTCCCCCCGGAAGTATCCAGAATCCCCATCTCTTCATGAATCTGTTTTATCCGTTCTTCCCTCTCTTCCTTTTCAGGATCCCAAATCCTCGGCGTGTACTCAAAACGCTTGTGCTTAGGAATTTTAAAAAAAGAAAATCTTAACGCCATTGTTTTTGTATTAAAAATTTAAGATGCAAAGGTACAATTTTTTTTATTTCAAATATTGGAAAAGAATGGAGCAGCTCCGGTTCAATCCGGAATGACTCCGATTCAATCCGGAACAGTCCGACATTTTGGAAACGAAGTTCGACGTAGTCAATACACCCCATTATTTCTGCGAAATCAAAATAATATCTAAATTTGTATTCTCAAGTATTTAATATTTTAGTATCAAATAATGAAAACAAAAGAAGATATTGTTGCAAACTGGTTGCCGAGATATACAGGCTGTCCTCTTGAAAATTTCGGTAAATATATCTTACTCACCAATTTCAAGAAATACATGAACCTGTTCACGGAATGGAATAATGTATCCGTCATTGATGAAAATGCAAATATGCCATGTGCAAGAGCGGACGAAATAAGCATGATAAATTTCGGAATGGGCAGTCCGAATGCGGCAATAATTATGGATCTTTTATCTGCAATAAAGCCAAAAGCAGTCCTGTTTCTGGGAAAATGCGGAACACTGAAAGATAAAAACAGCCTTGGCGATTTGATTTTGCCTATTGCTGCGATAAGAGGCGACGGAACCTCAAGCGACTATCTTCCGCCAGAAGTCCCGGCTTTACCGGCTTTCAGTCTGCAAAGGGCTGTTTCTTCGGCTATTATAGATATGGGGCTCGACTACTGGACAGGCACTGTCTATACCACCAATCGCAGGGTGTGGGAGCATGACGAAGCTTTCAAGGAATACCTGAAATCCATACGCTGCATGGCAATAGACATGGAAACGGCAACAATTTTCACCGTAGGGTTTGCCAATAATATAACTACAGGCGCTCTGCTATTAACTTCCGATATGCCAATGGTTTCCACAGGAGTTAAAACTGTCGAAAGCGACAGGGAAGTTACGGAAAAATTCGTGGATACCCATGTCAAAATCGGTATGGAAGCCCTTACGCTTATCAAGTATGACGATCACTTTAATAAACATCTAAAATTTTAAATATTATGCATATAGCTATAGCTGGAAACATTGGCAGCGGAAAAACTACTCTGGCAACACTGCTTGCCCGACACTATGAATGGGAAATCATGTATGACGGGGAAGAAGGAAATCCGTATCTCGCAGATTTTTATCAGGATATGGGACAGTGGTCTTTTAATTTGCAGATATATTTTCTTCACCGGCGGTATAAGAATATCCTGGATATTCAAAATAATAGCAATTCGGTTATACAGGACCGTACAATATACGAGGATGCGTGCATTTTTGCGCCAAACCTGCTGGGTATGGGACTGATGTCGCCAAGAGATTTTGAAACATACAAGTCCCTGTACGATTTGATGATGACTCTGGTTTCTCCGCCGAGCTTGCTGATATACCTGAGAGCTTCCGTTCCTACTCTTGTAAAACAGATACAAAAAAGAGGACGGGAATACGAGAGCAGTATACGTATTGATTATCTGCAAAGTCTGAACAACAAGTACGAACAGTGGATCGAAAGCTACAGGGATAAATTTTTAGTCATCAATGTAGATACCATTAACTTCTCGGAAAATTCCGAAGATCTCAGTATTGTGATAGACAAAATCAATGCACAGACAAACGGGCTGTTTTAAGAGAGGACATGTTCGCCCGACCCTGCATTGAAGAATGCTTTAGCTGACAGCAAACCCTTCGTCTTCAGGCGAAGATCAGTTTAATTAATTTCCGTTATCTCAAATTTGTTTTTGCCGGTAAAGAAAAGCAAGACTCCTTTCAGTCCGGGGCGGTCTTTTATTCGATATGCTTGAAGGTACTGTTTCAATTGCTCCAGACCTTCGTTGCGTTTTTTAGCGATCTCACTGTCTTTGGCTGAGGCCTTGCAGTATTTTATTTCGAAAACCCATTCGTGGCGAATTTCGGGATACAGCGGGTTTCGCTGCAGGAAAATATCCGTCCGTCCGGGGACGGCTTCGTATTCGCTCATCGGGATGTAAATATTGCTCATAAACAAGTATGCCAGCATCAGGATTTGGATATATTTCTCATCGAAACGCTGCAAATCGTGGTCGGAGAGTTTGCTGAAAGCGTTTTCTGAAATATAGGAGATAAACCCCTGTACGTCGCCTTCCATTGCCAGCGCATAGATTGCATCCTGCAGCGGTCTGCTTTTAACTGTTATATCCGGAGACGTTGTCAGAATATATTTCGCCAGATATTCCCAGTACTGAACTCTGATTGAATAGTTGGGAATGCGGAGTTTCAGCTGAAACTGGTACTGTTCATCGACAGTCAACATTCCCATGTAGAACAGCAGCGAAATGAAATAGCTGTCATCGTCAATCATATCTATCGGGAATTTCTCCAGAATTTCGGAAACGATACTGCCTTCCCTTATGATTTGCAGCAGGGTTTCTCGATTCCTGTCGTTTTTTGCGAGACGCTGAAGACGGCCGTAATCCGTATGAAGATTCGGGTCAATGATGTTCTCGGGCGATTTACCCATGTCGAGTATCTGCCCGAAAAAATACAGTATCATCGAAGGATTATATACCCTGTTTTCACCGTCTTTATGAAACCGATAGCCGTTATAATACGTTTCCATGTCCACATTAATCAGGGCTGGATCAACGCCTGTTTCCGCCATCAACGCTTCCACTTCCGCTTGCGTAAATCCAAGCATTTCGTTGTATTTGGGATTGAGTGTAAGGATTTTGGCAATATTGTAGCCGCTGGTGAGGTCGTCGAGCATTACGGGCGAAATGCCGGTAATAAACGTCCGGTAAACGACGGAATCTTTGGTTGCCGTTTTGATTCGTTCATAAAAGTCGCGTACCATACCGTTTGCAGCCACCATAGTCTTGTAGAAATCTTTACCCTTAAGCGTTCCCATGGCGATCAGATCGTTGGCAAAATGGTCATATTCGTCGATGATGACATAGATTTTAATGCCATTTGCAGAAGCCGCGTCAAATGCGAAGTCCAAAATATCAATATCAGGGTCTTTTTCTGCGCCCACCTGCCGTATTAAATATTCGGCATTAGGTATAATATTCTTATATGCCTCCAAAAAACGTTTAACAGTTGTTCGTATTTTATTAACAAAAGTTTTTTGGAACCTTTGTTCATCGGCAGTATTCAGTCCCGAAAAGTCAAACTCCATGATGGCGTAACTGTTTCTCTCCGGCGTGGGATGTTTGCCGATGTACAGATTGCCGAAGATCTGTTCGAACCCGTCTTTAGTGTTAATGTCGTAATAACTGCGCAGCGTTGTAAGGAAGGTTGACTTGCCGAACTTGCGCGGACGAATGAAAAAATGATTCGGATTATCTTCATTTTCCAGCTCTTCGATAAACTGCGTTTTGTCGATATAGGCATAACCGCTGAGTATGATGTCTCTGAAATCTGACTTGCCGTACGGTAAACGTTTGAATAATCTTGTTGTCATTGCTGTAATTTTGTCGCAAAGTTATCCATTTCTTTTAAAATAGAGAAAAAAATAATCCCAAAATGTCCATTAAAACCATCGTGTGAACAAAACATTATTTTTATGTTTGTATTTCTAAATGTCGCATGAGGTACTTCCAACAGAAAAAGAGGATGCGACACTTTTGACACACCCTCTACACGCACATACACACAACACGTTCTTTGACATATTTGGTTTACACGCAAATACAAATTATATTTTGGCTGTTTTCAGAAAATGAGTATGAAAAAACGGCGCTGTTTTTCAATCGCGTTACCCTGTGCCGCAAACGGAATGTGATAGCAAGTCTTTTTTATCCGGTAAACAAATGAAGTACCGGTTTGAAAGAGACCCCGAAGGCGGAATTATACCTGTAAATCTTCTTTTTTAACATGCTATTTTCTGCCGACCTGTCATTTCGACAGGATTTTTGATCCTGGCCGGTCAATGGTTGCCTGCCAGGATTTTATGGTAGCGGTCGTCGTCGTTTATTATTTTGAGCGCTTCCTGATAGCTGTCGTTTTTGTCGTTGATTATTTGAAAATAGTCGCCCTCTTCGAATAAATCGTTGGCAATGAGCGCTTTTAGCTGGAGTGAGATGAGTTCTTTGGATCTGTTATACTGCTCTTCGTTAAATTCTATTTTTTCTTCCTTCGCCATGGCCTGCAGTTCCTGCAGCAGATCTTCTGTTATGGTAAATTTTTCCCTGTATGTATGGATATTCGGATATTTTTTGCCCAGTTCCGTCCGGCGCCTGTCCATATAGTTCATGATTACGCGGGATATGATGTTATAGCGTACTAATTTGGAATGATAATCCGTGCTGCGGGTAGAATCTAACGGGATAAATACATCCGGCATAATGCCTCCGCCGCCGTATACCGTGCGTTTGGAGACAAGCGTGCTGTATTTCAGTGAATCGGGGAAGTGGATGCTGTCTGCGTGCATCAGTTCTCCACTGTTATAGCGGCCTGCCAGTTCATGGCTGTAGGCTTCCGGATTGCCTGTTTCGTAAGGTTTCTGGATATTCCGTCCGCTTGGCGTGTAATATCTTGCGGTGGTAAGCCGGATCATGGAGCTGTCGGGCAATACGATCGGTCGCTGTACGAGTCCCTTGCCGAATGTACGGCGTCCGACGATGACGCCCCGGTCCCAGTCCTGTACGGCGCCCGACACGATTTCGCTGGCGGAAGCCGAATATTCGTCTACCAGGATGATCAGTTTCCCGTTTTCAAACACGCCCCTTCCGGTAGCGTTCGCGTCCGAGCGCGGCTGTCGGTGGCCTTCCGTATAAACGATCAGCTTATCTCTGTCGAGAAATTCATCCGACAGGACAAAAGCCGTGTTGAGATAGCCTCCCCCGTTTCCCTGCAGGTCCAGGATCAGGTTTTGCATCCCTTTCTTTTTAAGATCGAGAAATGCCTTTTCAAATTCTTCTACCGTAGAAGCGGCAAAGCGGCTCAGGCGGATATATCCTGTTTTTTTATCGGCCATATATGCCGCATCCAGGCTGAAGACGGGGATCCTGTCCCGTATAATTTTAAATTCCAGCAAATCGGGCAGGGAGCCGCGTTTTACTTTCACGCGCACTTCCGTTCCTTTTTCGCCGCGGATCATTTTTATCACGTCGGTATTGTTCATTTTAACGCCTGCAATGAGGGAATCGTCCACCATTATGATGCGGTCTCCCGCGACCAGGCCTACTTTTTCGGAAGGGCCTCCGGAAATAACCTGGACGACATAGAGGGTATCGGTAAGCATGTTAAACTGGATGCCTATGCCATCGAAATTGGCTTCCAGCGGTTCGTTCATTTTCCGCGTTTCTTCCGCATTCGTATAGGAAGAGTGGGGATCCAGCTCCGTCAGCATGCCTTTGATGGCATCTTCCACTATTTTTACATTGCTTGTTCCATCTACATACAGGTTTGATATGGAAGAAAATGCATTTATTAATTTGAGTGCACTGTTTTTTTCTTCCTGGGTTTGAGCATTTGTAAAGATAAATGCAAATACGGAGAGAACGGTAGTAAACAGGATTTTTTTCATGTTGTTACAGGGATTAAATGGATGATATCTTTTTTATAATGAATAAGCTCGCGTACGAGGCTTGAACTTACATGTTCATATTCGGGTTCGGAAATAAGGATCACAGTCTCCATACCGGCCAGTTTACGGTTTATGTCCGCCAGGTTTTTTTCAAATTCAAAGTCATGGATATTCCTGACGCCGCGTAGCAGGAAGTCGGCCTTTATTTCTCCGGCAAAATCCACCGTAAGCATATCGTAGGACATGACGCTGACACGCGGTTCTTTTGTGTAAATTTTCCGGATCATGCAAAGGCGTTCTTCCAGCGGGTAAACCGTTTTTTTTTCGTAATTCACCCCGATCGCGATCACTATTTCGCCAGTAAAACACAAGGCTCTTTTGATCAGTGCATAATGGCCAACCGTAAAGGGATCGAAGGTGCCTGAGAACAGGGCTCTTTTTTTCATTTGCAGACGCTGTTTAGTTTGTTAAATCTTCTTCTACTACGAGGTTGTCGATGATGAAATTTTGCCTGTCAGCCGTATTTTTGCCCATATAAAAGGCAAGCATTTCTTTTATCAGGTCTTCCTTTTTCATTTTAACCAGGTCGAGGCGTATGTCCTGGCCGATGAAATGCCTGAATTCATCGGGAGATATTTCACCAAGCCCTTTAAACCGTGTTATTTCCGGATTTTTACCCAGCTCTTTGATGGCTTTCAGTCTCTCGTCTTCCGTATAGCAGTAAAATGTTTTCTGTCTGTTCCTTACGCGGAACAGGGGCGTCTGCAGGATATATACATGATTTTTCTTTATCAGGTCGGGGAAAAACTGCAGGAAGAAGGTGATCAGCAACAGGCGGATGTGCATGCCGTCGACGTCCGCATCCGTTGCTATGATCACTTTATTATAGCGCAGTCCTTCCAGTCCGTCCTCAATATTCAGGGCCGCTTGGAGGAGGTTAAATTCTTCGTTTTCATAGACTATTTTCTTGGTGAGTCCGTAGCTGTTCAGGGGCTTTCCGCGCAGACTGAAGACGGCCTGCAGGTTCGGGTTCCGGCTTTTGGTGATGGAGCCGCTTGCCGAATCGCCTTCCGTGATGAAAATGCACGATTTTTCCTTATCGTTATTTTTGTAATCATTCAGGTGCGTGCGACAGTCGCGCAGTTTCCGGTTATTGATACTTGCTTTTTTAGCGCGTTCGCGTGCCAGTTTGGTCACTCCGGCAATGGCTTTACGTTCCTTTTCCGATTCCACTATTTTTTTGAGGAGTATATCGGATGTTTCCGGGTATTTGTGCAGATAGTTATCCAGTTCCTTTTTTATGAAATCGCCGATGAATTTACCGATGGAAGGGCCTTCCGGACCCATATCCTTTGAGCCGAGTTTTGTTTTTGTCTGGCTTTCAAATACGGGTTCCTCCACTTTTATGCTGATGGCGGCGATAATGCCGGCGCGGATATCGGCATACTCGAAATTCTTATTGTAATATTCCTTGACGGTACGGCCCAGGGATTCGCGAAATGCCGTAAGGTGTGTCCCTCCCTGCGTCGTATGCTGTCCGTTTACAAAAGAGTAATATTCTTCCCCGTACTGGTTACTGTGGGTAATGACTACTTCTATGTCATCGCCTTTCAGATGGATGATGGGGTAGAGCGGCTCGGAGATCATTGTTTCATTCAACAGGTCAGCCAGTCCGTTTTCCGAATAAAAGTTTTTGCCGTTAAAGTTGATGGTAAGGCCCGTATTCAGGAATACATAGTTTTTGAGGAGGTTTTCAATAAATTCATCTTTGTATTCGTAATCCGGAAATATTTCGCTGTCGGGCGTAAAGGAGATGAGCGTGCCGTTCCTTTCCTTTGACGGCGTAATTTCCGGGTCATTGATAATATTTGCTTTTTCGTATTCTACTTTTTTAGCTTCCTTATCACGTACACTTTCAATCAGGAAATAACTGCTGAGTGCGTTCACGGCTTTCAGACCGACTCCATTGAGTCCGACTGATTTTTTAAATGCCTTGCTGTCATATTTTGCACCGGTATTCATTTTACTCGATACATCCTTTACTTTTGTCAGGGGGACGCCGCGCCCGTAATCGCGTACCGTGACGGTGCCTTCTTTCACCCTGACAGAGATGGTTTTTCCGAATCCCATCATATATTCGTCGATGGAATTATCCAGTACCTCTTTTAAAAGAACATAAATCCCGTCGTCTGCAAAAGCGCCGTTACCCAGTTTTCCGATATACATACCCGGGCGCCGGCGTATGTGTTCGTTCCATTCAAGGGTGATTACCTCTTTATCATCGTATGAAACCGTATCGTCCCGTTGAATTTTAGAAAAATCGTCCATATCAAATTTGTTTTATAAATGCTCTTCTTGTTTTGTGATGTTCCCGTTTAAAATAAACCCATTGCGCCTGAACCGCGTTATTGGTTTCCAGTTCGGGATTACTTTCGGCGTATTCCGTGCCCAGGCGGATATATTCGGGAATGAGGTCGTTAAATAATAATGTATTGACCCCTTTGCTCCGGTATTCCGGAAGTACGCCTATAAGGTATAAGTCCACGACTTTGGGTTTAAAATATAAAGCTTTAAGCAGGTGTATGAAACCGAAAGGTAATAAGGAGCCTTTCGCTTTCCGCATGGCGTCCGTCAGGTTGGGAAGGGTGATACCGAAACCTGCCACCGCGTCGTCCGATTCGCGGACAATAATGGTGATCAGATTGAGCCGCAACATCGGGATATACATGTTTACATAATATTCAATCTGTTTCTGGGTTAACGGCGTGAATCCGTATAAAGAAGCATATGCCTCGTTTAATGTTTTAAATATTTTGTCCGCATACGGCCATATCTCCTTGCGCTTTTTGAATTTCATCACTTTCAGGCCGTATTTTTGCTTTACAATATTCCCGATACGCTGATGTTTTTCGGGGACGCCTTCGGGGATGTATATTTTATACTCTTTCCAGTCCTGGTCTTTTCTAAATCCGATGCGCGCCATCTGTTCGGGGTAGTACGGATAGTTGTAGATGGTCGCCATGGTTCCCGGCAGGTCGAAACCTTCGATGAGCATCCCTTCATGATCCAGATCCGTAAAGCCCAGCGGCCCGTGCAGCGCCGTCATTCCTTTTCCCTTCGCCCACACGGTGACGGCATCAAACAGGGCGTCCACAACTTCGTCATCGTCTATAAAATCAACGAAACCGAAGCGTGCATGCTTTTGTTTCCATATCGCATTGCTTCTGTGCACGATGATCCCGGCGATGCGTCCGGCTATTTTCCCGTTTTTATAGGCGAGGTAATAAACCGCTTCGCAATCTTCAAAGGAAGGGTTTTTATCTTTGGACAAGGTCATCATCTCTTCGTCTATAAGAGTCGGAACATGGTATGGATTACCTTTATATAATTCGATATTGAATTTGATGAACTTCCGGAGTTCTCTCTTTGTTTTTACTTCTTTAATTTCAAGGTTCATTAGTCGTATTCTGATTTAGTCGGCAAAGGTATTAAAATTTACGGTTAAAACAAAGATAACAATAATTGTTCTATATCGATTTTTATCCGGCTTTGTTTGCAGGAAAAGTTATTGATCAGGATCGCTACGGCATATTGTTTGTTTTCTGCTGTAACATATCCCGCATAGCTGCGTACACGGCTCATGCTGCCGCTTTTCAGGCGTGCTTTGCCTTGCAGGGAACTTCCCCCAAGTGTATTTTTTACCGTGCCTTCCATCCCGGCGCGCGGCAAGGACTCCACAAATGTTTTGGATACGCCGGATTGAGTCGCCATATAGGATAACAAATCGCAGAGGAAACGGGCCGTTATTTTATCCGTGAGAGCTAATCCGCTACCGTCGAACATACACAGGGAAGAGGTTTTCAGGCCTTTGCCTTCCCAGTGCTCGGATACTGATTTTACGCCTCTATCAAAAGAGGACAGCAGCTCATCCTGTTTATATTTTAACCCGACTGTCTTCAGCAGAGCATCGGCATAAAGGTTGTTGCTTATATGGTTTGTGATACGTACCAGCTCTTTCAGCGGGGGCGAATAGGTGGCGATGATCATTTTCCGGTCTTTCCGGTTCCATTTTCCTTCCTGCGACAGGATGCGGTGACAGGAAGGCGCCTGGGTTATCTTTATATTTTCCTTTTCCAGTAATTCCGTCAGGTATCCGGAAAGAAATAAGGCCGGGTCGGGAATATCGCCGCTCAATTTATATTCGGAGCGGTTGGCTGGAACCACACCGTACAGATAGCGTTCGTTCGCGTAGGGGAAACCTACGATATAGGTGCTGTCTCCGGCGATATTTTTAGTCTTCAGATAATTGTGGAAAGATACAGAGGACATATCCGGGTCACTTCTTTCGATGCCGGGCCGGCTGTCCGCTTCGCCGGTATGAAGGAACAGCGAGTAACGGTTGTCATAAATATTCAGTCCGTAACATCCCTGTCCGTAGTAGCTGCCGAGGTCTTCGCGCAGCCATTTCATCGAAATACCTTCCGTGTCAAAGATGCTTTCGTCGGCGATCACGCTGCCGGTTATTTCTTTTATCCCGGTATTCTTGATAGCTGTAATCCATTCGCGGATTATTTTATCCCGGTCCGGCCCCATGTCGGATGAGCCGAGGGTCGGGTCGCCGCTTCCTCGGATGTAAATATTCCCGTCCAGGATACGGCCCTGTATGTGTCCGTCATACAGGATGGCTGTTTCGTACCGGAAGTTTTCGCCCAGTATTTCAAGGGCGGTTGCCGTCGTCACGGCCTTCAGCACGGAGGCGGGTATGACTTCCCGGTCGGCATCGTAGCTGTACAGGACAGATCCGTCACCGACGTTTTTAATCATGATGGAAACCGATGCCCCCTGCATATACGAAGCGTCGAGGAACCGTTGCATAGCCGGATGGGTCTGCGCTTTTCCCGGAAGGAGGGACAGGAGGCCGGCAAGTAGTGTAAAAATCATTCTCATCTATATTTTGCGGGTTGCAAAGTTATGATATTTTTTAATAAAAGGTATTAGGGACGGCTCTTTTTGAAAAATATCCTGTACATTTGCCGCCTGAAACAGTACAGAATCAGTTATAAAATAGAAAGCTATGAACAGATTTTTATCAGCGGGGAAAGCATGTATCGCAGTATGCCTGCTATGCTTTGTTACAAATATTTTTGCCCAGGAGGAATCCCGGGGTGCGAAAATGGAGAAGCTAATCATGGATCCGAAACTCCGTTACGGCAAGCTGGACAATGGATTGACCTACTATATCCGTCATAACGAACTGCCCGCGGAACGGGCGGAGTTTTACATTGTTCACAATGTAGGTTCCATGCAGGAGGAGGAAAATCAGCGGGGGCTGGCTCATTTCCTTGAGCACATGGCGTTCAACGGTTCGAAGCATTTCCCCTCCAAAAAGGGGATACAGGATTATACGGAAAGCATCGGCATGCAGTCGGGTGAAAACCTGAATGCCTATACGAGTTTTGACGAAACGGTCTATATGCTGATGAATGTCCCGGTGACACGCGAGGGGATCATTGATTCGTGCCTGTTTATCCTGCATGACTGGTCGTCGTTCCTTTTGCTGGAGGATGATGCGATAGAGAAGGAACGGGGCGTGATCCGTGAAGAATGGCGTATGCACCGTACGGCACAGTCGCGGCTGTGGGAGCAGCAGTTGCCCGGTATGTTTCCCGGAAGCAGGTACGGGACGCGGCTGCCGATCGGGAACATTGATATTATCAACAGTTTTAAAGGGGATGAATTAAGGGTTTATTACAGGAAATGGTACCGTCCGGATCTGCAGGCGGTCATTATTGCGGGGGATATTGATGTCGATCAGGTGGAAGCGAAAGTGAAGAAGACGCTTTCCGGCATTCCGGCTCCTGTGAATCCCGAACCGCGGGAACTGGAGCCGGTTCCGGACAACAGCCTGCCGCTTGTTTCGATTGCCAGGGACAGGGAGATGACGAATACCATCTTGAGTATCTATTACAAGCACGAGAAACTGCCCCTTGCGCTGAAGGGGACGATCGCCGATGTGATTACCGGCTATTCGCAGTCGGTAATCTCGCTGGTCATGAGTGAGCGGTTTTCGGAAATTGTCCAGAAACCGGATCCTCCTTTTATAGCCGCTTATGCCGACGACGGCGATTATTTTGTATCCCGGACAAAGGATGCGTGGACTTCGACGGCAGTCGTTAAGCCGGGCGAACTGGAGCGTGCCATGAAGGCCCTGGTGGCGGAAACGGAGCGCGCCCGGAAGTTTGGCTTTACGCAGGCCGAATATGAGCGCGCCCGGGATAATATCCTTAAATCGTATGAATCGGCATACAAAGACCGTGACAAGCAGCAGAACAGCTCGTTCGCCGAAGAATATGTCCGTAATTTTACGGAAGGCGAAAGTGTACCGGGCATAGAAGTGGAATATGAACTGATAAAAAACATAGCCCCCGGATTCCCGCTGGAAGGCATTAACGGGTATGTGGCCGGCTTATTTGACGGGGAGAATCCGGAGCATAACGTGGTGATAAGCCTTTTCGGGCCGGATAAGGAAGATCTTGTATATCCTTCGGAAATGGAACTGCTGAATCTGTTCCGTGAGGCATACGGGGCCGGCGTCAGCGCCAACGAGGAGGAAGAAGTAAGTAAAATCCTCCTCCCGGAATTGCCCGCACGCGGAAAGATTACGGACGAAAAGGAAGATCCCCTGTTCGGTGTGACAGTCTATACGCTGAGTAACGGGGTGCGCGCTGTCGTGAAGCAAACGAAGTTGAAAGAAGACCAGATCATAGTGACGGCAACCAGCCCGGGAGGCACTTCACTGTTTAAGGACGAAAAGGACATCGGAAACTTGAAAGTGATTAATAATGCCATTATGCTGGGCGGTCTCGGCGACTTCAGCGCTACCGGCCTGCAGAAAGCGAAAGCCGGCAAGAACGTGTCCTGCAGCGCCGGCCTGGGCGCTGCAACCGAAAATATCAACGGCACCGCTTCGCCGTCCGATCTGAAAACCCTGTTTGAACTGATCTACCTGCAGTTTACGGGCATGCGTACCGACGACGAAGCGTATGCCTCGTTCGAAGAACGTATCAAAATGCAGCTGGATAACCGGAACCTGAATCCGATGACGGCTTTCAGCGATTCGCTGACCGAAGTGGCCTACAATTACAACCCCCGCAACAGCCGCCTGAAATCGTCGGACTTCGACGAGATTGATTATTACCGCATGATCGAAATGTATAAGGAGCGGTATGCCGATGCATCCGATTTTGTGTTCACGTTTGTGGGCAATGTTGAGATGGATTCCCTGCGTCCCCTGCTGGAGCAGTATCTGGCGGCGCTGCCCTCCCTGAACCGCAAAGAAAAGGCGGATGAAAGCCAGGTGACGCTCTTCCGCAAGGGGAAAGTGACGTGCCGTTTCTCCCGCGAACTGGAGACGCCCAAATCGGCCGTAGGGCTTATGTATACGGGAACGATGCCCTACAACCTGAAAAACGCCGTGACGGTACAGCTGCTGAGCAACATCCTTGACCTGGTCTACATGGAAAAAGTGCGTGAAGACGAGAGCGCATCCTACAGCATCCAGGTTTCCGCCGGACTGTATGACTTCCCCGAAGGACGCACGTCGATCCAGATCTATTTCGACACCGACCCGGACAGGCAGGAGGACATCATCCGGATCGTCAAATCCGAACTTGCGCGCATAGCGGAAGAAGGCCCCCGTGAAAGCGACCTGAAGAAAAGTCGCGACGGCATCCTGAAAGGCCGCGCCGAGATCATGCAGGAAAACAACTACTGGCTCGACGTCATAGACACCTATTATTACCGCAATTTCGACATGCACACAGACTACAACCGGATACTGGATAACATAACAGCAAACGATATCCAATCATTCCTCAAAAAATTCCTGAATCAGGGCAACGAAATCGAAGTAGTAATGTCCCCCAGCAATTGAATATGCAGAGGCAGGGCTTGCCCCAATGCCGTCAATTAAGGGCTGACACCCTGACGAAGACACAGGTAGAGACGCGATACATCGCGTCTCACGCATGGTTTTGCCTGACGCCTCATCGGGTTTGATTTTCATAACCGCAGGTCATCGACCCGCGGCCTGTAGAGACGCGATGCATCGCGTCTCTACTGATTTTTTTCCAGGTACTCGTGAATGGCTCCGGCAGATGCGTCTTTGAGCAGTACTTTTTTATCCTTATCTAATAAATAGAGCGTCGGTATGGCTTTCAAATCGTACAGTTCGCTATTTTTTACGGCCTGCGACCGGCCATACCCGTTTACCCATGCAGATGGAATATCTTTGAGATGTTTCTGCCACATTTCCGGATTCTCGTCCGGATATACGGCCAATACTTTCACATTGCCGGACGAAATGCCGGCTGCGAGGGCCGTCGAGTTTTTCAGCATCTCTACCGTGTGCCGGCACTCCGTGCAATCGGGATTATAAAATATCAATAGCAGGTATTTTGCCGGTATGCCATATAAATTACCGGTCTTGCCGGAAGCCAGCCTGTAGGTGAAGTTTTCGGCCTTAGAGCCGATCCGGTTCCGGTAGGCAAGGGTAAGCTGATGCCGCGGACGTATTTTATAGACCTCCATGACCTTCGAAGAATTTACGATATGTTCCAAAAACGGTATAAAATATTCGTCGTTCCGCATGGGTGAATTAGGATCATACAGATAATGTTCCGCTTTCGAACAGAAATAGGTGTACATCACATTTTCGACTTCAGCCGCATCCAGTAATTTCTTTACCCCTTCCGGAATTTTAGAAGCGGAGGCATGTGGAAATAATCCGATAAAATCGACAAAAGCCTGTTCCGTAATATTCGGGACATGACAATACATTGTATCCCTGAAATTGAACTTATCCCAGAAATGTGTCACGAGATAGCCTGCACGATCCTGGGGAACAGTCATCATGGCAGGCGGCATGGCACGCTCAAAATTTCCGGGCAGGACGGGCGCCTGCACCTCCGACACTGCATTACTTTCCTTTTTTGAAGTACATCCCGTAACCATTGCTACTCCTATCAAAAAAAACAAAAAACCGTAACTCTTTCCCATAACACGCTCTTATTTTTAGTATTAAAACCCTATAGAAGAGATCAGTCCAAAGACCGCCAGCAAAATAATAACCGACCCGACAATCCGGTTCATGATCTTCAGCCCCCTTCCATTAAACCATCGCCGGCATAAAGATACGATAAACGTTATAAAAGACCACCATACGACTGCGCCGGCAAAAACGCCGACCAGGCCGGTCGCCGTCATTCGGACAGAATGTTCCGGCAGCACAAACCCAAAACGGGCATACAGCCCGATATAAAGAAATACAATCAGCACATTGCTGAATGTCAGGAGAAAGGCCGTCACAAAATCCTGTATCAGGGTTTGCTTCTGTTCCTGATCCCGTTGCAGGCCCTTAACCGGGTTATTCTGAAAAATATAATAGCCGAAAACTGCGATCACGATACTTCCGGAAATCTGCAAAAGCCCCTGATGCGCCTCCACAAAATGAACGACAAGCCCCAGGAATAAACTCGTTACCAACGCATAAATCAGATCGGAAAGGGTGGCGCCCATACCCGAAACAAAGCCCGACCGGCGCCCTTTCGTTAAAGTACGCTGAATACACAACATTCCGGCAGGCCCCATAGGAGAAGAGACTAATACACCGATAATCATTCCCGTATAAAACAACTCAAGCACCCTGTTACCTGCTTTTACAATTTTATATCCAGCGCCTCCATCGCTTTTTCCGTTTTCCTGCGCGCATCTTCAACCGAAGTCCCGCGCGCCAGCAATACCCCCATACGGCGATGACCGTGCACCTCCGGTTTGCCGAAAAGGCGAATCTGGGTATCAGGCTGTGCAAGAACCGCCTCCAGATTTCCAAATACAGGCTCCGACGAATCGCCCTCTACAACAATCGCCCGTGAAGCCGACGGGCCATGAAACGCAACCGGGGGTATCGGCAGGCCCAGCACCGCACGTACATGAAGGGCAAACTGCGACAAATACTGTGATATCATGGTAACCATTCCGGTGTCATGAGGACGGGGAGAAACTTCACTGAACAGCACATCCTCTCCACAAACAAAAAGTTCTACCCCAAAGATACCCCGTCCGCCTAATGCGTCCGTAATTTTTCGGGCCATCTCACGCGCCTTTTCTTTTGCCACAGGCGACATTGCCTGTGGCTGCCACGACTCGCGGTAATCGCCGTCAATCTGGATATGTCCTATCGGCTCAGGAAACAACGTGCCACCCGTATGACAAACCGTCAGCTGTGTGATCTCATAGTCAAAATGCACAAATCCTTCCACGATCACCTTTTCTGCACCGGCACGCCCGCCTTCCTGGGCATAATGCCAGGCTTTTTGAATATCTTCTTCCGTACGTATCACACTTTGTCCGTGTCCCGAAGAACTCATGACCGGTTTGACAACGCAGGGGAAGCCGATCGCTTTCATCGCCCGGCCAAACTCTTCTTCCGTCGCGGCAAAACGGTACGGAGATGTCGGCAAGCCCAATTCCTCAGCCGCCAGCCTACGTATCCCTTCCCGGTTCATTGTCAGGAAAGTAGCCTGCGCCGTCGGTATGACATGATAACCTTCCTTTTCCAGTTCCTTCAGTGTCGCCGTTGCGATCGCCTCCACTTCGGGAATAATATAATCGGGTTTTTCCTTTTCAATAATCTCCCGCAGCTTTGCTCCGTCCAGCATGGATACCACATAAGAGCGATGCGCTACCTGCATGGCGGGAGCATGTTCGTACCTGTCCAAAGCGACGACCTCCACGCCGTATCGCTGCAGTTCGATGACCAGTTCCTTACCTAACTCCCCGGAGCCACACAAAACGACCTTTTTGGCCGTTTGCGTAAATGGTGTTCCTATTTCAACCATAATTTTTAACTTAAATAAGGATGCAAATGTAAGATTTAATCCGAACGGATGCAAATTTAGGTGGGTGTTTATTTTGCATTTCTCCCGGCTTGCGCTATCTTTGCGGCGTATAGACAGCGCCCCGGTAAAAAATGCGCTGACCAAGCGGGCTTTATTTTCGGTATGGTATTATTTAGACCGCATTTAGATGCTAAACAAAGGACATTAACCAAAAAATAGATATGATTCAGTTTTTCCAGTCTTCCACAAAAACAGCGCTGGCCGTCGAAACGGCGCAAGTGTTCAGCGCAAAGGATACAGATAAATTAGTTTGGCTGTTCAGCGGTGCAAAACCGGTAGAAGCAAAATCCGTAAAAGGCTGGTTTGTCGGGCCGCGACGTGAAATGATCACGCCATGGAGCACCAATGCGGTGGAAATCACCCAAAACATGGGAATAAAAGGCATTTCCCGCATAGAAGAGTACGTCCCTGTCTCTTCGGGGAAAGCGGCACACGACCCGATGCTCCAGCGCATCTACGACGGACTGGATCAAAAGGTCTTCACGATTGATAAAAAACCGGATCCGATCATTGAAATTGAAGATATTGCTTTCTATAACCAAAAAGAAGGCTTAGCTTTAAGCCATGATGAAGTTGAATACCTGAACGGGGTAGCAAAAAAACTGAAACGGAAACTCACGGACAGCGAAATCTATGGTTTTGCCCAGGTCAATTCGGAACATTGCCGGCATAAGATTTTTAGTGGAACGTTCATCATCGACGGAAAAGAAATGAAAAGTTCCCTTTTTGCGCTGATTAAAAAGACAGCAGCCGTTAATCCGAACCGGCTCATATCGGCATATAAAGATAATGTAGCCTTTAATGCAGGCCCGACGATCGAACAGTTCGCCCCGTTATCCGGAGACAAGCCCGACTATTATGCCGTAAAAAAAATATCAACCGTCTTATCCCTCAAGGCGGAGACGCACAACTTCCCGACAACCGTGGAGCCGTTCAATGGCGCGGCTACCGGAACGGGA
This sequence comes from Tannerella sp., assembly GCA_031265585.1. Taxonomy (GTDB): domain Bacteria; phylum Bacteroidota; class Bacteroidia; order Bacteroidales; family Tannerellaceae; genus Tannerella. The sequence goes on along the minus strand of JAISCL010000193.1, from coordinate 12,247 downwards.
GGCGAGATCCGCGACCGTCTGGGCGGCGGAAGGGCCTCCTTGCCGATTGCAGGAACAGCCGTCTACATGACCTCTTACCCGCGGACGGAAGAAGGACGTCCGTGGGAAAAAGTCATGGAGCCGCGCAAATGGTTATACCGGACACCCGCACAGATTCTGATAAAGGCGTCAAACGGCGCCTCCACTTTCGGAAATCATTTCGGACAGCCGCTCATCTGCGGCTCGCTCCTTACGTTCGAATATACCGGGAATAATAAAAAATTTGCGTACGACAAAGTGATCATGCTTGCCGGCGGCGTAGGATTCGCCAATAAACGGGATGCACTGAAAGGAGAACCGAAACCGCATGAAAAAGTGGTCATCCTCGGAGGCGACAATTACCGGATCGGAATGGGCGGAGGCGCCGTATCGTCGGTCGACACCGGACAATACGCCAGCGGTATAGAATTAAATGCCGTCCAGCGTGCGAATCCCGAAATGCAAAAACGTGCGGCAAACGTCATCCGAAGTATCGCCGAATCCGGCAGCAATCCGATCATCTCCATACACGACCATGGAGCGGGAGGACACCTCAACTGTCTTTCCGAACTGGTAGAAACGACCGGGGGACATATTGACATGTCCGAACTGCCGGTTGGCGACCCGACCCTTTCCGCCAAAGAAATTATCGGCAACGAGAGTCAGGAACGTATGGGACTACTGGTAAAAGAAAAGGATGTGGAACGTATCCGCCGCATCGCTGAACGCGAACGTTCTCCGATGTATGTCGTGGGCGAAACGACCGGTGATATGAAGTTTGTTTTTGAACAGAAAGACGGGAAAAAGCCGATTGATATCAAACTCGAATATATGTTCGGGAAGCCGCCCCGCACCGTGATGGAGGATCAAATGGTGAAAGAAAACTATTCGCCGGTAAAATACACGGCATCCGAATTGCATCACTACCTCGAAAAAGTGCTTCAGTTGGAGGCTGTCGCCTGCAAAGACTGGCTAACCAATAAGGTAGACCGCTCGGTAACGGGAAAGATTGCACGCCAGCAGTGCCAGGGGAAGTTGCAATTACCGCTCAGCGATCTGGGCGCAGTAGCGCTTGATTACCGCGGGAAAGCCGGTATGGCGACCTCTATCGGACATGCGCCGCAAACGGCGTTAATCGACTCGGCCGCAGGTTCTGTCCTGTCAATTGCCGAAGCGTTGACCAATATTGTATTCGCTCCGTTATCCGACCGGATTAAAGGCGTTTCTCTGAGCGCCAACTGGATGTGGCCTTGCCGGAATGAGGGAGAAGACGCCCGGCTGTATAAAGCCGTAAAAGCCGCATCGGATTTTGCCTGCGCACTGTGCATCAATATTCCGACCGGCAAAGATTCCCTCTCCATGACACAAAAATACGGCGAGGAGAAGGTGCTATCTCCCGGAACCGTTATTATTTCTGCTGCGGGCGAAGTGAGTGATATTAAAAAAATCGTGTCCCCGGTTCTGGTGAACGATAAAAATACATACCTATATTATATTGATTTCTCATTCGACAAAATGAAGCTCGGAGGCTCTGCTTTCGCACAGGCCTCCGGTAAAATAGGCCATGAGGCTCCGACGGTGAAAGATGCATCCTATTTCCTCGAAACATTCAACGCAGTACAGGACGCGGTCGATAAGGAATTAATCCTTGCAGGGCACGATATTTCTGCCGGAGGTATGATCACGACCCTGCTGGAAATGTGTTTTGCAAACATAGAAGGAGGAATAAACGTAAACCTGGATATACTGGCCGAAAACGACCTTGTAAAAATATTATTCTCCGAGAATCCGGGTATCGTGGTGCAGGTAAAGGAAAAGAAAGCGTTTGAAAAACTGATGCAATCGGCGGGAGTCGGTTTTGCATGCATCGCCAGGCCTGCAGACGAGCGACATATTATGATCACAAAAAAAGATGCCCGGTACCATTTCGGCATAGACTACATGCGGGATCTGTGGTATAAATCATCTTATTTGTTAGACATGCACCAAAGCGGCAATGAGTGCGCCGGAAACCGTTTTGAAAATTATAAACTGCAACCTTTGGAGTATAAATTCCACAAAACATTCAAGGGAACATTGAAATCGTACGGACTCACGACGGCCCGCAGGAAAAGAAGCGGCATCAAAGCGGCCGTATTAAGAGACAAGGGTTCCCAGTGCGAACGCGAAACGGCCTACGCGCTTTACCTTGCCGGATTCGACGTGAAAGACGTTCACATGACAGACCTGGCAACAGGGCGTGAAACACTGGACGATGTCAATTTTATTGTATGCTGCGGAGGCTTTTCAAATTCCGACGTTTTAGGCTCCGCCAAAGGCTGGGCAGCCGGCATTTTATACAACGAAAAAGCCAAACTGGCCATCGACCGTTTTTATAATCGCGAAGACACCCTGAGCATCGGTATATGTAACGGTTGCCAGTTGATAGCGGAACTGGAGCTTCTCCACCCGGATCATGAGAAAAAGCACAAAATGGTTTACAATGACTCACACAAATTTGAATCAAACTTTGTCAGCCTGGAAATTCCCAAAAACAAATCCATTATGTTCGGTTCCCTGAGCGGTGCAAAACTCGGCGCCTGGGTAGCTCACGGAGAAGGCAAGTTTGATTTTCCATACGGAGAAAAACGGTATAACATCGTTGCCAAATACAATTATGAAGGATATCCGGCGAATCCGAACGGTTCGCCGTGGGCTACGGCAGGCATCTGTTCGGATAACGGCCGTCATATAGCCATCATGCCACATCCGGAAAGGGCTATCTTTCCATGGCAGTGTGGGTATTATCCGGCGGAACGTAAAAATGACGAAGTCACGCCCTGGATAGAAGCGTTCGTGAATGCACGCAAATGGATTGAGAAGAACAGCCAATCCGCGTCGAATATGAATTTTTAAACTAAAAACGGATGTTTTATGAAAAAAATCAAATCAATCATCCTCATTTGACAGGAGGCTTTTAACATTCTATTTCAATAGCGAAAACCACCATAAGTATTTAATAATAAGACAAGCGCGCAATATAATTAATGCTATTTTAAACTTACAGCAAAAATGCATAAGTAATTATTAACAATACGGCGGTCATTTTTTTACCTTTATTATATAAATATTAAGTCAATTTCTACGTTCTTTGTTTTGTAAAATTAAGGAGAAGTACGGAAATGAAAAAATCAATGATATGGATGCTTACAGGAGTAATGGCATTTGCCTTCATTGGCCTGCTTATATTGCAGGTCCAATACATTGCAACCATATTCAAGACCCGTAATGAACAATTTGAATCCACTGTGAGGCAGAGCCTTGAAAATGTTTCCCGGGATCTGGAACTGGAAGAAGCGCGCAGGTATCTTGAAAATTCAAGCGGAACCGACTTCATGTACAAAAATCCTCCGAACCAGCAGAACATCAACCAGATGATACAAAACATCATGCGGATAACAAGCCTTGATTCCAGCGGAAATATCAGTAAATTCAAAGAAATAGAGGCCTATCAGATCAGCAGCCGGCAACATATTCTAAGACCCCAGGATAAGCCGGCAAAGTCCACCATTGTCGAAACATCCGAAAGATTACAGGGCGAAACGATGGAGCGCTATTATCGCCAAAAAACGATCCTGGACGAAGTCGCATTCAGGCTTATGCACACCGCAAACCTGACGCCGGTCGAAAAGCGGATAGACTTCAAATTATTACAGAATGCCATTAAAACGGGTTTTGTAAATAACGGACTGAACCTGCCTTTCATCCTAATGGTCGTAAACAATAGCGAACAGGTTGTCTATCAAAGCGAGCCGTTATCAAGAAGTCCCAAAAGCTCGGAAATCATCACACAGGTCATATTTCCCTCCGATCCTCCCTCAAAACAAAACTATATAAAAGTTTATTTCCCTACCAAAGAGGGATATTTGTCGGAGTCGGTTTCTTTCCTGGTGCCTTCCGTCATTTTCTCAATGATCCTGCTGGTCACATTCGCCATCACGATTTTTACCATTTTCCGCCAGAAAAAGCTGTCGGAAATGAAAAACGATTTTATCAATAATATGACACATGAACTGAAGACGCCCGTATCGACCATCTCCATTGCAGCGCAGATGATGAAGGATGCGGATATTTCGAAAAGTCCCGAAGTCTTCAATCACATTTCCACCGTCATAAACGACGAGACCAAACGGCTTGGATTCCTTGTCGAGAAAGTGCTTCAGATGTCATTATTTGAAAACCGGAAAGCAACCCTTAAACTGAAAGAACTCGATGTAAACGACTTGATAGCCGGCATCGCGAATACATTTAAAATAAAAGTCGAAAAATCCGGCGGCACAATTGATATTGATTTACAGGCGGAAAATTCAACCGTACCGGCTGACGAGATGCATATCACCAATATGCTGTTCAACCTCCTGGATAATGCCGTCAAATACCGCCGCGAAAAAGTTCCGCTGCGCCTCATGGCGCGTACACGCAATGAAGGCGATAAAGTAATTATCTCTATAGAAGACAATGGAATAGGTATTAAAAAAGAAAATCTCAAAAAAGTATTTGACCGTTTTTACCGTGTGCCGACGGGGAACGTACATAATGTCAAAGGGTTCGGCCTGGGGCTTGCCTATGTGCGTAAAGTGGCGGAAGATCATAAAGGAACCATACGTGCGGAAAACGGTCTTGGAAACATTGGAACAACATTTATTATTACATTACCAACTATTAAAAATTAACAGTTATGGACGAACAGATGAAAATCTTCTTTTGTGAAGATGATGAGAATTTAGGAATGCTTTTACGTGAATACTTACAGGTAAAAGGTTATGCGACTGATCTCTTCTCTGACGGAGAAGCCGGATACAAAGGCTTTATGAAAGAGAAATATGATTTATGTGTACTGGACGTTATGATGCCGAAAAAAGATGGCTTCACACTGGCTCAGGATATCCGTTCTATCAATCCCGATATCCCTGTTATTTTCCTTACAGCCAAGACGATGAAGGAAGATATTCTGGAAGGATTTAAAATCGGGGCCGACGATTACCTGACAAAACCTTTCAGCATGGAAGAGTTGTTGCTTCGTATCGAAGCCATCCTGCGCCGTGTGAAAGGTAAAAAACTGAAAGACGTGCCCTTCTATAAACTGGGCGGCTTCACGTTTGATACACAGAAACAGACCCTGGCAATCGGAGACAAGATTACCAAGCTGACAACGAAAGAATGTGAACTGTTAAGTTTGCTTTGCGCACATGTGAATGAAGTACTTGAACGCAACTATGCATTAAAGACCATCTGGGTCGACGACAACTACTTCAATGCACGCAGTATGGACGTTTACATCACCAAACTCCGCAAACTGCTGAAGGATGATCCGGAAATTGAAATCATCAATATCCACGGAAAGGGATATAAGCTGATTTCACCTGTGGATGAATGAGAACCGGTTTTAACAACGGGAGGCTGTTTATCGGAACAGCCTCCCGTTTTTTTATTCACAGGCCGCTCCCGGTCGTGTTCGAAAGAGGTAAAAGAGCGCCTTGTCAAAGCGTGAGTTTTTGTGTAGGTTTAAGTTTTGAAATTTAATAAAGCCGCCGGGAAGTTGCGAAACTGTACCTGACGGCATTTTTTTTAAACATCCTCAGAAAATAAACGTTTCATGGAGTTACATTACACGTCGCAAATACGGATACATTTTTCCAGTGAGGCAATCTTATCCGTTTGTCGCGGCACAAATTCCTGCCCGACGAAACCCTTGTATCCGGTTTCAACAAGCGCCCGCATAATAGCAGGATAATAAAGTTCCTGTGTTTCGTCGATTTCCGCACGTCCCGGGTTCCCTCCGGTGTGAACATGGGAAAAACAGGAATGGTATTTTTGAATATGTTCGATGATATTTCCTTCCATGATCTGCATGTGGAAAATATCGTACAGCAGCTTAAAATTAGCCGACCCGACCCGCCGGCACAGTTCCACGCCCCATACCGTATGGTCACACAGGTAGTCTTTATGCCCGACACTGTTCAGGAGTTCCATTGTCAGCACCACATGATGCTTTTCCGCAACAGGCATAATCCGCTTGAGTCCTTTTTCACAATTTTCCCAACCCTGCAAGTCCGTAACGCCATTACGTTTCCCGGAAAAACAGATCAGATTTGTCAATCCGGCCTCCGCAACCATCGGGATAACCTGTTCATAACTGGCGACCAGTTCATCATGCAGTTTCGGATCATTAAATCCGCGATCAATGCCCAAACCAGCCCCCTGCGCCATCGCAACGGTCAAACCGTGCGACTGAACGACCGGCCAGTCTTTCGGATCCAGCAATTCAACCGATTCGATTCCGATCTTTTTACAGATCACACAAAATTCGTCCAGCGGATAATCGCCAAAACACCATTTACTGACCGAATGTCGGATATTTCCTTTAAGCGGTTCTTTTTCATCTTTTTTCTTCTTTCCGGACTGATTTACAGTGGCCGACAGATTTTGAGTTGCCAGGGCTACACCCCCCGCTAATGCTGCTTTTAAAGCCGTTCTTCTTGATATTGAGTTCATATTGTTTATATTTTTCCGGACAAATATAAGGGATAAATTTGAAAAAAAGACATAAAGTTGAAAAATTAGTCCATTTCCTCACTTTCCATCTGTCCCGAATCATCCCTGTAACTTTTCATCCGTTCCTGAATAATGCTTCTCATCTCCTTCACCTTTTCAATGGATAAGCTGTTCTTTTTATTATCCGGCAAATGCATCGGCAAACTTTTCAAGCCGCGGAAAAACATCTCCTCCTCAAATTTCCGAAGAAGCTCATCCTGGTATTTGAAGTTTTTCCGGTAATCAAGCCGGATCGCTTCCGAGGTATAAAGATAGCAGGCAAATAAAAACCGCTGCCCGTCCTCCTCCGATGTGTCCGGTATGTTTTTTAAAGCAAAACATCGCTGCATATTATATATGTAAGCGATATTATTCGTATCGTTTTTCCACAGCTGATAATAAAGAGTCCCTCCTTTCTTGCAATCACCTGTCCTCGTATATATCTCGGCCCTGTATTTCATCAATGTCGAGCTCCAAAATTCGTCCGGTTCCATCAGTTTCTCCGCTTTATCGAAATACATTATTGCTTTCAGCGGATCATACGTCCGCCCCAGCGCAGAAGCAAGCAGGATACATACGTCGTATGCCATCGTATCTTTTTCAAACGCTTTTTCCAGCAGCTCTATTGCGTTAAACCAGTTACGGGAATAATAACGGGCGCAGCCGCTGTATTTTAATGTAATATAGGAGCTGTCCTGTTCGGACAGAAGGACGGAATACAGGGAATCCGCCTTCTGATAGTCTCTTTTCAAATAGTGGATCATCGCCTTTTTCTGACGTAATGTCCTGTCTTCAGGATGATGAATCAAAGCCGTATCGCAAACCGAAGCCGCATCATCCGCATAATTATTATAATACGGATCATAAAGTGTCAGCAGATTATTAACCAGCACAACCGCCAAAGGTGCATTCTCCTTATTATTTTCAAAAGCCGTGTAATAATAAGCGATTGATTCGGACAGTGAGTCCATACGCGTATAGCAATCGCCGAGGGCCTTTAACAGGACCGGATTAGTACTGTCACGCTGAAGTAAATAAGTATAATATCCGATCGCATCCGTGCTTTTTCCTAACTGGACGTAGAGGCGTCCCAATTGATAGTTTGCATTAAAATTCGTAGAGTCATATTGAAGGATCTGCTGATAACAGATCTCCGCTTCATTTGCTTTACCGATATTAATGGATACACGGGCTAACGCATTTAACAGGTCGGTACGGGTAGAATCAAGCACATAACACTGCCTGTAACACGCGTACGCATTCCTGTATTTCAATACGCCGTCATAGGCCTGCCCCAACAAATACATCGTCGAAAAATCAGCCGAATCGGCCGGCTGCAAATGAGCGGCCTGCACGATAACAGCTTCAAACTGTTTCTTCTCAATGAGGTCACGCCATTCCGGCTGTTGAGCAAAAATAACCGGAAAACAAAAACTTATATACGTAAGAATAAAAAAACATTTCTTCATGATGAAAAGATTAAATTGAAATCAACCGGCCGGAAGCTATTCATGGTAGCGCCACCTCCTAAATACTCCCGAAACGCCGGCAGGATGCAAACATACGGGTATTTCGTAATAATACATCCATCAGGATACTAAAAGATGTTATTTTGTTATCATTTAACGTTTAACGCAACGGTTAAACAGATCACAGCTATCCTAAAAATGTTATATCCGTCATATTTTTTCCCTTTTTGGGATGGATTCCCCAAAATATGACTACATTTGAGGCAATGAAAGTAATGATAACAAGGATCATCGTATGTATTTTTCCGGCGCTTGCCCTGTGCGGGAATCTGTTGGCATCAGAGATCTGCATATCCGATATTTGTATATCCGGGAACAAACAGACAAAGGATTTTACCATCCTGCGGGAACTGCCGTTCCGAAAAGGAGAGGTCATGCCGGAAGACAAACTCATCCTGCAACTGAATGTCGCCACCGAAAACCTGAACAACACCACCTTATTCAACTATGTAGATATTGATTATATACCGGATACACTCGACAGGGCCGACTGCATCTCCTGTATCGTCACCATCCGCGTGGAAGAAAGATGGTATTACTGGCCACAGGTGAGCCTCAAATTTGAAGACCGCAACCTGAGCAACTGGTTACATGAAAAGGACTTTAACCGCATCACTATCGGATGGGGATTGCGTGTTTACAATGTTTTCGGAATGAGGCACAAGATTACGGCAAGTCATTACTTCGGATTTGAAAAGGGGTTGAGACTGGCCTATTCCAACATTGCTTTGGATAAAGAACGCACCCAAATGCTGGGATTCAGTCTGAGCGCTTTATATAACAAAACGGTGAATATTGGCTCGGAAGATGACAAAGTGATCTATCTGAAAGATCCGGACCGTTTCCTGGACAAAACATTCGAAAGTACTGTCAACTATACATACAGGCCGGGAATACGGAATACCCACGCCCTTGATATAGGATATCAAAGGGTTCACCTGGATGATACCCTGTTAAAAATAAACAGCCGCTACTGGGGGACGAGTCAGTTAACCAACCATACATTCACTCTTTCTTACAGGTATAATTACGAACACCGCGACTATATTGCATACCCGACGAAAGGATACTACGCCGGTGCCGAAATAACAGGCATAACAGCCGATCAAATGCGCTTTTTCTATGGAGAATTGAATCTCAGGTTACAGTATTACGAAGAATTTTTCCCGCGATGGTTCTGGAGTTCCAGGTTAAATGCCGGCGCAACATTTAAAAATAAACAGGCATACCTGTACGATCGCCATGTCGGATATGAAGAGAAAAACATTACCGGATATAACTATTATGTAGTCGACGGACAGCACCATGCGATCCTGAACAATGATATCCGTTTCCTTGTTATGCCCAAAAAGATCTTCCGGATAGGTTCTTCGGAAAAAGGTTCCCGGTTCACGAAAATTCACTTCTCCCTGTATGCAAAACTTTCGTGTGATATCGGATACGTACATAACAGCTACAAAAGTACGGCCAATACGCTGGCCAATACTTTTTTAGGGGGAAGCGGCATCGGTCTTGACCTCGTCACATATTACGACATCATCCTCAATTGCAGTTACGCGATCAACAAAATGGGAGAAGGCGGATTCTACTTCGAAATAAAAGCGCCGGTTTTCTGAAAAGACCGCTATCACACCCACGAACAGGTGAAATAATGGATGGCATAAGCCTCTTTCAAGCCGTTGCGCTGTTCTTCCTTTATCGTTCCCGGATTCATTTGTCTCATTTGGTCGATATCGAAAGGCGTCACATTTTTTGCAGGGAGCAGGTGCACGGATTTTTTTTCCTTTGGCGACAAACTTTCATATATCCGTGAAATCATCACAGGGCCGGTTGTTTTCAAGACGAAGGTGAATTTATCCATTCCTTCAAATGAAAGTGTGCAGGCAGAAAATATTTTATAGATAATTTTTCGGATAAACACACTTTTCGGAACGCTTGCCAGCAAAGCGTTACTCAATAAATTTTGTACGTGAAATGTGGAAGCATGCGTTTGGGGTTCGGTTGCGATACAGCAATCCTTGCCTTCGGGCAATAGCGGTTCGATATTTTTCAGGCATTCATAATCAAAATCCACGTACATGCCGCCCATTTTGTATAAAATAAGAAACCGGACGGCATCCCATCGCTGTACATCATACAGCAGCGAATGATAACATTCCGACAGACCCGGATACACCAGATCCACAAAACTGTTCATCATTTCCTCATTCCAGTAAATATATTTCCAGTCCGGATGCTTTTCTTTCCAGGTCTCTGCCAGTGAGGCGCAAAAATCAGGCAAAGGCTTGTACTTGTCGCTCCATACCTGGTGGATTATTTTGGGTATCGCCTTGCTTTTCATCCCGTCTCTCAACGGCTCCAGAGGATAAAAATCATAGAACGGATGAAAAACCTTGCGCCTGTCTGCCTCCAGGTTCCTGTTTATTACATGTATGGGTACCGGATTTTTGTTACAGTTAAAAGGGATGCGCTTTTCCGAATCGAACCAGCCATCGAAAAAGCCGGTATTTTTCATGGTATAACCTAAAACCTGCGCAAATATAAGGTACGCGTACTTCGTCGTTAGACAGTTCGGGAACATCAATTGCACTGTAACCGGCTAAAAATGATTTGGGAAAACAAAGTCCGGGACCTAAAGATGCGAAAGACGCCTTTGAACAGGCATACGTTTTTTGCACGAACTCCATGAGTCGGACATATCCGTCTCTCAATGCGCCTGTTGTCCAGGACCATTGATTTTCGACCGAAGATAAAGGCGTTAAGCCCGTTATGTCTAACTCGTTTTTGTTTATTCCCGCATATATTTCATTCAACGGAACGAACAGCAGTAAATCCCATTCGACAACGTATGCCGTGTCGAAATCAATCTCCTTCCCGCAGTCGCGATACCATTCCCGCAAGGCCAGATCAAAGTTTTGCCAGTTCCAGTCGCCTGTCCTGTTCTTTATACGGTAAACCCCTGCCAGATGTCCGTTTACCAATTCGTCGAACGTGCGAAAATCTTCTTCGTTTCCTCCATAGATGCCATAAATCGGAATGTCGGGATTATATAATTTCAATAACTCAATCCTGTTGAGGCAAACAGGCGGATTTTTATGAAACCTGAAAAGGATGACGGGCTTTTTTACGGGTTCCGGTTTTATCCGCGTGTAGCTGTTGAGTTTATCCAGTATTTCACGGTCGACCGTTTCGTCGAATTTCCGTGCAAACAGGTTATCCGAGCTGATCAGGCGTTCAAAGTCTTCGCTTCGCCACATTTTCGGATATTCGGGACCTGAATGCCAGTCAATATACCGGAAATTACGATTTGTTATGCTGTCTTTCCATTCGGAGTTCAGCAGCGCCGTATGAAAGAGCATCTCATCGGAACAAAAGGTATATTTGTAAAAATCGTACAGCCGGTTTCCCGGACAGCAGGTTTGGTAAAGCCACTGTACGCAATCGCCCGTCAACGACCACCATTGAGAGCCGTTGTACGCCTGGATATCCGGAAAATAGGGGCGTATCATGTTGCGCTGCCTCTGTATTTCGACTAATTGCGCCGCTTTATGATAGCCTTCCTCTTCGATAAACCACTTATACTGTATCCGGTTTAACCCCGACTCGCTCAGGCGCGGAGAAGGAATGGGACGAGCTTCCAGAAAATTCCGTCCCTGATGTTCACGGAAAAACCGGACTGTTTCCGGATTGGATTTCAATGGAAAGTCCTGTCCGCTGAGCAAATGAACATAATCCGGCTGTATGTGGCGCTCATACATGGTGCGAAGCATTTCAACGACCGCCTCAATCATGCCGAAACCGCCCCACGAGACTTTCACCCGCCTGCTGAAAAAAATACGGTCGGAAACCGGCAATCTGTCTGTAAAATCTTCCATCCGCACCTTTTTGTCGATATGGATAATGAAATACACGTTTTCATCCACCTGTTTTCCGCGCTTCATTTGCAACATCAATTTAAACGATTAATAATCAACAGACTATAAATTTATTTTTGTATTTTTGGGTGTTGCAAAGTATTGCCTATGTTTATAAGAGAAGTAAAAAACAGGTCTGGAAGTATTAGTATTCAGGTAATTAGCAAGTCACAAGGTCGTTACAAAGTCATCAAAACAACAGGTTGCGGCACA
>JAISCL010000157.1 GCA_031265585.1 Tannerella sp. | reverse complement strand
GGACTGGGCGCAATGACCGTGACCTATAACGGCCTCTCCGCACCACCCGTGGAAGCCGGCGACTACACCGTCACCGTCATTTTTGACGAAGGCGCCGCCTACGCCGCCACCACGCTCGTACTGGGCGTACGGACCGTCATGCAGGTTTTCAATCCTCCGGTTCTTCGCAAAGTGACGCTCCACGTTTCCGGCGACATCATCTCACAGCCCACCAGAGGCGAGTATCACGTAAACAGCGGCGGCAACTTTACCTTCACGCTGACGCTGCCCTCCGATGCGATGCCCACCGTAAGCACGACCCGCCGGGTAAACGGCGCGGCGGAAGAACTCACCCCCACGCAGAATGCGAATGGCAGCTATACTTATACGGCCTGGCTGGTATACAGTGATATGGAAATCACCGTCACCTCCACCGTCGGCAATACGGCTATCGCAGCATCGAAAGTATGGGCGTCAGGCGGTAAGATCCACATCACCGCCACATCGGCAGGCGTCGCCTCCGTTTACAACGCCGCCGGGCACCCGGTAGCGACGCGCCCGTACACCGCCGGCGAGACGGTCGCCATCCCGCTGCCAAAGGGACTGTATTTCATCCTGTCGGAAGGCCGGAGTTACAAGGTGATCGTACGGGAATGAAACGGAATATCGTTCCTGCCGTCCGGTCAGGCAACCGTTCAATTAAAGCGGCGTAGTGATACGCCAGGTTTTCATGTTCAAATTTTAATAGGGAGGAGGGCTGTCCGCTAAGCCGGGTAGCCCTCCTTATTTTGCGTTTTTGGGGGGCATTTCAAAACCCGAAAATCATTTCATGGGTAAATAAAGCTATTTCATGGACGCCGGATACCATTTCATGGATAAGCCGGTTTTTTTTGTTGATCGAAAAATGATTTGCAGATAGATTTGCCGGCGAGTTATTGAACAAATAAATTTATTTATGTATGAGAACATTACATTATTTCAGTCACGGCAGGAGTGCAGGACGCGTCCTCGCCCTTGCGCTTCTGGCGCACTTGTTTATCGGAACGGTCATCCCGCAGGAAGCGTTTGCCGCAGCAGGCGACGTAACCGCCAAGACCATCGGTGTCAACTGTCCCGCAGGCAACGGCATACTTGCCAATGCAGGCGGAGGCTCTATTGCATTTCAGGGCACATGGCCGGACGACAGTTACGTCGCCATTTCTTACGGCCTTGTACTCGAAGGAACTGCGCTTAACTATGCTACGCTCAGCAGCGCCTTTATTTATCTTGGTGACGGCCCCGGCCAGGGTACGACCGTTTACAAGTATTTCTCTTTTGATCTTGCGACGGTCAGCCCTGCGATTCCTGCCGGGCAGTACCGTGTTGTGGTCTTTGCCGACGGAGGAGGCGGCGAGGAAGTGTTCTATTCCGATACGCCGGTTGAGGTAATCGAAGGAGACGGATACGCTTATCACCTGTCGGCTACGACTCTCGAAGTTACGTCGGGCGGCGAGGTTGGCGACACGGACGGCACAACGCTGACAGCTGTCCGGTTTATCGGGCAGCCCTTTTTTTTAATCATCCGGTCATTTCCATTCAGGAATATTCCCGACAAATCTCCTCCTTCTCCTTCACTTCCGTATCCCGGCCACCTGTTTCTTTAATTCCTCAATAAGCCTGCGCTGTTCTTCAAGCGCCCTGTCCTTGTCTTTCAAGGCCTTTCCCTGTTCTTCAAGCGCCTTTCCCTGTTCTTCAAGTGCCTTTTCCTGTTTTTCAATGACCTTTTCTTTTTCAGCGACCTCCCGTTCCCTGTCCTGGAGTTCTTTCAGGTAGTCGTCTTCCATTTCCATCTCAATCTGAATGTCTTCGCTTTCGAAGGCCATGCGCAAACGGCGGATGATGGAACGGTATTCTTCCGGGAAATCGTCTTCGTCCACGTTCAGGATGTGATGATCTTTCGTCCGGTTGTCCTGGTCGAAGATGCTCAGCAGTTTTTCGAGATCCGTGCGGCGGCGGGACTTTAACTGTTCGGTCTGCACGATCCACGAACGGTGATGCAGGCTGTCTACAAACTCGTTGGGGCCTGGCAACGGATTGTCCGTCGCAACGTCTATTGCCGCGGAATCCACCCGGATAACGGGACTTCCGGGGAAGCCGATGCCGCATCCCAGTAAAAAGATGCAATAGATCTGACAGGCCTTGCGGTCATTGCCTTCGCCATACGCGTTGTTCGGGTTTTTGTAATTCAGCCCCAGGTAGCGGCGGAAACGCATGATGTCGGAAGCCAGCTTGGCCTTCTGCAATTCGATCAGCACCGTCCTGTAACCGCCTTCGGGCGTGGATATCCGTGCCGAAAAGTCAAAACGGCATACCGTCAGGTTCAGGCCCGATCCTTCCGGCTTTTTTTCCCGTTCCGTTTCCTTTTTGGGCGGCACGCGGATGGTATGCTCCTGTGCGGCAAAGTCCAGTTCCGTAACTTTCTCCTGAATGATGGCCGAAAGAAACGCCTTCGCCACCTTGTTGTCTTCCATCATGAATTTGAAGACTGTGTCGTATATGGGATTCGCTATATACATGGTTGTTTTATTTTTTTGTTTACCGGTGGCAAAGATAACGCACACTTGCCGGAAATCATAAAAAAAATCCGGAAAATTTAGTGTTTTGCACCGCCGAAAGAGATCTTCTTTTTGCGTTTTTGGGGGGGTATTTCAAAACCCGAAAATCATTTCATGGGTAAATAGAGCTATTTCATGGACGCTGGATACCATTTCATGGAAAACACGTTTTTTTTGTCGATTGAGAAATAATTAGTATATAGATTTGCGGACGTTATTTAAACAGTAAAGAAAATGAAAAGAACATTTATTATGATGATGATCTGTGCGCTGGCAGGCCTGTCCGCCGCGACGGAAGCGCAGATACAGGTGAGCGCCGGCCCGGGAGCGGGATTCGGCTACGCCATTCACAAGGACAGGGGCAACGATCCCCCCGCCCGCTTCGGGCTGCTGGCGACGAGCCAGATCGACATGCAGTTTTCCCGCCGTTTCAGCCTGCTGGTCTGGCTGGATTTCTACAACAGCATGTCCACCGGGAAAGTCCGGGAGGAAGACCTGTATAACGGCAAGTCCGGCTACCGGGCTACGCTCAGCTACCTCCATCTCTCCCCCACGCTGAAGTACTGCCTGCCCGGTTCGCCCTTCTACGTTTTCGCGGGGCCGGGCGCCGGCTTCAGGACGTATGGGAAGGTGAAGACCGGCAACCGGGGCTTCGGTACGACGGAAAACGTTCCCGGCATAAAGGTGCGCTGCGATGCCCGTTTCGGGGCGGGATACGACCTCTTCCTGAGCCGGAAGCTCACCCTCTCGCCCTTTGCCGCCTTCAACGCCGGGCTGAACAGCGTTCTTCCCGGCTCCGACTGGCGCATTCACGCCCTCCAGGCAGGGGTTGTCCTGCGATACGGTGCGTTTTAAAAGATTCAACTGTAGAATAAGGCGATTATGCCGCAATAAATTTTAAACCAATTTTCTTAGTATTAATTTAATAGTATTTTAAACAATGAAAAATTTAGTTTTTAAATCCATTTTAATGGTTGCAGCGCTGGTTTGCTGCATGGCTTGCGAGAAAGACGACGATTCACGCGACGTTTATGTCGGTTCTTTCAGGATTAAACAACAGGCGATTATTGATGGGGTGATTATGGAAGAAAATTACAACATCACGATCGTGAAGTCGTCGGTTAACGGTTCGGATATTATCATCAATAATATCCTCAACTCCGGCGAATCGGTGAACGCTACGATCAACAG
>JAISCL010000031.1 GCA_031265585.1 Tannerella sp. | reverse complement strand
AATCCGTATATGGGAAACATCAGTCACATCCTTGTGCCGACTTATCCGACCGTTCACTTGCCGTACAGCATGTTGCGGGTCTATCCCGAACGGAGCGACTATACGTCGGACGTTGTGCACGGCCTGCCGGTGATTGTCACAAGTCATCGCGGCAGTTCGGCGTTCAACATCAGTCCCGTTTCGGGTGCGCAGGAGTTGTCGCCCGTGCTGAGTTATGCGTATGATCAGGAAAAAATCACACCGTACAGCTACGATGTCTTTCTGGACGAGCCGCAGGTGAACGTGCATTTTGCACCGTCGCACCGTTCGGGCGTTTACGAAATCACGTTCGAGAAGGAAGACGGGCCGCATCTGCTGATACTGAACACGCGCAACGGCGGAATCGGTATCGGCGAAGAAGGCGTGACGGGCTACCAGCGCATTTCGGGCATGAAAGGCGGGGCGATGAACGTGTACGTGTTTTTCGAGACGTTGGAAAAGCCTCTGTCCTCCGGTATCTTGTCCGGCGGGAAGACGGATACGGGCGTAAAACGGGCGGAAGGGCGCAACCGTGCGCTCGTGCTTGATTTCGGGACGGCGAAGACGGTGCATCTGCGCTACGGCGTCTCGTTTATCGACGAAAAACAGGCGGAAGCCAACCTTCGCAGCGAAATCGACACGTACGATTATCAGAAAATCGCCCGCACCGGACGCGACCTCTGGAACGCGACGCTGGGTAAAATCCGCGTGACGGGCGGCACGGACGACGAAAAGTCCGCGTTCTATACATCTCTCTACCGAACGTGCGAGCGCATGATAAACATCTCCGAAGGCGGACGCTACTACGACGCTTTTGCCGGCGGGAAAGTCCGCGAAGACGGCGGGACGCCCTTCTACACGGACGACTGGATTTGGGACACCTACCGCGCCGTGCATCCGCTCCGGATCCTGATTGAGCCGGAACGGGAACTCGATATGATCCGGTCATACATCCGGATGGCGCAGGCATCGTCCGAAGACTGGATGCCGACCTTCCCCGAAGTCACGGGCGACAGCCACCGCATGAACGGCAACCACGCCGTCGCCGTCGTCTGGGACGCATACGTCAAGGGCCTGCGCGGCTTCGACCTCGACGCGGCGTATCAGGCCTGCAAAAAGGCGCTCACAGAATCCACGCTCATCCCCTGGGTGCGGGCGGAAGCCGGAGCGCTGGACGCATTTTACAGGGAAAAAGGCTATTTCCCCGCACTGAAACCGGGCGAAGCGGAAACGGTCCGGGAAGTCAACTCCTTCGAAAAGCGCCAGCCCGTAGCCGTGACCACGGGAACGTCGTTCGACCACTGGTGCCTGTCGCAAATAGCAAAGGAACTCGGCCTGGAAGACGATTACCGCTATTTCCTGCGGACGTCGTACAACTATCGCAACCTCTACAACGAGGCGACGGGCTTCCTCCACCCCAGGGACTGCGACGGAAACTTCATCGCCCCGTTCGACTACCGCTTCTCCGGCGGCCCCGGATTGAGGGATTACTACGACGAAAACAACGGCTGGACATACCGCTGGGACGTGCCGCACAATCCGGCCGACCTGATACGCCTGATGGGTTCCGCCGAAAACTTCGCCCGCAACCTCGACAACACCTTCCGCGAGCCGATGGGCATGGGCAAGTCCGAGTTCTATCACAAGATCCCCGACCAGACGGGCAACATCGGCCAGTTCTCAATGGCCAACGAGCCTTCCATGCACATCCCTTACCTCTATAACTACGCCGGCCAGCCGTGGATGACGCAGAAGCGCGTCCGCCAGCTACTCGGCATGTGGTTTCGCAACGACCTGATGGGCGTTCCGGGTGACGAGGACGGAGGCGGCCTGTCGGCCTTTGCCGTCTTTTCGGCGATGGGCTTCTATCCCGTCACGCCGGGCATGCCGGCATACAACATCGGCAGCCCGCTGTTCCGCGAAATCAGCATTGACATGGGCAACGGCAAACGTTTTGAAATAAAAGCCACTGGCTGCTCGCACGAAAACAAGTACGTGCAAAGCGCCACCCTGAACGGCAAGCCCTGGCACAAGCCGTGGTTCAGCCACGAAGACATCAAGGACGGCGGCAAGCTGATTCTGGTCATGGGCAACCGCCCGAACTATACGTGGGGCAGCAATGCCGAAGACGCACCGCCCTCAGCGGAACGGATTGACTGAATATATGAAGCAGGTTTTTTCAGGAACCGCTCCGGGTGTTGCGCAGCGGCGATTTCCTGACATTTGCCGGCAGGCGGCTTGTTTCTGCGGAATTTTTCCTATCTTTGCGGTCTGTATATAAACTTTTAAGTCTTTCGTTATGAGAAAAAATTTAAGTTCGCAGATTACACTGATACGTATCCCGGAAAAATACTACAAGCCGGAAAATGAGTTCGAATACAGCGTGCTGACACGCTTTGAAAAAATCCCGGCGCATATTTTCGCTTCCATGGACGAAGGCTCGCTGGAAATCGCGCAGGAAATCGCCGGGGAAATACGCAGCCGGCAAAAGGCGAAAAGGAAATTCGTGCTCGTCCTGCCGGGAGGACGCTCGCCGCACACCCTGTTCCAGCACCTGATCCGGATGCACGAAAAAGAAAAGCTGAGCTTCCGCAATGTCGTGATCTTCCTCCTGTATGAGTTTTATCCGCTTACCAATGCGGCAGGAAGCAACCTGTACCAGCTGCAGGAAGCGTTCCTGAACCAGGTGGATATTCCGGAAAAAAACGTGTTCTATCCGGACGGTTTCATGAATAAAAACGACATCTACGACTTCTGCGAAAAATACGAGCAGAAAATAAAGGAGTTCGGCGGGATAGACTATATGCTCCTCGGCATCGGAATGGCCGGCACGATCGGGCTGAACAGCGCCGGCGCATCGATGAACGCGCATACCCGTCTGGCGCTTATGGACAATACGTCCCGGAAAGAATCCGCACAGTCGTTCAACTCCCTCGAAAACATTCCGGCGGGAGTCATCACGATGGGGCTTGGAACCATCATGGAGGCGAAAAAGGTCGTCCTGATCTCCTGGGGCGAAAGCAAGGCGGCGATGATCAGGCAGACCGTCGAGGGGCCGGCAACCGACGCCCTTCCGGCCACCTGCCTGCAGCACCATTCCAATGCGAAGGCCGTCATCGACCTCTCGTCCGCCTACCACCTGACGCGCATCAGCCACCCCTGGCTGGTTACCAACTGCGAATGGGACAACAAGCTCATCCGCAGAGCCATTATATGGCTCTGCCAGCTGACAGGCAAGCCCATCCTGAAGCTGACAAACAAAGACTACAGCGAGCACGGGCTGGGAGAACTGCTGGCCATCTTCGGCTCGGCCTACAATGTCAATATCAAAATATTTAACGACATACAGCATACGATCACGGGGTGGCCGGGCGGCAAGCCGAACGCGGACGACTCCAACCGCCCGGAACGCGCCGAACCCTACCCGAAAAAGATCGTCGTCTTCAGCCCGCACCCCGACGACGACGTGATTTCGATGGGAGGAACGTTCCGCAGGCTCTGTGACCAGCATCACACCGTGCACGTGGCCTACCAGACCTCCGGAAATATCGCCGTAGGGGACGAGGAGGTGATACGCTACTGCGAATACCTGCTGGACGTATGCGCCAGGTACTCGCCGAAAGACAGCAGGCTCAAGACAAAAGCCGAAGAAATCATCCGCTACCTGCGCTACGAAAAGAAGGAAGACGGCAGGCCCGAACGCCCGGACGTGCTGTTTATGAAAGGGACGATCCGCCGCGAGGAAGCCCGTCATGCCAGCCGCTATTCCGGGCTGAAAGACGAAAATATCCATTTCCTTGACCTGCCGTTCTACGAAACGGGACTGGTAAAAAAGAAGCCGCTGGGCGAAAAGGACGTGGAGACAGTCAAAAAACTGCTGCTGAAAATAAAACCGGACCAGATCTTCGTAGCCGGCGACCTGGCCGATCCGCACGGAACGCACAAAGTCTGCCTGGATGCCGTCCTGGCCGCCATAGACGGGGTGAAAGACCTGCCGTGGATGAAGAACTGCCGCGTCTGGATGTACCGCGGCGCCTGGGCCGAATGGGAAATGGACCACGTGGAAATGGCCGTGCCGATCAGCCCCGAAGAACTGCGCCAGAAACGGAACGCTATCCTCAAGCATCAGTCGCAGGCCGAAAGCGCACCCTTCCTCGGAGACGACGAACGCCTTTTCTGGCAGCGCGCCGAAGACCGCAACCGCGCCACGGCCGAAACATACCGGCAGCTCGGACTGGCAGCCTACGAAGCCATCGAAGCTTTTGTACAGTATATCCCGATCCGGTAAGCGCCTGAAATGCGGCAATTCATAAAAGACTGGACGCTTCCGATCGCAATGATCACCGGCGCGCTGACTCACCAGTGGGTCAGCCGCCTTTCCTTTCTGACGCCTTCCCTCCTTTTTGTCATGCTGCTGCTTACGTTCTGCAAAATCTCCTTCAAAGACATCCGGTTTCATCCGGCGCAGGCATGGCTGCTACTCATCCAGCTGGCCGGAAGTATCGGGCTTTATTACCTGATACTGCCCTTCGACCCGGTCATCGCACAGGCCGCCATGCTCTGCCTGCTCATGCCCACAGCCACCGCGGCTGCCGTCATCACGGGGATGCTCGGGGGGAACGTCGGCTTTCTCACCACATACGTATTATTCTGCAATGTCGCCGTGGCCGTCGCCGCCCCGGTATACTTCTCCCTCACGGGAATGCACGGGGAAATAACGTTTATGCAGTCCGTGTGGTACATCTGCCGGAAGGTTTTCCCGATCCTGATCCTGCCCCTATTTGTCGCCATTGCCCTGCGGTACGGAATGCCCAAAGCACACAAAGCGCTGCTCGGCATACCCAAAATGGCCTTTTACCTGTGGGTGGCGGCGCTGACGGTCGTCACGGGAACGACCGTCAACTTTATGCTGAACCGCGACAGCCCGGACTACCGGATCGAAACCGGACTGTTCGTCACATCACTCATCCTGTGCTGCCTGCAGTTCGCCGCCGGCAGAAGGATCGGAAAGCATTACGGAGACCCCGTCTCGTCCGGCCAGGGACTCGGACAGAAAAATACAATCCTCGGAATATGGATGGCGCAGACCTACCTCCATCCGCTGACCGCCCTCGCCCCGGCCGGATATATCCTCTGGCAAAATATCCTCAACGCCAGGCAACTGTATAAGAAAGGGAAAAAACGGGATAATTAATTGTTTTATTTTTGATTTGCGTTATCTTTGTCACGTTTTGCATGAAAAACGTTATAAATCTATAAATCATATCCTGTGAACAGAAGAGGAAGGTGGACGCTGGCTCCCGAATTTGCACGCAGAACCGCTCTCGTCGCGGCGGCGGACTGCGATTCCATCCGCCTGCAGGCGCTGCAGGAAATTGTCGAAGGCGAAACAACCAAGGCAAAGGGAAGGGCATACAAAGGATTCAAAGCGTATGCCGATTACAGGGAACTGCTTGACCGGAAAGATATTGACGGCGTCATTATCGCCGTACCGGATCACTGGCACGCCATACTGGCAATAGAAGCCTGCCGGGCCGGAAAAGACGTATACGTGGAAAAACCGATGGCGCACAGCATTGCAGAAGGACGCGCAATGGCCAATGCCGTCGAAAAATACGGCCGGGTCTTGCAGGTCGGAAACATGCAGCGCTCATGGCGTAACTTCCGTCATGCCTGCGAACTCGTCCGGAACGGATTATAAAGCATTAACCATGCGTTACGCCAACGGGGTGGTCATGACACATGAACGCTTCCGGGAAGATGAGGGCAATGCCGTCCGTTTCATCGGAACCAACGGCATTATAGACATCAGCAGGAGCTTCCTGGATACCATCCCGGCCAAACTGCAAAACCACGAGATAGGAGAAAATGAAATCAGACTGTACAGAAGCAGCGATCATTATACGGACTTCCTGAACGCGATGAAAACACGCAAACAACCGCTAAGTACCGTAGAAATCGGACACCGGACGGCTTCCCTGTGCATGATCGTAAACCTGTGCTACGAGTTCAACCGGAAATTAGTCTGGAATCCTGAAAAGGAAGAATTTTCAAACGACAGCGAAGCGAACAAACGGCGTTCCAATGCGATACGGGCGCCATACAGCCTGGAGGTTTAATCGGCCCCCGGTCTTTGTGCATTGCACACGATATAATCCCGGCGTCCCGGCGTCCCCCGCCGGGACGCTTCGTTCGGCAGAAACCGTAATGTTCAAATGAAATCCGGTTTATGTAATAAATAATCGTTATCTTTGCCGCATAAAAAGTAATTTTCAACTTTCAATTAATATGAAGAATTTGCCGATAGGAACACAATCATTTGAAGTCTTGCGCAGTCAGGATTTGTTATACGTAGACAAGACTGAGCTAATCTTCCAATTGATTACAACAGGGAGAATTTATTTCCTTTCCCGTCCGCGCCGCTTCGGAAAGTCCATGCTCATCAGCACGCTGGATGCATTGTTCAACGGACATAAAGAGCTGTTTGAAGGCCTTTACATTGATGATAAATGGGACTGGTCGAACAGCAATCCCTTTATCCGGATTGACTGGACGGCTATTAAACATGATACGCCGGAAGAAATAGAACGCAGTTTATCTGTCCGGTTAAAAATTAAAGCGCGCGAAAATGAAATTACACTGTTTTCCGAATACGTTCCGGATTGCTTCAGAGAGTTAATCACGGAACTGCATCGCAAAACCGGCGAAAAGGTGGTTGTATTGATAGATGAATACGATGCGCCGATACTGGATGTGATGAGTAAATCGCCGGCAGCGCTGAAAGCCATTCAGGAGTCGCTTCAAAGCTTTTACAAAATCCTGAAAGCAACCGATGAACATTTGCAGTTTGTCTTCCTGACCGGCGTTTCCAAATTTGCCAAACTGTCGATTTTCTCGGCGCTGAACAGTCTCGACGATATTACAATGGACGAAAGTTATGCAGCAATATGTGGCTATACGCAGGAAGAACTGGAATATTATTTTTCGGAACGTATTGATGCGATGGTCACAAAAGACGGCGACACCCGCGAAAACCTGCCGGATCATATCCGCCAAAAGTATTACCATCCGCTCTTCCTGTCGTGGATGAACGTACTGGGCTTCAAGGCGCAGGGCGAGGTACTGACCGGCCAGGGACGCATCGACGCCGTACTGGAACAAACCGACACCGTCGTCGTCTGCGAACTGAAATATCATTCAAAAACGAAAACGGCTACCCTGCTTCTCCATGTAATAAAGCAGATTCACGATAAAAATTATCCCCAAATATCCATTAGAAGGTTTCCAACTGTGGGGACGGGTTCCCGGAGCTTCCGGCAGGGCGTCCCAACGTGGGGACAGACTCCCGGAAGAGAATCAATCAATGCGCTAATGGACATTTTGGGATTATTACGGGAAATATCAAGGCAAAGGCAAAAAGATCGTCCTGCTCGGGCCTGGCATTCTCCGGAAAGGAAGTCGGATGCAGGATGGACGTTCTGAAGAGTTAAAAATGATCTTATGAATAGTGTACTGATTCTGCTGGATAGCCTGAACGACTGGAAACCGTATTACGAAACAAACAGCCTGCTGACCGTATCGGATTACCTGAAACATAAACCGAACGGAAAGGATTCCAAACTTGTCATTAACCTCAGCGGCAATTACAGTTATAACTCCGAAGGATATTACTGTTCACTGCTGGCACAGGCCCGCGGACACAAAGTTGTTCCCGGAGTCGATATTATCAATAAGCTGGAGAGCGGCACCGGCGTCCGGATGGGCAGCGTCCTGCACAGGATCTGCTACCAGTGGATACAAAAAAACAATATCCCCAAAGGAGAGATCTGGTACCTGAACGTATATTTCGGCACCTGTCGGGAAAAAGGACTGGAACGTATTGCACGTTTCATATTTGACAACTATCCCTCCCCGTTGCTCCGGGTGACATTCAACGCAAACCGGCGGAACCAGATAGAATCGATACAGTCGATTCCGCTGCAAAGCCTTTCCAGCGAGGAGCAGGACTTTTTTGCCTGTGCGCTGGATAATTTCAACAAAAAGATCTGGCGCGTCCCCCGTTCACCGAAGCAATGCCGGTATAATCTGGCCATACTTCACGATCCGGAAGAAAAATTTCCGCCAAGCAACAGGAAAGCGCTGAGCAAATTCCTGGATATTGCAAAAAAAATGGATATCCATGCGGAACTCATAACCGAAGACGATTCGGCCAAGCTGATGGAGTTTGATGCCCTGTTCATCCGCTCGACAACATCGCTGAATCACATCACCTTCCACCTCTCCCAGAAAGCCCGGCAGAATGAAATGGTCGTAATAGACGATCCGGTGTCCATTATCCGATGCACTAACAAGGTATACCTCAGCGAACTGCTCGAAAGGGAAAAGATCCCGACGCCGGCCTCCAGGCTGATATTCAGAACAAGCGGGAACGACTTCAACGAAATCGCTTCATCGTTAGGCGCTCCGTTTATCATTAAGATCCCCGACGGCTCCTTCTCCCATGGAATGCATAAAGTATCCGACGAAGCCGGTTTCAGGAACGCGCTGGATATCCTGTTTGAAAAATCGGCCATTGTGCTTGCACAGGAATACATCCCTACCGCGTTCGACTGGCGTATCGGCATCCTTAACGGGGAAGCCCTCTATGCCTGTAAATATTACATGGCTAAAGGCCACTGGCAGATCTATAACCACAGCAGCCTCAAAGGAAGCGACCGTACCGGACAGGTCGATACCCTGCCGTTATACCAGGTTCCGCAGCACGTGATCAGAACCGCCCTGAAAGCGACATCGCTGATCGGAAAAGGCCTGTACGGGGTCGATCTTAAAATGATAAACAACAAAGCCATCGTCATAGAGATCAACGACAATCCAAGCATAGACCACGGCATAGAAGACACCATACTGGGAGATGAACTATACTATCGGATTCTGAATTACTTCGTGCGCTCGCTGGAACTGAAATCACGATGAAACCCGCTGTAACGCTAAAACAGGCTTCACCCGGAGACCTGGAGGAAGTCATGAAAATAGAAAACACCTGTTTCGGCGCAGATGCATTCTCGCGCTGGCAGATTGCCTATCTGATGACGCGCGCCAAAGGGCTCTTTTTAGTTGCGGAGCACAACGGTGTGACGGCAGGCTACCTCTCATTCATCATAAGCCGGCGTCACCATACCGGACGCATCTATTCCATTGCCGTAGCCCCCGGATACAGAGGCCTGGGCATAGCGGATATCCTTATGGATAAAACAATAGCCTGCGCAAATGAAAAAAATCTGCAGGCCGTCTTCCTTGAAGTAAGAACAGACAATACCGCAGCGATCCGGCTCTACGAAAAAAAAAGATTCATCACACGCGCTGTAAAACATAACTACTACAACGGTGGAGTTTCGGCATACCGTATGGCGCTGTCTCTACAAACACAGCCGGAGAGGGGAAAGTGATCGGAAAACAGGATCATATCTCAAATATATTTAATACTTTTGCATTTATAAAATTGTAATTTGTGGTATAATGGACAAAAGTGTTGCTTTTTTTCAGGACATTTGTTCAAGTGGACAAAAGTGTTGCTAAATTTTCGCAGAGGATTTTGTCGTTATTTTTCATCGTTAATAATTTTGTGGCG
>JAISCL010000012.1 GCA_031265585.1 Tannerella sp. | reverse complement strand
ATCAAATTTTTTTCCTGTTTTGTTTAGGGTAGTGGGGGTGTAGAATTGTCGTATATATAGAGGAGGAAAAAAATGAAAAGAGAAACCGTCATATTACAGGATAAAAAGGAAGGCGCCGGGGGCGTATGGAAACATGCGTATTCTGCACCTTCCGAACCGGACTGTCCGGAGACGGCAGCCGGGCGTCACGGACGCAGTCCCGGAAAAGAGGTAAATAACAGAATGTCTAACCCTGAAAAACAACATGCCTATGGAGAAAAAAGGAGAATGAAAAGCACGTAATCGAGAAAGAATCTATTACGGAAGAACAAACGGAAGCCTGTTTGCAGCAGCGTTTCCATATCAGAAAAACAGTTTTTTTAATTATTAAAAAGTAAACAAGTGTATGAAACAAAAATTTAAGAGAGTTATGCGACTAACCTGTATCTTATTATTCGTATCGGTCAGTTTCGCCTTCGCCTCCGGGTCTTACGCACAGGACACGTATATCACCATGAACCTGTCTGGCAAGACCGTCGCCGAAGTGCTTGAAACGATAGAGAATGAAACGGAGTTTAATTTTTACTACAACAGTAAATTAGTCAACACCAGCCGCCTGGTATCCGTTAATGTAAAAAACAAGCATGTGTATACGGTTCTGGATCAGCTGTTCAAAGGCTATGAAGTGTCCTATAAAGTAATGGACAGGGACATCATCCTTACAGCATCCGTCACCCCCGGAACGACCGGGACGAAAGAGAAAGCCCAGAACCGGACGAGCGTATCCGGCACGGTGACAGACGCATCCGGCGACCCGATCATCGGCGCCAACATAATCGAAAAAGGCACGACAAACGGAATCTCCACCGACGCAGACGGCCATTTCAGCCTGAATGTATCGGAAACAGCCGTGCTTCAAATAAGCTACATCGGGTACGTATCCCAGGAAATCAGCGTCTCCCGGATTCTGCTGGGGGGGGGGTGGGTAAACCCCTAATTGTCAAATTAATAGAAGATACTCAGGCCCTTGAAGAGGTCGTAGTAATCGGCTACGGCGCCCAGAAGAAGGTGAACCTGACGGGAGCCGTGGGTACGATCAAGTCGGATGTGCTTGAGGGGCAGCCGGTCACCAATATTCAGGAACTGCTGCAGGGCAAGTCTCCCGGACTGAACGTGACCAAGTCCAGCGGACAGCCCGGCAATGCCGCGTCGATGGATATCCGGGGCACTTCCACGATTGGAGGCAGTTCAGGTATACTGGTTATTATCGACGGCGTCCCGGGAAACATTTACACCCTCAATTCGAATGACATAGAAAGCATTTCGATCCTGAAGGATGCCGCTTCCGCCGCTATCTACGGTTCGCGCGCCGCCAATGGCGTCATACTGGTGACGACCAAAGTCGGAACGGACAGGAAGGAACTGCAGGTGACGGTAAATTCGAGCGTCGGCGTACAAAATCCGTTGCAATTCATTGACTATGCAGGTGCGGAAGATTTCATGAATTTGTATAATCTGGCGCGCACCAACGACGGCAACGACCCGCTGTACACGCAGCAGGATTTTGATGATTTCCGCACGGGAAAACGCAGGGAAACCATCTGGTATAAGGAGATCTTTAAACACAATCAACTGATTAACAACAATCATGTATCGTTTGCCGGAAAGACGAAGATGCTGAAGTACAATGTGTCGGCGGCGTATGACTATCAGGCGGGAAGTGTGGAAAGAAACAACTATAACCGTTACATAATCAAGCCGGATTTGACGTTTATCATGACCAAATGGTTATCGCTGCGGGCAAGTGTGCAGTACACGGAAACGCATCTGAACGAACCGCAGGGTGGCGCGGAAAGCTATCTGACGGCAGCTACCCGCAACGAGCCTGTAGCGCGAGTCGTTAATTCACAGGGGCAGTATATGGCCGGCACCGGTTTGGGCGGGAATCCGATCGCCGAATTGGCGCAGGGTGGAACCAATGTCGACAAATACAAGGAGATGCTGTCCATTTTCACAGCCGATATTAACCCGGTTGCCAACTGGCACGTTCGCCCGATGTTTTCACTGAGGACAACCGACCGGAGACGGCACAATTACACCCGTCCCATCACTTTTTATGATGAAGACGGAAACGTCAGCCGTCCGGGCCTGCTGACTACGCAGACGCTGGGCGAATACACCAACGCCGACCTGAACCGTATCCTGCAGGTCACCAGCGACTATTTCCTTTCCCTGGCGGAGAAGCATAATCTGTCCTTCATGGCGGGATATTCGCAGGAGTACAGCTACGACGAATCGTACAGCGCCTCCCGACGGAATCCGGCGTTCAGCGACATTTATGTGCTGGACATCTATCAGGACAACAAGGACAACGGCGGATCGGCCGGTCAGTCGGCCATGGCTTCCGGATTCGGACGCGTGGCGTATGATTTCGACGGCAAATACATGCTGGAAGCGAATGTGCGTATCGACGGCGCTTCCCGTTTCACGGAAGGCCACCGGACGGGCGTTTTCCCCTCCTTCTCGGGCGGATGGAACCTGCACCGGGAACGTTTCCTGGAAGGTAATCCGTACGTGTCGCGCCTCAAGTTGCGCGGCTCGTGGGGTATCCTGGGCGACGCGCTCAAAATCGGACGCTACGAGACAAAGGATTTGTTAAGTTTCAACTATAAAGGGTATGCCTATGGCGGAAACTTTGCTGCAACGGCATGGAGTTCGGCATCCTACGACCCGGACATCTCGTGGGAAAAGGCGAAAATGACCAATCTCGGCATCGAACTCGGCCTCCTGAACAACCGGATTTCCCTGGAGTTTGAATATTTCAACAACATCCGGGAAGACATACTCTACCGCGCTCCCGTGCCGATAGAGTACGGACTGAGCGCTCCCTACATTAATGCGCTGAAGATGCGCAACCGGGGTCTGGAGCTGCTGGCCGGATACAACGACCGTTTCGGAGACTGGAGCGTCGGAGTCGATTTCAATCTGAATTATTCGAAGAACAGGGTGCTGGATTTGTACGGTACAGGCCCGTGGATCAGCGGTAATACGTTCACCGACGTGGGCACGCAGTTGCAAATGGCTTACGGATATGAAGCCATCGGACTGTTCCAGGATCCGAACGACCCGGATCTGGCCAAACAGACCAACGTGACGGCCGGCAATATCAAATTCAAGGATCAGCTGACGGTGGATACGGATGGCGACGGCATTCCCGACCAGGGTAACGGACGGATTGACGGCGACGACCGGGTCATCATCAACGACAAGGTGCCGGTACGCTTCGGCGCCAGTCTGAGAGCCGGATACAAAGGTTTCGACCTGTCGGCCTCCTTCTACGGGAGATTCAATAACATGCGTTATATCAGCGGATACGAAGGATGGGCGTTTTACCTGACGACAAATGCCCGTCCGATGCATAAGGATTCGTGGACACCCGACAATCCGGGCGCCTCCTATCCCCGCCTGACGACGAACATGACGGGAAACGACACCAGTTATTCCTCCTACTGGCTGCGCAAGGCCAATTATCTGAAAATACAGAATGTACAGCTCGGATATACCCTGCCTGCCTCGTGGAGCAAACCGGTCGGCATTGATAATCTGCGCGTGTACCTGTCCGGTCAAAACCTGGGCATCCTTTCCGACTACATCGGATTCGACCCCGAAGGCGGATATTATCCGCTGATGAGAACATTTGCATTTGGTATTCAACTTCAATTTTAATTCGATATGAAAAAGATATTTTTAATTATAACAACCGTTATTCTTATGTTTACGTCCTGTTCGGATGTACTGGAACAGGCGCCCCTGCATACGCCGGACGTGACCACCTTCTGGAAATCCGAGTCGGATGCACAAATGGCGCTGAATACTTTGTACAGCTACCTTACCGATGCGTACGGATTTTGGAGAGAATGTTACAGCGACAATGCCATCATGACCAATGCATGGGGTGACGGCGGTATGGGCGAAATCAAACAGGGGAACCTTCATCCTGCAGTAGGTCACATGTTAAGCAATAGCAATGGAGGAAACAGGTGGAAGTATGACGAAATTCATCATATCCTGTATTTTCTGGAGAATCTGCAGAACGTGCCGTTTGACAGCGAAAGCGTGCGTAACCGGATGGAAGGGGAAGCCCGATTTATCCTGGCGATGAAATATTTTTATCTGGCGCGGCAATATGGCGATGTCCCGTTAGTCAGGGAAAAGCCCTTGACCCTGGAAGAGTCCCGCAATATAGGAAAGAGTCCGCGCAGGGAAGTATTCGACTATGCCGTTGAAAACCTGGACAAGGCCATCGCCTGGCTACCGGACGTGAAGGACAAAAGCGGCAAAATAACCCGTTATGCCGCCCTGTGCATGAAAACGGAAGTATTGATGTGGCTGGCCTGTCTCGACCAGTTCCACGGACAGCGAATGAGTGACAAAAGCAGTCAGCAACTGTGGCGTGAAGCGGCAAGCGCGATTCAGGGCGTCATTCAGTCCGGCGAATACAGGCTGGAAGATGATTTCGTCAAGCTCTTTGAAAGTTCAACAAACAACCTGGATGACGAAACGATTTTAGCCCGTCAATATGTGGAAAATGAAATTACGAACGTGACAAATCTGGTAGGTATTCCGGGTGGTGTAAGTTTGCGGGGTGTCGGATGGGCCAGTTTCAGCGCGCCCCGCGATCTGGTGGACGATTACGAATGTGTGGATGGAAAAACGATCTACGAATCGCCTTTGTATGACTTTGTGCATCCGTGGGAAAACCGGGACAAACGCCTGAAAGCATGGTATCTCCTGCCCGGCGAGCCTGTCCTGCGGGCCAACGGCGCCTATACTCCGTTTCAGTCGCATCCTGATTACAAAGTAACAAATCAGGAAGCCATCGGTGGCGAAGGCGGCGGCGGACGCAGCGGTTACTGGTGTATCAAGGGCGTGGAAATGGAGTCGCTTTTTCAGAGCGGATTCCAGAACTGGATTATTTACCGTTACGGGGAAGCCCTGCTTTTCCTGGCCGAAAGCCTGAACGAGTGCGAGCCGGCGAACGATTCCATTCGCTGGGCGATGGATGAAATCCGCATCAAACGGGGCGGATTGCCTTCGGTGGCGCCGCTGCTCGGCAACCAGGCGGAAATGCGGGCAAAGATTTTCCACGAACGCCGTGTCGAAATGGTTATGGAAGATAAGCGCTACTGGGATTTATTGCGTACCAAACAGGCCGAGATTTACATGAATCCGCCGGGCAATGTATTATACGGCGTCAATGCAAGCTTTCAGGCCTATCAGGACAGTTGCGGGCACTGGGCGTGTGAAAAGATTATCGCGGAGCCGATACGCTTTGATGCAACCAAGGGCTACGTCTGGCCGGTACCGCAGTCCGTTATGGATAATAACGCAAATATTACCCAGTCGGATCCCTGGAAATAACACGATGGAGTTAATTATGAATTATGAATTGTGAATTATGATGGCGTGGCAACCCGTTCCTGATTCCTGATTTATAATTCATAATTCTCAAAACGGATTTATTCATATTAAAATAAAATCTATGGCAGAAAATAAAAACAAGGTGGTAGTCGAACTTTACGACGCATCATTGACACAAAGGAAAGACGACCGTATCGGTCGCATAGTGAGTAACGGTTCAGCTGGCATCAACGACCTGATCGCCGACGCCGTGGAACGTGGAACAGACATCAGCCCCGTCACATTGCTGGCGTCTTATGATTTACTGAAAGGCACTGCGATGCAGCGCGCCCTGCGTGGACAGCGGGTGGAATTTGGCCTGGGCATTACCTACATCGAATCAACCGGCATCTTCATCGGCGACGCCGCCAGGTGGGATCCCTCCAAAAATCGCCTGGTCGCCAAGCTGCTTCCGTCGAAGGAACTGCGCACATCGCTGAAGTCCGTTGAAGTAACGGTACTGGGAATGGCGCGAGTACCGAACATGATCAGCTCGGTCGAAGACGTCGTTACCGGAGAGGTAAACACAAGCCTCACGCGCGGTGGCATGGTGCACATTCACGGCAGCAAGATCAAGATTTCCGGTAGCAGTCCCGAAACGGGTCTCAGGCTCACGCCCACGAACGGCGGCGATTCCTTCTTCGTTCCAGCCACGGCCATCGGCATCAATGACCCTTCACGGGTAAGTTTCGTTGTTCCGACCGGCCTGCCCGATGGCGAGTACCTGCTCAGTATCGTCACGCAGTACACCGGCAGCAGCAATGGATTGAAGCAACCGCGTACGGTGACGCTGGAATACCCCTTACTGGTTGAACAGCCGAACGTTCCGGCAAATCGCGCACAATGATATGCCGGAACTAAACGTTAGTACCGCCCGGTACTAAGTGTTAGTACTACCCGATACTAAACCTTAGTACTGTCCGGTACTAAGTGTTAGTACCGTTCGATACTAACATTTAGTAGAAACCGGAACGAAGCGTTAGCGTATTTAGCACACGGATGACACAGATTTAAAAAGATGAACACGGATTTATCTGCGAAAATCATGACAATCAGTGTCATCTGTATGCTATAAAAATCATACTTTTACAATGCACTAAATAAGATAGAAGAAACAGTTTTAAAGAAAATCAATATCAAATTAATAACGAAATGAATACAAGTAAATTAAAATTGATACTCGCGGGAGGTCTGTTGCCCCTTCTGCTGAGTGCGCAGGAATGGAAGCCGGCAGCGTGGCCGGTGTTAAAGCATTATGACAGCGAACACCTGTACCGGATAGCCTTACCGCTGGGCGGTATCGGAACGGGAACGGTATCGCTCGGCGGAAGAGGCGAACTGAAAGACTGGGAAATTATGAATATTCCCGCCAAACATTACAGTACGGTAACAACGGGAAACGACGCCCCGTTCTTTGCCGTCTATGCTTCGCCGCCACAGGGGAAGCCCGTTACGACTCTGCTGGCAGGGCCTCTGTATGCACACGAATACCTTCACTACGAAGGGCGTCCGGTAGATCACCACGGTTTTCCGCGATTTGCCCGTGCATCCTTCGACGCGGCCTATCCCTTCGGACAGGTACATCTGTCGGACGAAGAATTACCGGTAAAAGTGACCGTCAAGGGCTTTAACCCGCTGATTCCCGGAGATGAGGAAAACAGCGGACTGCCCCTGGCGGTACTGGCTTACGAAGTAACCAACACGACTGCCGCTCCGCTTGAGGTGGCCGTCTGCGGTTCGCTGCGCAACTTTATCGGGAAAGACGGCAGTAAGTTTCACAACGACTGGAAAGGCGATTTTATCCCCGACGGAGCCAGAAATAACAGGAACGAATACCGGCAGCAGAACGGCGTGAGCGGAATCTTTTTTTATTCCGACAGTGTGGAAAAAACCGACCCGGCATACGGAAATATGGCGCTGACGACTCAAAACGTTCAGGGCGTCACCTTCCGCACCTCGTCCAAAGCCGACAAATGGGACAATGCCATCCTCGGTTTCTGGGACGATTTCAGCGTCGACGGAGAACTGACCGAACGCACGCCCAATAACGAACACGACCCGATGGCCTCGCTGGCAGTCAAAAAAACGATAGCGCCGGGACAGACGGAAACCTTCACTTTCTTCCTGACATGGAACTTCCCGAACCGGAAGGCATGGTCGAAAAGCGTTGCGGGCAATTATTACAGCCAAAAATATCCGGACGCATGGCAGACGGCCCTGGATATTATACCGCAGATGCCCGAACTGGAACGTCAAACGCTGCTGTTCGTCAATGCGCTGCTGGAATCGTCCTTCCCCGATGTGGTCAAGGAAGCCGCCCTGTTCAATCTGAATCCCCTGCGTTCGCAGACGATGTTCCGCCTGCCCAGCGGTCATCTGATGGGCT
>JAISCL010000372.1 GCA_031265585.1 Tannerella sp. | reverse complement strand
TACTAATTTAATTTAAAGTCCGCTCCTTTTAGCAGACTGTATTTGTTAAAATCTCCTGTTCTGACACGGCTTTGCAGGTCTTGCCCGTTTTTTAGAAAGTATCTGCTCTTTCCTGTACTGTGATTTGAGTGACTGTACCACTCCGCTATTTATGGACAGTCTAAAAAATGTTTGTCAAAAAGTCATTGCGGGCGCAGGGAAGCTGTCTGTGATGCTTATGAGACGGATCGGCTTCGGCTGCGTATCCGCAATGACTGATGGTTGTGGTGGAGAGCGGAACGGTTACGGGATGATTGCCATAACGATCTCGCTCCACGGCCCTTTCTCGCCCCGGGTGCTTTCCCAGCGCAGGCAGAAATAGACCGCTTTACCACGGTCACTTTCGTCGAACATTAACTCGAACGGAGAACGGGTGTCGAAACCGGAATGGATCAATTCTTCCACCGATACGGGTGGATGGTCGAGAATTGCCCAGCGGATTTCGGCGCCGTGTACCCCATGGGGTTTCGCTTTCGACTTGCTGCCCAAATCCCAAAACAGGATGATCAGGCAGCGGATGATGGACGTGTCAATAAGAAATTCAGGAAAAGTCTTTGGCGGCTTTACCGGCGTACGGGTCGTATCCCGTATCACGATCCCCATCGCACGGCGGTCGTTGTCCGGTACCCGCGGATTGCTTACGAGGATTTGCACCAGTTGCCGCAGGAGTTTTTCATACGCTTCCCGTGCCTTTTTCTTGGTAAACGTAATCAGCGGCGTCCTCTGCGCAGGATCCAGATAAGCCTTCCAGGCAACCACCCAGACGTTTTTCGCCACCAGTACAATACTGGTGAACCAGGTTGAGTCAATACCCCACAGGCTTAGATTTTTCTGCACCATAGAAGTAATGACCTCCTGCTGATCGTTAAATTCACTGTCTTTTTGAGAAATTGTTTTTGCCATAATCAATTGATTTTAAGCATTAAACTTGTTAAAACGTAGCGAGCATGACGAGTCTCGCGCATGGAAAATACGGATTCGGGTACGCATGTTGCGTATCCAATCCATGGGATCAGCGATTCGGGTATGCGCCCTGCATACCCGAATCTACAGGCCAGCGACTTGAGAATATGAGCCGGCGACTTAAGTATATGGGTCAGCGACTTGAGAATATGAGCCGGCGACTTGAGTATATGGGTCAGCGACTTGAGTATATGAGCCGGCGACTTGAGTATATGTTCCGTATACTCAAATATGCCGTATTTTTTTATCCTGCTGATTTTTTTTATCTTTAACTGCTTGATTTTCTCACGGAAAAGGAAATAAAAAGGCCCGCTTATCGCTCTAAAGTTCGGATAGAGTACTTTTTTGATAAATTTGTTGTAAATTACGCGCGAGCTAACCTGGCCGACTGTATGAGAGAGAGAGAGAGAGAGAGAGAGAGAGAGAGAGAGTTAGGAAAAACAGTTCTTATACCCAAGCCTGAAGTGTTAAAAAAGCCGGGGGAGGATGTTAAATTATCTGTTCCTGTAAAGAAATACCTTCTCACTGTTATTTTTTTTTAAATTGATGCAAACTTACATGGAAATTTTGAGATTACCAAACCATCGCCATGAATTTTTTTTAAATTTTTTCTTTTTAGCTATCTCCCGAATATGATTTTCCTTATGTCATTCAGTTTATTAAGTGCATCCATTGGCGTCAAATTATTGACATCCAGATTTTTAATTTCATCGCGAACCTGGCTTAAAACAGGATCATCCAGCTGAAAAAAACTTAACTGATACCCCTCAGCGCCTGAAGCGATTTTTTTAACGGGCTTACTTTTAATGCCCTGCTGACGGTTATCCGTATCAAGCTGCCGCAGTATTTCATCCGCGCGCTTGACAATGCTTTTAGGCATTCCGGCCATTTTTGCCACATGAATGCCAAAGCTCCGCTCGCTGCCTCCCGGTATCAGCTTGCGCATAAAAATGACCTTATTATCGACTTCCTTTACCGAAACATTGTAATTTTTTATGCGCTTAAACGAATGTTCCATTTCATTCAATTCATGATAATGGGTAGCAAACAGTGTTTTCGCGCGACTCTTAGGGTGCTCGTGGATATACTCAACAATCGCCCATGCAATCGAAATGCCGTCATAAGTGCTTGTCCCGCGTCCCAGCTCGTCAAACAGGACAAGGCTGCGTGAAGAAAGATTGTTAATAATCTCGGACGCTTCGGTCATTTCAACCATAAAGGTCGATTCACCGAGAGAGATGTTATCGGATGCGCCTACGCGCGTAAAAATCTTATCAATGTAGCCGAGATGCGCACTCTCGGCCGGAACAAAGCTGCCGATCTGCGCCATTAAGGCGATCAATGCCGTTTGCCGCAACAGGGCCGATTTGCCGGCCATATTCGGCCCGGTAATAATGATAATCTGCTGCTTTTTCTGATCCAGATAAACATCGTTTGCAATATAAGGCGAATCATGCGGAAGCTGTTTCTCAATGACCGGATGTCGACCGGCTTTAATGTCAATCACTTCGGAATCATCTACAACAGGACAGATATAACGGTTCATCTTCGCACAGCGGGCGAATGACAGCAGACAGTCAATTTGCCCTACTCCATTCGCATCCGCCTGTATCGGCGGAATATATTCGGCAATGTCAAGGATCAGCTCATTAAAAAGACGCGCCTCGAGCAAAAGTATTTTTTCTTCCGCACCCAGTATTTTTTCTTCATATTCCTTCAGTTCTTCCGTAATATAGCGCTCCGCACTGACAAGCGTCTGCTTGCGTATCCATTCCGGAGGAACTTTATCCTTATGCGTATTACGCACTTCAATATAATAGCCGAAGACATTGTTAAAAGCAACTTTAAGGCTGGAAATGCCCGTACGCTCGATCTCGCGCTGCTGTATTTTTAACAGACAGTCTTTGCCGGAATAAACCAGTTTCCGTAATTCATCCAGCTCATCATTTACATTTTCAGCAATTATTCCGCCTTTATTTATCAACAGGGGAGGATCCGGACTGATCTCCTTTTCTATCCGGTCACGAATCGTAAGGCAGGGGTCTAACTTTTGTCCGAGACGCTGAAGGCTTTCATCATCGCTTTCTTCACAGATCTTTTTAACCGGTTCAATGGCGCGAAGCGCTACTTTCAACTGCACGACTTCACGCGGCGTAGCGCGTCCCACGGCTACTTTCGAGATGATCCGCTCCATATCGCCAACCTGAGCCAGCCACGTTTCGAGCATCTCTGCCTTATCCGGATTTTTCAGAAAACAGGTGACAGCCTGCTGGCGTTCCTGAATAGCCTTCGTATTTTTCAACGGAAAGACGATCCAGCGCTTAAGTAACCGTCCACCCATCGGAGAAATGGTCTTATCAATAATGTCAAGCAGTGAAACGCCACCTACATTCATCGAATGAATCAGTTCAAGGTTCCGTACGGTAAACTTGTCAAGACGGACGTAAGAATCTTCTTCAATCCGTGAAAGAGATGTTATGTGCCCGATATTTGCATGCTGCGTAATATCAAGATAATGAAGTATGGCGCCTGCCGCAATAATACCATACTGCAATTCATTGACACCAAAACCTTTCAGGGTCTTCGTTTCAAACTGCTTAAGCAGGCGCTCACGGGCAGTATCTTCCGTAAAAATCCAGTCATCAAGCGGATATAAAAGACAGCGCACATCAAAATATTCTTCAAAGAAAACACGGCGGTCCCGTTCGACCAGAATTTCTTTCGGCGCAAAATTGTTCAGTAACTTGTCAATGTAGTCGGGAACCCCCTCCGCCGTCAGAAACTCCCCGGTCGATATATCCAGAAAGGCAACGCCACAAACAGATTTTCCGATATGCACGGCTGCCAGAAAGTTGTTTTCCTTATTACTTAAGATATTATCATCAATAGAGATTCCCGGAGTAACCAGTTCGGTAATGCCGCGCCTGACTAACTTCTTTGTCATTTTAGGATCCTCAAGCTGGTCGCAGATCGCCACTCTCTTCCCTGCACGTACCAGTTTGGGCAAGTACGTATCAAGTGCATGATGTGGAAATCCGGCCATTGCAATATCCGGTGAGCTGCCATTCGATCGCTTTGTCTGAACAATGCCCAATATGCCCGCCCCGGCCACTGCATCCTCACCGTACATCTCATAAAAGTCTCCTACTCTGAATAATAATATTGCATCAGGATGTTTTATTTTTATATCAAAATATTGCTTCATTAAAGGAGTTTCTACCATTTTCACCATTTTCTACACATTTTTACTATCATGCAAAGGTAAAAAAATATTCGTGGACAGACAAAATAAATTCTAAATAATGCCAAATTTTAACACGAAAGACTTAATTTTCATAACCGCGGGTTATCGACCCGCGGATCAGCCGTCGACCCTGCAATGCTGCCTGAAAGGCAGGACGCCGGGTGCGGATTTCAGGTAGAGACGCGATGCATCGCGTCTCTACAGACAGGGTACGCATCCTTCGCACAAAAGTACTGCGTAGCATCAATCACTCAAAGGATAAATAATTTTGCAGTCTAATCCTGTCAGCATCCGTAAATTCATTTAACAGCAGAAGATTTTCCCACCCTGTAAGTTTTCCCTTCTGCCTCCGTAACTGTGCAATTACTTTTGCCTGTTCATAATTAATATAGGGATGACGGCGCAAAGAATCCTGAGACAGGCTGTTTACATTCAGCCTGGATACCAGGGAAAAGTCGGCGCTAAACCACGGCGCAAGCGCATTGTATTTATCTTCATCAATACCATATACTTCGCTCAACTGCATAACGGAATAATAGCCGCCCAAAAGATTCCGGTAACTGATAATACGCTTTGCGAAAGTGCTGCCGATGCCGGGCACCTTCTTAAGGATCACGGTATCTGCCGTATTCAATTCTACGACAGTGCCTTCCCGAAACTTTTCCGTACGGGGATAGGAGGGACGTGAATAGGAAGTAAGCCTCTCCACCCGCTCCGAAACAGATTCTTTCTTTTCCGCAGGTTTTGATTTTGCTTCTTTGGATTCAGGAATGTTCCGCTTCGGATTATTTTTCCCGTTTTTAGCTGTTTCAACCGGTTTCTCCCGTTGCGCAGAAACTGTTTCCGACGGTAAAGAATCCGAATCCCGGCTCTCGACCGTTGCCTGCTGCAAACCGGTATTACTTTCAGGCGCCGGCCTGTCATTCCATATCAACAAAATTCCTGCAATCGTTATCAGGCAAAGCAATACAATCAAGCCATACCGCTCACCTCTTGAAAAATAAAAAAAATCCCGCCAGAACATTTTTAAACAGTTTAATATTAAAGATCAAAATGAAAGTTCATAAAGCCCAGCTCATTCAAAAAAATAAACCCGATCGCAACCGGTACAACATACTTCAAAAGAAACCGATAAAAGCTGAAAAAATAAAATGGAACCGTTCCCTTATTCGTCAGTTCCGCTTTCAAAATATATTTATCAATCCGCCATCCCACAAAAATACAAATCAACATTCCTCCGAGCGGCAGCATCAGTTTTGCCGTTACATAATCCAGCAACTCAAAAAACGTAAGTCCGAATACCGTAAAATTCTTCATTATTCCAAAAGAAAGAGAGCTTAAAACAGCCAGCACGGTAACACTCAAGGAAACATACAATGCGGCGCGCTTGCGTGTTATATGATGTTCTTCATGAAGATAAGCCGTAGCCACTTCATGGAGTGAGATGGTAGAAGTCAAAGCCGCAACAGCCAGTAAAAGAAAAAACACACACGACCAGAGACTGCCCAGGGGCAGCTTTCCGAAAACATTCGGCAAGGTAATAAACACAAGCTCTACACCGGCCGTCGGCTGTATTCCGAAATTAAATGCAGCCGGAAAAATCACCACTCCTGCCAGTACGGCTACCACGGTATCTATAAGCGTCACCTCCAGGGCCGTGCGTTGAAGATTCGTCCGGTCGCTAAAATAAGACGAGTAGGTGATCATACAGCCCATACCCACACTCAGCGAAAAAAAGGCCTGTCCCATAGCGCTTAACAGTACGGATGAATTTAATTTGCTGAAATCGGGTTTGAATAAAAAATCAATGCCTTCCATCGCGCCGGGAAGCGTCAGAGAACGTATACAAAGCGCTATAAGAATAATAAAAAGCATCGGCATCAGGAATTTGGAGGAACGCTCGATGCCGTTTTTTACCCCCGTGATGATAATGTAATGGTTTATGGCTATAAAGAGTAAAGTCCACAAAACAGGCCGGAAAATGCCGGAAGAAAAGTTTGAAAATTCAACGGCAAATGCAGCAGCGGATTTTTCTCCCAGTGAGCCGGTTACAGCCTGAAAAACATATTCCAGCGTCCATCCGGAAATGACAAAATAAAACCCAAGGATAAGAAAAGCCGCCAGAATGCCGTTATAGCCAATCAAAGACCATTTTGTTCCCGGTGCAATTACCTTAAATGATCCTGCCGCATTACGCTTTGAATGACGCCCGATATAAAATTCGGCAATCATTACCGGCAAACCCAGCAGCAGTGCACACAAAAGATAAATCAGCAGGAAAGCGGCTCCCCCGTTAGAGCCTAACAGATGTGGAAACCGCCATATATTACCAAGTCCTACCGAACTTCCTACCGTAACAAAAATTATTCCCAGACGGGTTCCGAATGTAACCCTGTTTTCTCCGCTCTGCAACATATAAATAAATTTATTAAGTGGTAATTATTCCGTCTTTCATGTGAATAATCCGGTCGGCAAGCATGGCCAGCTGTTCGTCGTGCGTAACAATCACAAACGTCTGTCCCATCTCCCTCCGCAGGTCAAAAAACAGCGCATGAAGCTCATCCTTATTCTTTGTATCAAGGCTTCCCGAAGGTTCATCGGCAAGAATAACAGAAGGACTGTTTATCAGTGCCCTGGCTACTGCAACACG
Organism: Tannerella sp.; assembly: GCA_031265585.1. Classification (GTDB taxonomy): domain Bacteria; phylum Bacteroidota; class Bacteroidia; order Bacteroidales; family Tannerellaceae; genus Tannerella. The sequence goes on along the minus strand of JAISCL010000372.1, from coordinate 1,104 downwards.
CTGTTTTTCCCCACCGGACAGTTCCGAAGGCTTATGTTTTATCCGCTCCGTCAGGTGTAGGAAATCAAGCAGTCCCTTTGCCTTTTTTTCCGTTTCTTCGTAGCTTCGGCGGGCAATTAATGCAGGTATCATCACATTTTCAAGCGCTGTAAACTCAGGCAATAACTGATGAAACTGAAAAACGAAACCGATATGCCTGTTACGAAATGCGGCACGCTCCTTTTCCGGCAATTTAAAGGGTTCAATCCCTTTGATTGAAAGGGTTCCCGAGTCCGGACGGTCCAGCGTACCCATAATTTGCAACAAGGTAGTCTTACCCGCACCGCTGGGGCCTACAACAGCCACAATTTCCCCTTCATTAATAGACAAATCGATTCCCTTCAATACCTGCAGGGATGCAAAACTTCTGGTAATGCCTTTTGTTTCTACCATCATTTTATATTTTATTTGCAAATATAGTGCATACAGCACACAACACAAAATAATTTTATCTATTTCGTGACCCTGTACACAGCTAACGCGGGTTAATTTCATTGCAATTCAACCCGCTGCGGGGTTGGCGCCGACACCAAAAAAACCGGATAAATCCAGGTTCGGGTTTTTGAGGGGGAGGGTGACTGTCTTTCCAAAACTGCAAAGCCCCCCAGCTTTGCAGTCAAAATATTTTTCGCGAACGATTGAAAAATAGAATGCCCGGTTTCTTACAGGGACAGCCACCCCGGCGCCGACGAACACTGGTGTTGATTGCATTGGTACAGCTCCCAATGTTATTGATAGCAGTACAAAAATAAAATAAACAACTCAACATAAGCATGTTAATAAATAAATCCTTATATTTATATATATTTAACTATAAATATTTGCAAAATAATATTTTGAATTTGACCTTTACGGCCATATATAAATAAAATTTAAAATTCATGCGGTGGATGTGAAGATATGAACATGGAATAACTTCTTTTTCAATTAGAAAAAGACGCGAGACATTAAAAATATATTATATTTATTTAAAACAAAACGAATTATGAAAAGAAAAATTAATTTAAGGTTTGCTATTGCAACAACAGTATTTATGATGGCAATGAGCCTCATGTCTGTAAATGG
>JAISCL010000319.1 GCA_031265585.1 Tannerella sp. | reverse complement strand
GCCGCTACTTTTACAAAACCATTCATCATACCATTCTATTTGTTCCGTCGGCAAAAGTATGAATTTATTTAATAACAAACTCACGAATAGCCGAATTTTCGCACAATGTTCCTCTGTCCGGTCAATCTGCCTTTTTGTCAACTATTCCGGTTCTCTAAAAAATTTAGGAAAACACCACCCAAAAGCGATCTTTGACATATTGCTTTACACACTTATACTGCACGTGGGATGGTTTTGTGCATTGCAAGCACATACCGGAATCCGGAATGGATTTAATCCGTGTAGCCCGACGTGAAACGTCGGGTTGGTGATGGCAGGTACTCGGAGCGGCGAAGCCCCGAAACAGGATGTACGCCGCATGAATCAAATCGAAACCGTTCAATAAAATATATCGGGGCTTCGCCGCTCCGGTGCTGTGATTCTACATCCCCCGACGTTTCACATCGGGCTATCATTATTACATCCGTTCCGGATTACGGCATCCGTCCTCAATGCACAAAACCAGCCCGCACGCAGTATAATTCTTTAATTTTGACTCAGTATCAGCAGCCAGCCTTTCTTGCTTTTGACGGAAATAGAGGCATTGGCGTCGAAGGTCTGTTCATCCTGGAAATTTTTTACTGCCGGCGCCCGAAGCACGGCTTTCGACGGGTCGATTCCCAGCCTGTCCCAGTCGAACGACAGACGGACAAAGCGGTCTTCCGCATCAAAATTACCGATAGCAATCAGCGTTTTCCCCGGACGGACATACGCGGTGGCCTTCACATTTTTGGTTTCCGGACGCATGTCGGGACGCCGCCACGGCAGCGTAGCCTTCACAGCATCATGCTTCGACTGCTTTACGCTAACGACAGTACGATGATTGCCTCGCCCGTCGACATCCCACGACGAATCGGCTACAACAAACGGAATCCCGTCGGGAGCAAATGACTGATACTGGCTTTCCCCATTGGGATGCTCAGCAAAATTGCAGCCCGTCAACAGACAGACTGCAAAAAACATCATATTACTTTTCCTTGTTTTAAATAATAATCGTTTATTCATTTCTAATAATTCAATCCAAAAGCCCAAAGGGGAATAACGTTTTGATATCCGTATTCAATATTGTCTTTTACAACAAAAGCGTTTTTCAGGCCTTCGATTTGTTTTTGCGATTTACTTTTTCCGCCTACTTCAAAAGTCATATTGCCGATATTGAAATCTCCTTTTTGGGAACGATAAACTTCATTTTTCACTCTCATCTGATTAAAGAAAAATGTCTCGCGGATATTGCCGGTATCAGGAGCGTTTTCCGACAAACAGAAGGTCAGATTGGTATTGTCCAAATAAACCTTTTCTACTTTACCAACTACTAAAAAGTTTACGCCCGGTTCGCGAAGTTGAGCAATCATTCCCGCTTTTTCGATATAATAAAAGTAGTCGGTAATATTGTTTTTGCTTGCTCCCGTCAATTTCGAAAGACTTGAAAAATTGGGCTTGAACGGTACACTTTCGGCAATAATCGCCAGAAGTTTCAATAACTTTCTACCTGTTGCGACGTTCATATTCGCATAGACCGGAATATCACTCTCCATTGTTTGCGATATAATTTGCCGCAAATGAGCCATATATTCTTCATCGTTTCCAAACGGATAATATCCTTTCTGCAGATATTCTTTAAAATATTTCAATGGAAACTCCAGTGTCTGTTTTACATCATTGGCTTTGTAAGTTAAAATATCCTGCAATGACAGTACGGGAACTGTAATGTTATGAAACAGCTGCAAATATTCTCTAAACGAGAGTCCCTGCAGATGATGGAGTAAAACTCTGCGACTCAAATCGGCGTTACCTTTCAGAATATTCAGTATGGACGAGCCTGTAAAAACGACTTTCAAATCAGGGAAATTGTCATACAAATTCTTCAGAGTAAGCGACCATTCGGGATACTTATGGATTTCATCTATAAAAAGATTCTTACCGCCGTCTTTATGAAATTGCTCTGCCGTATCGTATAACGTATGATTGGCAAAATACAAATCATCCATCGATACATACAAAGTATCGGAACTGCTGTGATTCTCCTTAATATATTGAAGTACAAGCGTAGTTTTACCAACACCGCGCGATCCGACAATACCGAACATCCGGCTGTTCCAGTTGATTGTCGAATATAAATAACGTTTAAAGTCTAAGCTTGTCCTGCGTAAACGTTCTTCAAAAATCTGATATAATACTGTCATCTTCTGTAAGTTTTCGGCAAAGGTACAAATTTCTCCCTGTTTGAGGGACTTTTTTTGACAATTTCTCCCTGTTTGAGGGATTTTTATTTGTCTTGCGAACTTTGCGGTTTAACAAAATCTTCATCATTCACATTCTGGGAGGCTTGACCTGCCGATAAAGCCTATAGATTGTATGCAATCCGGCTGCATAACATGCGTAATGCGGGTGGAAGGGCGACCTTCCGCCCTCATTACACAGTTTTATTCCGGAAATTGTCTTTATTCCTGTCATTCGATTAGACGGTAAACATTTCAATCTCCTGTTCGAGTAAATTTGAAAGCCATAAGATTAAATCCTCCCGGGCCGACAGTAAACCTGATTTTGTGTTTTCCCGCCGATAAACGGAATGTCGGTTGCGTCAGGTCGGAATATGTTTCGAAAACCCAGGTCCAGTTACTCCAACTGCTTTGATTTGGCGCTACCACCATTTCGCCGGCATTGCCGTCAGCTGCGAAAGAGAACGAACCGCCGTCGCCGTTGTTTACCGATAAATATACATCTGCCGCATAAACGCCGGCATCCTGTACTTCGACGGTATATACCAGCCATTCGCCGACGCCGACATATCCCAGATTACCTCCGCCTTCAATATCGACGGTTTTGCTGAGTTCGTCGCCTGCCTCCGTCCTGTAACTGCTGTTTGGCGTACGGCCGCTGACGTCATGAAATGCAACTCCTTCGCCGCCATAGTCAAAATCCCGTGCCTGAATTTCGCAGGGAGTGGCGGCAGAAAAAATATGCGGACCGTTGAAAGCCCTGCTTTCCGTTATTTCCGTTATCTCCTCCAAAACATCTGTCCATTCCATATAAAATGTATCTATTGAATTAGGAGGCAGATAAAGCGAACGGTGTTCATAAGCAGTACCTGCTTTGGCATTGGGACACGGTGTGGATGTTTCGTTCGGTAGTGCACGAACAATCTGCACTTCGTTGTTTACGCCGGTATAACGAACTTCCGAGCAAACATAGTCGTCAGCTATTCCATACCATTGAATTTCGGTAGTGAAATCGGTCATTATAACTTTTCTCACTCCTCTGTTTGCAAGCGTACTTTCGTATATTGCGCCGTACGAGGTTGCGGAGCCTGTTTCGCTCAACGAGTGATTCCCGAAAATATCCGTTGTCCGGATATATAACGTATAGGACCGTTCTTCAGCTAAAGGAACATACACCTCCATACTGTCCAGTCCGGTAGAAGGTGTTACCGGAACAATCAGCGAATCGGTATAACTGTTCCAGAAGATATCTACCGAACGCACATTGGGCGATTCGAGCAGCCAGAACCACACTTGAGCACGGCCTTTTCCATTCCGGAAAACCAGCGAATCCACTTTCGGAGCGTAGATTTTTTCCCCGCCTTCGATATATTGCTGATGTACATCCATTATATCGTCGCACGAAAAAAATACGCTCGCTGTCATTATTACTGTTATAAATTTCAATAACTTATTCATTGCATTCTATTTTAATTGTTTATTCCATATACATACCATAAGTAGTAATTTCCGAAAAATAAGTGAAATTTGAATTTCCCCAAGTTTGCAGAGCCTTGTAACGTATATACCTTACAGGCGGCATATCAACAGGAAATGAAAATTCGTGACCATCTATTGCCGCTTTTCTGTCGTCTTCTGTTACTGTTCCACCGGAGGCTCCGGAGGGTTTGATGATAGTAGCACTAACCCGGAGCGTCCATGCATTCCAGTCTCCATCCGGAGAATCGCTTTCATCGTCGCTGCTGTATATTTCAAAAATACGGGGGCTGCCGGCATCATAATAAACAGTCTGATGAATCACAAAACGACTTAATTTCGCCTTTTCCCCAAGATCAAGCGTTAAAGATGCGCCCGGCATTACCCAATTGTCTGTATGATTATTTGTGTTTATATCATCGTCGATTATATTCGTATTCTGTCTTCCCCAGAGTGCCCAACTTACATCCCCGGGAAGAATCAGTACTCTCTGAATCTTTTTATCTAACTTTTCTTCCCATAAAGGGACGATATAACCACCTTCGGGATAAATCATTGCCGACGCATTTCCAAAATTGTCGCTGATCTTTGCGGCAAACTTATACGGTATGGTGTCATATCCCCGAAATGCCAGATTTGTTGAATCCAGTTTCGAGGAAATGATGTTCATTGTTACCATTTCGCCTTTCTCGTTTTCCGTGTAAAATTCAAAAAGCAACATGGTCTTATCAGGATTTCGCCAACTGTAATTCACGCCTCCGAAATCACCGGCAATTTGCATCGAATTTACCGCTTTGCTCAAAGGCGATTCTCCCGGACGGAATTTCACCGGAACAGGGTCGGACATTTCACGGGCGCGGTTGATAGTGTATATCTCCGCTTCGTGTTCGTCAGTATCGTTATAACCGTCGATTGTCATATAACTGGTATAAAACGAAGTGGACGATTCGCGTTTTTGTCCGTTCGTAAGCGTATATACCGCCTTGATTTCGATAATATCGTTGATTGGTGGTATCCTGTAGTTAATGCTAACTCCTCCGGGAACAGTATCCACCGCAAGGATTTCCACCTTTTCCGGTTTTCCGGAACTGCCGCTTATCGGCGCCATTTCTGCGTCCTTACAAGAAAAGCACAAAAACGCAATACTTACTAAATAAAAATATACTGTTTTCATATTCTTACTGTTTAATAATTCTTAATTCTTACCTAATACCCGGGGTTTTGTATTAACCGTGGATTATTAATGATATCGCTTTCGGGGATGGGCAGGAAATAATCACGTAGCGAAAACTTTTGCGTATAAACCGTGAATACCTGATAATAGGCTTCCGCATCCGCCTCGCTCACCGTCCATCCCTCTATCGGACGATTAAGTTCTGCCGGAGCGGTTTTCCATCTGCGACAGTCCCAATGATACTGGCCTTCGAATGCCAGTTCGATTTTTCGTTCCCGCTGAATGATGGCACGCATCCCGCTTTTTGTAGTCGGTTTGGATGCATTTTCGGTATATTTGCTCCAACTGTCCGTTACTCCTTCAAGCCCTGCACGTTTGCGCACCTGGTCGATATATTGATATACTTCGTTATCAGGCTGCGCTTTCGATTCGTTAAGCGCTTCGGCTGCATACAGAAGTAAATTGGCGTATCGCATGTCGGGCCACGACATATAACCGCTGGAAAAAGAGTTCACATCGCTAAAAAGACTGTGGAAATTAAGTAATTTTTTTGGCCAGTAACCTGTCGCATTATACACAGTCGCCGACTGACGATTCGAATATTCGCCATACCGCGCTTTAGGATACAGACAGTCCAGTTCGTCTGCAGGCGAGTTGTTAAATGCGTTTCCATACCATTTACCTCTGTCGAAACTTAAAGACGAATAGAAACGAAGTTCACGGTCGAAATTCATCGAAGCGGATTCTTCACCAAGTTGTATATACTTCTTGTGAGCCTCATCACTTCTGCGCGGTTTGAAGCGATTGATATATTTACTGTCTTCTCCGTTTAACCAGTCCCGATCTTCTTCTATAGGTACTCCATTGCTCGAATAAAACCATTCGACCGTTTGCAGGGGTACGCTGTATCGTCCTCCTGTAGGTGGATTTTGTGTATAAGGTTGAAGTACAGGCATCATATCCCACGGTGACGTACCGCCGCCATTTCCCCATATTAATTCCATGTTGAGGCGAGGATTTCCGTTTGCCACAGCACAGCGTAACGTTTCCATCCGCAGATATTCCGGCGACAGGGGTTGTGTTATAACAAAATCAGCGGTATCGAACAGTCGATGGAATCCGTTTTCTTCACAGTAGGCGATGGCCTGCTTACAGGCTTCGGCAGCCTGCGTCCAGCGGTCGGGGTTGTATGTCTGATTGAAGAAATGCTCTCCGTTATGGTCAATGAAATCGTTATAATCGGTATTCCCGTTGAAAAGCGGACTTGCCCAGTAAACCAGGGCTTTCGCTTTTATGAAATACGCGGCAGTCTGAGTAAACCGGCCCAATTCGGTCTGCGGGTTGGCAATTATCGGTGGCAAAGCCTCACTCTCTATTACTTCATCCATCAAATCCAGCACATACAGGAAACAGTCATCGATTTTTTCACGGTAAACCTGGACGCCCACCGTCGATTCGTCCACCGGCGGACTTGTTCGTAACGGACAGATGGGTCCGTAGAAACAAATCATCCGGAAGTGCATGTATGCTTTCAGCAGTTTTGCTTCCGCTATCATCCGGTCTTTTTCGATACGGGGCAAATCTGCAACGCCTTCGATATTATCGAGGAATGTATTGCAATCACGAATACCTGCATACACCGAACGGGTTCCATCGCCTCTCTCATTCCAGTAATTTATTACGGGAGAGGTAGCGCTGCTTTCGCCAAGTGCGATTCTCATACTGTTCATGCTGCTCCGGTGATCTCTGTTTACGATCGCTTCCATCGAACCGAGTATGGCCGGATTTGTATTCCAGTCTCCATGTGTACGGGGAAATGCCCAGTAACAGGTAGCCAGTGATTTTTCAGCAACATATCTGTCAGCAAACATATCGTCAATCGTATATACATTTTCGGGGACAATATCCAGATAGTCGCATGACGCCAGCGTCAAAAGTATAATCCCCAAAACAAATAATCTGGTCAATTTCATATTTATACGTTTCATATTCTTAAATTGAAAAAATTCATAATTCATAATTATTAAAGTCCTATATTTATACCGACACTCAAAACTCTCTGCAAAGGATAGCCCAGTCCGTTACCGCCCATTTCAGGATCCCAGAACGTAAACGGGCTCCAGCGCAAAAGGTTTGTCCCGCTTGCATAAATGCGAAGATTCGACACAAGAAACTTTTTTGTAAGATTTTGTGGCATGGTATAACCGACTTCAGCCGATTTCAACCTCAAAAACGAAGCATCGTGCATATACCAGGTGCTTGTTTGCCGGTTATTATCAATCGCATAGTTCGACAGACGGGGCCAGAATGCATACGGGTCGCGGTTGCTTTCGCTCCAGTAACTTTCCTCAATCGGCTTTATTATGGCATTTTGACCGATTAAACCATCGTCGCTGTTACTGTCCATAAATGGTTGTATGGCGTTAATGTCGAGCCAGAACGAGCGACGTGCCGAACCCTGAAAGAAAAACGAAGCGTCGAACCCCTTATATCCGGCAGTAAGACCAAAACCGTAAGTGATTTCCGGGACGGTCGGATAACCGATCGGCACCTGGTCGAGCGCCGAAATTCTCCCGTCACCGTTGACATCGCGATATTTGATGTCGCCCGCCATTACCCGTCCCCAGCCCTGCTCGGGCGAATTTGCAACTTCGTGTTCATCGACAAACAGACGTTCGGCAATATATCCTTTCGTTTGGTAAATATTATATCCTACTGCCGATTTCCATGGCGTTTCGGAATAATCGGGTTCTTCCCATTCGAGCACTTCGTTGGTGGCATATGTGAATGTGCCGCGTCCGGTAAGAAAAAAATCTTTGTTGAACGATTTTTCGTAGTTCGCTTCCATATCAATGCCCCGTCCGCTGCCAACTCCAAGATTTGCCTTGAACTCGGGAATGATACCCATCGTCCCCGGAATAATACGGTTTATCAGAATGTTTTCGCGCCGCTCGTGGAAAATGTCGGCAATCATGGACAGGCCGTTTTTCATTGCGATTTCAATTCCCAGATTTGTCTTGTATGCCGTTTCCCAGCCGATATTTTTGTTCGCATAACGGGATATATTTGTAAATTTCGACTGCGAAAAGGCCTCAAGTCTTCCGGGATTAATACTTACTTCCGACAGATAATAGAAACGGTCGGTGCTGCTGCCTATCTGGTCGTTGCCGACCAGGCCGTAAGTGCCTTTCAATTTAACCGATGAGAAAACGCCTGTCAGCGGCTCAAAGAATTTTTCGCTTGAGAGCATCCATGCCAGACCTACCGAAGGAAAAAATCCCCAGCGATGTTCTTCCGAAAAACGTTCCGAACCGTTGTATCCGAAGTTAAATTCGAGAAAATAGCGTGAATCATAATTATACGTCGCCCTGCCCGAAAGTCCGAGGTTACGGTGAGGCAGCGAGAGTAAAAGATTGTCTGCTACGCCCTGTTTTTCCTGCCGCAGGATATAAACCAGCAGTCCGCCGACATTGTGTTTCTCGGCAAACAGTCTGTTATATTCCGCCATCGCTTCCACGTAAAACGAAGTATTGATGGTGCGTGCGCCCGGACTGTAACCCAGCTTTTCGTCGCCTGTATTCAGGTTGCGCAAAGTATACGTGTTATTTACCAGGTCGTAGTCATCTATATTATAGAAAAACGGACGGTAAGCCCTCGTAACGCTGAAATCGGAATAGCGATTCATATTGATCATGGCGCGAACGCTCAACCCCTCAGTCAGCATATCCAGGTTTTGATTGATCCCGAACTGCGTACTTGTCGTATTGGTGCTGTACTCCCTATATCCTTTCAGCGATTCGGCGTACGGGTTAATGTAATTTGCCAGACTGTAATTCCCGAACAGAATATGTTTCACGTATGAAAATTCTTCGTCGGCTTCGTAATAGGGTTTGAAGTAAACGGGATTCGCCTGAATCACCTTGTTATACATCGCCGAACCACCGTCGAGCGGACCGGTATATTCATCAAACGTACTGCTTAACTTGAAAACAAGTTCGGTTGTTTTAGTGAGATTGATGTTTACATTGGTACGGAGAGCATACTTCGTAAGGTTGATGTTGTTGTTGAAACTGTTCCGTTTATCGACCTTTATGTTTCCGTTGTCCTGAGCGACATTCACAGCCACATAATAACGCGCAATATTACCTCCTCCGCTAAGGCTGAGATTGGCGCGCTGATTACTGATAAGCTTGCTGAACATGGTATTATACCAGTCGGTTGCAGGATAAATGTCAGGGAAAGGACCCCGTTCGGTCATTTCGATTTTCTCCGCCCCATATTCGGGAACCCCATCCGGGTTCCGGGTGATGATTGCTTCGTTATGCATCCTCATAAAAGTGACAGGGTCTGCCACTTCAATCATTTTCGTAGGCGAAGAGAACGAATTTTCGATACGGACATTTACTTTCAGCTTTCCTTCGGAGCCTTCCTTCGTAGTCACCAGAATCACGCCGTTAGCTCCTCTGGCGCCATAAAGAGCGGTCGAGGTGGCGTCTTTCATAATCGAAAAACTGGCGATATCATCGGTGTTGAGCCTTGCCAGATCGTTTGTCGACAGTTCAACGCCATCAATCAGAATCAGCGGGTCTTTTTTCGCCGCCGCTCCGAAAGAGGTGATCCCGCGAATAAAGAACTGGGCATTGTCCTGCCCGGGTTCACCGCTGGTCTGATACGAAATCATACCGGCGACTTTTCCGGCAAAAGCGGTGGTCAGGTTACTCGAAGGCACCTTCAATTCCTTGACATTGACGGTTGAAATGGCGCCTATCACGCTTTCTTTCTTTTGTTTGGTGAAGGCTACGACCGTCACTTCGTCCAGTTCGTTCACATTGGGGGTCAGTGTCACACTGATATTGGTCTGTTTACCCACCGGCACCGTAACCTTCTGATAGCCCAGGTAGGATATTTCCAGCTGATTTTCGGGTATTGCCTGAATGGAAAATGTCCCGTCCATATCGGTGATCACACCGCGCGTAGTCCCCTTGACGGTAATCGTAGCCCCGGGAACCGGCTCCCCGTTTTCGTCCACTACGGTACCGGTAATCGTGTTCCCTTTCGCCTGCTGCGTACCGTTCACTGTTTCGGATAGCGCCGTCTCCGGCAGTCCGAATGTTAACAACATGCAACCGACGACAATCAGTTTCCATTGCCTCAGCCGCGACTTGCCTGTTTTGTTTTTTCTGTTCATCATGCGATTAAAAATTAATAGTTCAAATACTAATGTGAATATTTATGCATTTACAAATTATTGAAATAGAATTATTTATACTTTTGTTTACTGCATACTTATGCGGCAAAATTTTCCCACTGGGTAATGATACATTTCCCAGTGGGAAATGATGCATTACCCACTGGGTAGTGATGCATTACCCAGTGGGTAATTTTCACTGCATAC
>JAISCL010000206.1 GCA_031265585.1 Tannerella sp. | reverse complement strand
GATGGGTGATATTATCCTGAATCAGAACGATATTTTGAATCAGGTCAGATACGACGATGCAAGTTTCACTACCGTCTGGCCTGTTGACTTGCATTATCCCGACCCCAGGAACAGCCGTTTCTTTCCGGGACAGGAGTTTTTCAGTTATTGCGTGCAGACGCCGATTTATCCCTATTCCGTACCCTACCGGTGCCTCTATTCGCGCAATATCGGCAATCTGTTTATGGCAGGGCGCAATATCAGTGTAACGCACGTGGCGCACGGTTCCATCCGCGTACAGCTGACTACTGCCATGATGGGCGAAGTGGCAGGGATGGCGGCATCGGTTTGCAAAAAATATAATATCCTGCCCCGGCAAGTGTATCTGGAACATTTAGATGATTTGAAGAACCTGATGAAAACAGGCGTATCATTAACGGAAGAACATTCTACTAATTAAAATTCAATCATGTTACGCAGTACAGGTCAATCCGGAAAGGATGAACGATCCTGCGTAACATCAGTAATCAATAATTCAATCGAAAACAAAATGAAATCTTTATATTTTCTCATGAAAGGAGGAACGTTCCTCCTTGTGATTTGCAGTTTTTTGTTTGCCTGTAATTCTGATCCGGCAGCGCTTTTTGTTGAAGCGGAAAGTTTTTCCGACAAAGGCGGCTGGGTTGTTGACCAGCAATTTACGGATTTAATGGGATCTCCCTATCTGATGGCGCACGGGATGGGTATTCCGGTAGACGACGCTTCAACCACGGTCAAATTTCCCCGGACAGGGACTTATCGCCTGTTTGTCAGAACCTATAACTGGACTTCTCCGTGGTTGAAGGACAAAGGGCCGGGTGGATTTCAGGTATTGATAGACAATGAACCGGTCGGCATGACGTTCGGCAATGAAGGAAGCGTCTGGTCATGGCAGGAGGGCGGTACGGTAGAAATCGGCAGCAAACAGGTGCAGATCCGTTTGCGTGATATGAGCGGATTTAACGGGCGGTGTGACGCCCTGTATTTCACGCAGGACGACGCTTTTGTTCCCCCGTCGGAAATAGAAGAACTGACGGCCTTCCGGTACCGGCAAACCGGCATTGTTCCCGAAAACGGAGGACACTATGATCTCGTGGTCACAGGAGGAGGTGTCGGCGGGATTTGTACAGCCGTGTCGGCAGCCCGTTTAGGCCTGAAAGTCGCTTTTATTCAGAACCGTCCGGTCTGGGGAGGAAACAACAGTTCCGAAGTGCGCGTTCACCTCGGCGGACGCATCGGTCTGGAACCTTATCCCGCATTAGGCGGTATTGTGAAAGAATTAAGTCCGGTGAGAGGCGGCAATGCGCAGGTTGCCGGTCGGTATGAAGACGAAAAAGAGAGACAGGTCGTAGATAGCGAGCCTGCTATTTCTCAATTTTTAAACTTTCATGCGTTTAAAGTTGAGATGGACGGGAACAAAATCAAGTCGGTAACGGCAAAACATGTTGAAACAGGGAAGGAACTGGTATTTACGGCTCCTTTGTTTGTTGACTGCACCGGCGACGGCAGTATCGGAGCATTGGCTGGCGCCGATTTTTCCATGGGCCGCGAATCTAAAGCCGAGTTCGGAGAATCCACCGCTCCCGAAGTGGGAGACAAAATGACGATGGGGAGTTCCGTACAGTGGTATTCCGAAGAAAATAATTTCGACAGTTCATTTCCTGTTTTTAAATACGGGGTGAAATTCGACGGCGAAAATGCTCAAAAAGTAACGAAAGGCGAATGGACTTGGGAAACAGGCATGCATCTCAATCAGATTACCGATTTCGAACGTATCCGGGATTACGGCTTGCTGGTTGTCTTTTCCAACTGGTCTTTTCTGAAAAACGAATCCGGTCTGAAAAATCAGTATGCCAACCGGGCGCTGGGATGGGTTGCTTATGTTGCGGGCAAGCGTGAATCCCGCCGGCTGTTAGGCGATTTTATCCTTAAACAGCAGGATATTGAGGAGCATATACTGTATCCTGACGCCACGGCAAGCGTCTCCTGGAGCATTGACCTGCATTATCCCGATCCGGAAAACAGCAGGCAGTTCCCCGGAAACGAGTTTCTGTCCGTCTGTGAACAACCGATGGTTTATCCCTATCCCGTGCCTTACCGTTGTCTGTATTCGCGCAATATAGCTAATTTATTCATGACCGGACGCAACATGAGCGTGACGCACGTCGCATTGGGGACTACCCGCCAGATGCGAACCATCGGGATGTTTGGCGAAGTAATAGGCATGGCCGCTTCCATTTGCAGGCAACATGACGTTTTACCGCGCGGCGTATACGAGAGTCATCTGGAAGAATTAAAATCTCTAATGAAAAAAGGAACCGGTAAAGAAGGAACCGTCGATTATCCTCAATATAATCTTGGTGAGATGCTGGAGGAAAAGAAGGTGATTCACGGTAATTGAAGGGATTATGGCTGGAATACAAACAGCTTTTCTTTCCCGGAAACCGGATCAGGCAGTTCGCTTTCGGAGGAGCAAAAGAAAAAGTATGGCAGAGAACAAAAACAGGGTGTACGTCGAACTTTACGACGCACCGTTGATACAAAGAATACCCATTTCCGGTTGAATAACAGTAAGTTCCGGCAAGTTGCACACGGTGATATGCCGGAACTAAGTGTCAGTACTGCCTGGAACTAAACGTTAGTACCGCCTGGAACTAAGTGTCAGTTCCACCCGGTACTAAGTGTCAGTACCGGCTGGAACGAAGCATTAGCGTATTTAGCGCACGGATGACACGGATTTATCTGAGGAAATCATGAAAATCCGTGTCATCTGCGTGCTAAATGAATTATTTGATATACATTTGCAATAAAAAAGCGTCATGAAAAAATTACCGGTAGGAATACAGTCATTTTCAAACTTAAGGGAGGAAGGCTATCTGTACGTTGACAAAACGGCGGATATCCATCGAATCATTACGGATGGGAGGATTTATTTCCTGTCCCGTCCGCGCCGCTTCGGGAAATCGTTGCTGATAAGTACAATGGCAGAACTGTTCAGGGGAAATAAAAAACTGTTCGAGGGACTTTACATCTATGATAAATGGGACTGGACGCAGTCATATCCGGTGATACGGATTGACTGGACGAATGTCCGGCATTCTTCAAAAGAGGAAATGGAAAGAAGCATGTCTTTTTATTTGAAATTGCAGGCGGAGAATTACGGCGTGCAGCTTTTTTCGGAATATGCCGACGAATGTTTCAGGGAGCTGATTATAAAACTGAATCAAACAACCGGACAGAAGGTAGCCGTCCTGATTGACGAATACGATGTCCCGATACTGGATGCCATCGGCAAACCGGAAATGACGGGCATCCGCGAGTTCCTGCAGGTTTTTTACCGGCTATTGAAAGCCAGCGACGACTATCTGAAATTCATATTTCTGACCGGTATCTCGAAGTTTTCCAAAGTCTCGATATTTTCCGCCCTGAACAGCATGGACGATATTACGATGAATAAAAAATATGCTTCGCTCTGCGGCTACACGCAGCAGGAACTGGAATATTATTTTGCGGAATATCTTGATGATACCGCCCGGGAGAACGGGATGACGGTCGAAGCCGTATTGGACGGCATTCGCCGCTGGTACGACGGCTATTCGTGGGACGGCAAAACATTCGTTTACAATCCGTTTTCGACCCTGCTGTTCTTTGAGAATAAGGAATTTTCCAATTACTGGTTTGCCACGGGTACGCCGACGTTTCTGATAGAACTGTTCAAAAAGCGCAATGACTTGAGCGTTCTGCTGCAGCCCGTTCACACCGGTTCAAGAGCATTCGATAGCTGGGATCCGGATCTTATCACCGAAATACCCCTCTTGTTTCAAACCGGCTATCTGACCGTTAAAGAGAGAAAAACAGTCGATATGGAACCGGAATATACGCTTGAAATGCCCAACCGCGAAGTGGCTCTTTCCATGCAGGAACATCTGCTGTTTGCCTACGCGTCGTATCCTCTGGAGAGCGCGAGCCGTCTGCGGCGAACGGTGCAGCAGCAAATCCTTCTCAACGACGCGAAAGGTGTGGAAAAAAGCCTCCGTCAGATGCTTGCCAGGGTGCCTTACCAGATAGACGGGAAGACGGAAGCCTATTATCATTCCATTTTCCTGATATGGATGAGCATGCTGGGTTTCGACATCCAGGGAGAAATCTCGACGAACTACGGCCGCATCGACGCCGTGTGGGAGCAGGCGGGAACGGTGGTCGTTGCGGAACTGAAATACGGCGCCGGCAAACAGGCGGAGACGCTTCTCAACGAAGCCATCACCCAAATCCATGACCGCAAATACTACGAAAGATACCTCGACCGCGAGGTAAAACTCCTCGGCATCGCCTTTAACGGCGAAGAAGCAGCCTGCCGGATTGACATCATTGCGCGTGATTAGGCCTTCCGGGGCTGCGATATTATCCTCTTTCCCGACCCTGAGCGATGCGGAAGAAAACCTCCCGCCGGTAAAGGAATATGCTGCTGCGGACATCGGGCGGGCTACATGAGGAGCTGCGGCAGGTCTGCCGGTCAAAGTATATCTTACACGCGAAGAATGGGCGAAGGTCGTGATACAGACAGACCGCGTCATGCAGTCCGGAGAATTATTCCCTCAATGCAAGCTATGCCGACAATTTCAACCTGGGTATAATAAAGCAGGCCTGGCAAAGGGTATTCGTTTTTTGCGGAAAGACAATTAAAAAACAGTCGCTGACATGAAGGTTTTGTTAAACCGCAAAATTCGCAATGCAAATGAAAATCCCTCAAACAGGGAAAAATTCGTACCTTTGCCGAAAATTTACAGAAGAACGCTTTTGTTGTAAAAGACGATATTGAATACGGATATCAAAACGTTATTCCTCTTTGGGCTTTCGGATTGAATTATTAGAAATATTTTTAAAACTGTCCAGTATGAATAAACGATTTTCTCCGCCACCGGAGAAGTACCGGGAAATGTTCCGATCATTATTAAGACAGATTTGATAATTCGCGGTATAACTGAAACGCATCTTCCGGGAGGAGACTGTCATGTACGATGGAAGAAACAGCCTTTATCATCGCAACCGGAGACGAGGCCTGAAAAACGTTACGCCCCACGTCTATTCCTGTCGCTCCTTCTGCTATTGCATGGTAACAAAATTCCAGGAATTTCTGTTCCGGCATTTTTTTTCCTCCGGCCACAATAACCGGTACGGGACATTTATTTATTATTCTGGAGAAATTCTTCTCCGTATAATATGTTTTCACAATATTGGCCCCGTTTTCAGCGCAGACACGCGCTACCATCGCATAATAAGCCGCATCGCCGTCCTGTTTGTTGATAGGCGTGATCCCTATCACCGGTATGTCGTATTTATAACCGCCATCGGCTGCAACAACAAGATTCTGAATCGTTTTCGCCTCATATTTGTCACCGAGCGCTACTGTAACTCCGAGGGCTGAGGCATTCAACCGTATGGCATCCTCAATATCCAGAACTGTGTCGTTATTCAGCTCCGAAAGAACGGTCGAAGCCGCGGAAAAACGCAAACAGACAGGTTTACGGGTACTGGGTGACAGTACTGTACGGACAATGCCGCGGGTACACATGATCGAATCCGCAATATGGATAAGAGGCTGTATGGATAAATCCAACCGATCAAACCCGGCCGTAGCGTCCAAAATCGAACCGTGATCAAAAGCCAGCATAACCGTACGCCCGGTCTTTGGATTGAAGATGCGGCTCATCCGGTTCTTTATACCCCATCCCATGTGATCGGTTCCTTTCAGAAAAAAAGATTTATTATCAAAAATATTATTCATACTTAAATCTTCATTCTTATCCAACATCATTTCTTCCTGTTCGGTCATATTACTTAAATTTAAAGTTTATTGCCGCAAATATAGTGCAAGCCGGGAGCAATACAAAATAAATCTTTTAAAAATCTACGGTTAAACGTTGTATTTGCAGTATAAATGTTGTAATTTTGTCAGATTAACTGAAATATTAGCAGTCGTACGGTATGACAAATAATGATATACAACAGATAAAGCAGCGTTTTGGCATTATCGGCAATAATGCGGAGTTGAATCGTGCCATTGATGTAGCCCTGCAGGTTGCTCCTACGGATCTGTCTGTGTTGATAACAGGCGAGAGCGGTGTCGGCAAGGAGGTTTTTCCACAGATTATACACCGGAACAGTCCTCGTAAACATGCACAGTATATAGCGGTAAATTGTGGCGCGATACCCGAAGGGACGATCGTTTCGGAACTGTTCGGTCATGAAAAGGGGTCTTTTACCGACGCCAAAGATTTGCGGAAGGGTTATTTTGAAGTTGCGGACGGAGGGACGATCTTCCTTGACGAAGTGGGCGAACTGCCGTTGACGGCACAGGTGCATCTTTTGCGTGTGCTCGAATCGAGAGACTTTAAGAGAGTTGGTTCTTCGAAAGATCAGAAGACGAATGTCCGTATAGTGGCCGCTACAAATGTCGATTTGGCAGAGGCCATATCGCATCATAAATTCCGCGAAGACCTCTATTACCGGTTAAATACGGTACCTGTACGCATTCCTCCCCTGAGGGAGCGCCCTGAAGATATTGCGTTGCTTTTCCGCAAGTTTGCAAGCGACATTGCGGACAAGTACCAGATGCCGGCTATCCACCTTGACGACGAAGCGCGTCAGTTACTGCTTTCGTACCGGTGGCCGGGAAATGTGCGCGAACTTAAAAATGTTGTGGAAGGAATCTCAATCGTAGAAAAAGACCGTGAGATTACGGCAGATGTCCTGAAAATGCATCTTCCGAATATTTCCATGGAGAAACTTCCGGCGCTGGCATCCTATCATGCCGATGATCAAAAAGTTTTCAACAGTGAACGGGAAATTTTGTACCAAGTGCTTTTTGATATGAGGAAAGATGTCAATGAACTGAAAAAACTGGTGCACGATATTATGGACGGGAGCCTGACCATGGATCCGGTTGAGAGCAATCATATTTATACGCCGGCCACGGTTTCCCAGCCGTCCATACACCGTCCGCCCATACAGGATACCGAAGCGGTGGAAGAAACACTTTCTTTGGAAGATGTAGAAAAGGAAATGATTAAGAAGGCACTGGACAAACATAACGGACGCCGTAAAAATGCTGCCGCTGACCTGCAAATATCGGAACGTACGCTGTACCGTAAAATTAAAGAATACGGACTGGAATGAATAAGGTATTGAAATTTTATAAACCCGTGTTTTTATGGGTGGCCGGATGGTTATTCCTGTCCTGTTCGATATCTTATAAATTTAACGGGGCATCGATTGATTATTCGAAAGTTTCAAGCATTTCCATAAAAGACTTTCCGAATGTGGCTCCACTTGTTTATTCCCCTTTTTCTCAGATGTTTACAGAGTCACTGAAAGATAAGTATACCCGCCAGACCAAATTGCAGATTCTTCGTGACGGAGGCGATCTGGATCTGGAAGGTGAGATCACCGGTTATAATTTCACTTCCGAAGCTGTAAAAGCGGACGACTATGCTTCACAGACACGTATGACGATTACCGTGCGTGTGAGATATACGAACAACTCCAATCCGGAAGAGGATTTTGAACAGTCTTTCTCAGCTTACCAGACGTTCAGTAATGATCGTACGATTGATCAGGTGCAGGATGAATTGGGTAAACTGATAATGGATGAAATCGTTGACCAGATTTATAATGCAACAGTAGCAAACTGGTAAGTTATGACAAGCGCAGAAATGTATCAGTGGATGGCAGATCCGTCTTTACTCACGAAATCATCCCTGCCTGATTTAAGGCAGATGGTGGATGAGTTCCCGTATTTTCATGCGGTAAGGATGCTGTACCTGAAAAATCTGGCGGTACTGAAGGATGTACGTTTGGGGAAAGAGTTGAAGAAGATGGCCGTTTATGTGCCGGATCGCAAACAACTTTTCATGCTTATCGAAGGTTTTGATGAAAATAAACAGCCGTCTGCTGTAAAACAGCAGGAAACCGGCGAAAATCTTCACTTTATGGATAAAATATTATCGCCGGAAGTATCCATGAAAAAAGAAGGCGATAAAAGAACACCGGTCAGGACGGTTCCCTCATCAAACCCTTCTCCGGTCTCTGCCACTGATTATATTAACTGGCTGGAAGCGAATGCTGATGACCTGCCATTGGGAGACGGAACGGAAAACCGTTTAAAACATCAGGAACTTATTGATACGTTTATTGCAAATGAGCGTAAACAGGGTGGAAGCCGTCTGAATTTTCCTGTAGACAAAAAAGTGGAAAGAAAAGAGGATGAAAATGAAAAAATGACAGTGTCTGATGCCTTTGAAAAAATATCTCTTGATGATTCCTATTTTACTGAGACACTGGCTCGTGTGTATGCCAGCCAGAAGCGATATGACAAGGCTTTGGAAATTATTCGCGTTTTAAGTTTGAAATATCCGGAAAAAAATAGTTACTTTGCAGACCAAATTCAATACTTGGAGGAAATTATTAACATAAAAAAATAGAGAAATGTACGTTTTTATTTCAATTTTGATTCTTATCTGTTCTGTTTTATTAGTCTTGATTGTACTGATACAGAATTCTAAAGGAGGAGGACTGGCAGCCGGATTCTCTTCTTCAAATCAGGTGCTGGGAGTTCGCAAAACGACCGATTTCCTGGAAAAGGCAACATGGACGCTGGCGGGATTGCTTGTTGTTTTTTGTGTAGGTATTACTTCTTTTATTCCACGTAATAAAACCGCGTCGAATAATTCCGATGTTATTGAGAATATCAGTGCGCCGATTAATACGGCCGCTCCTGATTTCGGAACGGCGCAGCCTGAAGCTGAACCTTCCGGTGTAATGGCTCCTTCACAGACACTTCCCGTGCAGGAGATCCCCCCGGCAGAATAAAATAGCTTGTAACTATCCAAAAGGAGAACGGAAGTTGCTTATTTTAAGCAGCTTCCGTTCTCCCTTTTTGAATGTCTAAAAATAAGATTTTGTCCTCCGAAACGATGCTTTTTGTACATAAAGAGGATGAATTGGTTAAATATAGCTGTCAATATGACGGTTACTTACGCTGATTGCCATACATTTGCACCGTAGACGTAATACTTCTTCATATTATTAGTTCTTTTTAAGGTAAAAGGTTTATTAATGGTTAATATGGAAAGTCCCGGACGTGAGTTCAGGACTTTTCGATTTTATTCGGCCATATTATGGAAGACGTTTTGAACGTCATCGTCTTCCTCTATTTTTTCAATCAGTTTTTCAATGGCTTCGCGCTGTTCCGGTGTAACCTCTTTCACATCATTGGGAATGCGGACAAATTCACTGGATGTGATCTCATACCCATTATCTTCGAGGTATTTCTGTATGGTCGAGTTTTGTGCAAAATCTCCGTAGATAATAATCTCACCTTCATCTTCTTCCACTTCATCTGCTCCATAATCGATCAGTTCAAACTCCAGTTCCTCCAATGACATATTTTCCCTTTTGGCGGTATGAAATACGCATTTATGTTCAAAAAGAAATTCAAGGGAACCGGAAGTGCCGAGAGAGCCGCCATGTTTATTGAAATAACTGCGTACATTGGCAACTGTGCGTGTGGTATTGTCCGTTGCTGTCTCCACAAAAACAGCAATGCCATAGGGGCCGTATCCTTCATAATTCATTTCCCTGTAATCTGTGAAATCTTTTGAAGTCGCTTTTTTTATGGCGCGTTCCACATTTTCCTTCGGCATGTTTTCTTTCTTGGCAGTCTGCACTAACACACGCAGGCGGGGGTTGGTTTCCGGATCAGGCCCGCCGGATTTGGCTGCAATCGTTATTTCTTTTCCCAGTTTGGTAAACACACGGGCCATATTGCCCCAACGTTTCATCTTTCTTGCCTTTCTGTATTCAAATGCTCTTCCCATCGTATGATTTGTGTTTGTAAGTTTAAAATTATCTCAGTTGTGCTCCGAGTTTTTCTT
The DNA here is from genome assembly GCA_031265585.1 of Tannerella sp. Taxonomy (GTDB): domain Bacteria; phylum Bacteroidota; class Bacteroidia; order Bacteroidales; family Tannerellaceae; genus Tannerella. Next base: position 2,512 of record JAISCL010000206.1, on the reverse strand, counting down.
CCAGATTTTTATGTATCTTTGACATGATAGCGTCTATCTGTTTGTCGTTCAGTGTTTTTTCTTTATCCTGCAGATAGAAGCTGACGGCATACGATTTTTTACCCGGAATCAGTTTTTTGCCTTCATATACATCAAATAATATGACCTCTTTCAGGAATTTACGTTCGCTTTCCAATGCTACTTTCCGTATGTCTGCAAATGGAATGTTCTTATCAATCAGCAGGGAAAGATCCCTTTTGACTTCGGGGAATTTCGGGATCTCTTCAAATGTGATCCGGAGCTTCTTCGATTCCTTCATTAACGCACCCCATGAGAGTTCTGCAAAATAAACTTCGTTTTCGATATCCATCATTTTCAATATGCTGTGTTCAATGATGCCGAATGTACCCAGTAAGCGTCCGGAAGGTGATGTGATAGATATACCCGAACGGTAGAGGTCGTTTGAAAAACTTCCCCAAGTGATCTTTTCCATATTCACTCCGAGGCGTAGCAATATGTTTACTATGTGGGCTTTCAGTTCGTAAACCGACGTTTTTTCATCCGGGTGCGCCCAGTTATTTTCTACGCGGTTGCCGGAAATCCATAGTCCGAGGCGATATTCTTCTTTATATTCCGAAAGTGTATCATCTTCTTTTTTATCGTCTTCTTTGCCTGTATAGCAGTTTCCAAATTCAAAAAAATGTATATTCCTGTTTTTATGCTTTATATTGAATGTGACGCTTTGAAGTCCGCCAAAGAGCAGGGTCTGACGCATGGCGTTCAGATCGGCGCTCAGCGGATTTATCAGCATGACGCAATTTGCTGCCGGATAGGTCGACAGTTCCTCATAGTATGCCGAACGCGTCAATGAATTATTTAAAATTTCATTAAAGCCGGCTCCGCATAACTGTTCGGAAATAAGATTCTCCAGCTTATAACTTTTATCCGTCATGGTCTGGTAACTTAAAGTCGAACGCACATGGTCGCTAAATTCCACATTGTTATACCCGTAGATGCGCAGTATATCTTCAATTACATCCACATCGCGCCGTACATCATACCGGTATACGGGAACACGTACCGATAACCCTTCCGGCATTTCCGATGTGATCTCCATCTCCAACGAAGCTAAAATGCTTTTGACCGTTTCTACAGGGATTTCTTTCCCTATAAGCGTGTTTATCTTTTTATAAGTAAGGTCTACCCTGAAAGGTTCAACCTTATTTGGATAGACGTCCTGAATCTCTCCGGTCAGGGTTCCTCCGGCAATCTCCTGTATCATCAGTGCCGCGCGTTTAAGTACATCTACTGTTTGATTGGGGTCCAGTCCGCGTTCATAGCGAAAAGAGGCATCCGTATTCAGGCCGAAACGGCGTGCTGTTTTGCGTATCCATGCCGGATTAAAACATGCGGATTCGAGAAAGACGTCTTTCGTGGCCTCCGTTACACCGGAATCAAGTCCCCCGAATACGCCTCCGATGCACATCGGTTCGTCAACGTTGCAGATCATGAGGTCTTGACTTGTCAGGGTGCGTTCGATGCCGTCAAGTGTTACAAATTTTGTTCCTTCAGGCATTGTACCGACAATGACTTTATTTCCGTTTATTTTTCCGGCGTCGAATGCGTGTAGCGGTTGTCCCAGTTCATGTAAAACATAGTTTGTTATGTCTACCACATTATTAATGGGACGCAGTCCGATTGCTGTCAGGCGGTTTTTTATCCGGTCGGGACTTTCCCTGACCGTAATGCCTTTGATTGTAACTCCGGAATAACGTATGCATGCCTCCGTGTTTTTTACTTCTACGGAAATCGCCGGAGAAGGGTCTTCTATTTTAAATCCGTCAATAGACGGTCTTTTTAAATCCGACGGTTTTCCTGCCTGTTTCAAGCTGGCTGCCAGGTCACGTGCTATACCGAAGTGGGAGGTGCCGTCTACACGGTTTGGTGTTATGTCAACTTCCAGTATATAATCATTTTCGATTTTGTAATATTCCTTTGCCGGCATACCAACGGGTGCATCTGACGGAAGTACGATGATGCCGCTATGATCCGTACCGATGCCTATCTCATCTTCCGCGCAGATCATCCCGCATGATTCCTGTCCGCGAATCTTCGTTTTTTTGATTTTTATTTCCTTATCGCCATCGTATAATACGGTTCCTGTAACAGCCACGATGACTTTCTGACCGGCTGCCACATTCGGTGCGCCGCAAACAATATGCAGCGGTTCTCCGGTTCCGGTATCGACGGTGGTAAGGTGCAGATGGTCGGAATCAGGATGTTCCTTACAGGTAAGTACTTCACCGACAACAAGCCCTTCAAGTCCGCCTTTGATTGCCTGTACTTCTTCTACCGTACCTGTTTCCAAACCTGTTGATGTGAGTGCGGATGCTACTTCGCCGGGATCCATGTCCAGTGACAGGTAATCCTTCAACCAATTGTAAGAGATCTTCATCGTTGTATATATAGCGTTAAATTGAGCCGCAAAAATATAAAAAAAAAGCAATATAACGATGAATATTTTCCGGATTAA
>JAISCL010000169.1 GCA_031265585.1 Tannerella sp. | reverse complement strand
TGTATCTTTGGCGACCTTTTATTACGCCATCTTTGCAGTAATTTATACTGCCGCATCTTGGACAATTCATTCGTTTTTTGCTGCAAAGGTAATGATTCTATATGAAATTAACAATACCCTAAAAATGATAGAGAAAATTCTCCCGATAACTTCAGGAGAATTTTTTTTGTATGCATTCGCAATGAAAATTCCGGAGAGATGACATGTCGGTAGAATACATAAATTCATTGCGTACGAAACCGGTTTCGCCATTTCAAATACCCGAAGACCGAAACGACTGCATAAATCGCAAACAAACACGCTGTCGGATACAGGCCGCGCCACAGATACAGACCGGACGAAACGGCATTTACGCCGATCCACAGTAGCCACTGCTCCATATACCTGTGCGCCAGCATCCACATAGCCACGATGCTGAGCGCTGTCGTGAAAGCGTCGCCCAGGGGTGCAGGGCTGTCGGTGAACGTGTACAGCACCCACGCGATCAACCCAAACAGCCCGGCCGCGGCTACCGCCGACAACCACCACAGCCGGCGGGACAACGACAGCATCCGCACTTCGCCGCCGGCCACCCCGTCTTTCCTCCACCGCATCCATCCGTAGAGGCTCGCAAACAGATAGTAGACGTATATCCACATGCCGGCGTAAAACTTGCCGACGAAGAAGATATAGATGTAGAACAGCGGCATCACGACCCCTGCCGGCCATAGCCAGATGCTCGCCCTGTACTCCAGCCGGAGATATGCCAGCCCCACGAGCGCTCCGATGATTTCGATGACTACCATATCCTGTCAGAATTTAAGCGTGACGCGCGCCATCACGTTCGTACCTGCCTGCGTGAAATAGCCCATCTCCTGCATGCGCTTGCCGTCGAAAAGGTAGCTCCATACCCAGCCGTTGGTCTCGTACATTTCGTTGAAAAGGTTGTTGACGCTCACATCGAGCGCCATCTCTTTCGTGAAGCGCGGATGGAAAGTATATCCCGTGCGCAGGTTGTGGATGAAGTAGGGGTCGAGGCTCCGCGCCCGCGAAGAAGTGTTGTCCATGTACCGGCGGCTGACATACGAGGAGGCGAACGTGGCCGAGAATCCTTTCAGGCTGAAATCGAAACGGCTGTTTGCGGTCACGTCCGGTGAAAAGGCGATGTCCGTCGCGCCCAGGGAACGCTCCGTCTGTGGCAGGTCGTTCCAGTCGGCGTCGTAGCTGTCCACATATTCGGTAAAATGGAGTATCCTGTTGCGGCTCAGCGTGGCGTTCCCCTCCCATCGCAGACTGTGGGCTATCTGTACGCCGGCCGTCGCTTCCACGCCTATGCGGTAGCTCTCCCGGATGTTCGACGTCAGCAGTTCGCCGATCTCGCTGATTTTGCCGGTCAGGATCAGCTGATTGTCGTAATCCATATAATACAGGTTCACGCCTGCGCTGAAGAGGGATGTCGTGTAGCTGTAACCCGCCTCCCAGTCGTTCAGCCTCTCGGCGACAGGCTGGGCCGAGGGGCCGTTTTCGGTGAAATTGTCGCGGTTCGGCTCGCGGTGCGCCACGGCAAACGAGGCGTAGGCATTATGCCCGTTATGCGAGAAATGCAGTCCCGCTTTCGGGTTAAAGAACGACCACGTGCGGTCGACGCGTACATGGTCGCCGGCCTTGTCGTCGCTGCCGCCGATGCGATAATCAATGCCGCGATACTGCATGTCGGCGTAGGCATTGAACACATCTGCAAAGCGATAGGACGCCTTGGCGTAGACGTTGAAATCAAGCTTCTCACCACGATTGCGGTAATATTCCCGGTCCGGCTGCGGGAGGAGCAGAGCCGTTTTGACCCACATCACGCGTCCGAAATGGTCGCCGATGTAATTGCTGACCGTTGCGCCGGCGGTTGCCTGCAGGCGGTCGTGCGTAAAGTTCAGCCGGAACAGTCCGCCGTAGAAATCGTTGCGCAGCCACTTGCGGCGTACCAGATCCGTGCGCTGCAGCACGGCGCCGTCATGGCCCGTATAATCCGCCAGGCCGTAGTCGACATACCGGGCATCTTCCCTGTAGTCTTCGTAATAGCCTTTTCCGTCGGTATAGTGCAGCGTGGCGCTCATGTTCCACCGCCCGCCGAACTGCCGGGTCGCCAGCAGGTGGTAGTGATGCTGTCGGTAATTGTCCGTCTGGTTGTCGTAGAACCGGACACCGCCGTCTTCTTCATACGCGCCGCAACTGTTGTAACGCCGGTTCGTCGCCAGCATCGCGGAATCTACACCGTTCCACGCCTGATAGCTGACCTCGTTGCTGCCAAAAGTCTGAAACTTCAGCATCGTCTCGCGGTGATAATACGCCGCCGAGGCATAGTAGGAACTCATCTCCGCCCGTGCGCGGTCGATGTAGCCGTCGGTTTGCACGTTTGAATAGCGGGCATCGAAGATGAAATGCTCTCGCAGCAACCCCGTTCCTCCCTTGACAGAGTTAGTGACTGTCCCGAACGATCCAAATGACGATACGGCCTCGGCGTATGGCCTGAGGGAGGGTTTCTGTGTCTGCATCGCAACCGTCGCACCGAAAGCCGCCGCGCCGTTGGTCGATGTCCCCACCCCGCGCTGAATCTGCACCTGTCCGACCGACGAAGCAAAGTCGGGCATGTTCACCCAGAACACGCCGTGGCTCTCGCTGTCGTTCACCGGCACGCCGTCCACGGTGAAGTTAATCCGGTTCGCGTCCGTGCCCCGTATACGGAAATTCACGTAGCCCACGCCGTTACCGGCATCGGATGTGAGCGTCAGCGAAGGCGTCCCGGCCAGCAGGTAGGGTAGCGACTGCCCTGTGTTATTCCCGTTCAACTGTTCCGCAGACATGTTCTGATAAGCGACGGGCGTCTCTCTTTTCGCCACAACGGCAGAGACAACAATCTCATTCAGTTGAACCACCTTGCCGGTGTCAACCACCTGTGCAGCACCCGGCATGCCGAAGCCCGTTAGTCCGGCCAGCCCTGCAATAAAAACCTTTTTCATTTTACCTTACTAATTAAATTAATAAATAAATAAAAAAGGGGATATAAAGATACGTATACTTACATCTTCCTACGCCGGCATTATCCGGATCAGGTTGTAAGGGTATGATCTCAGCCTGAAAGTAAGGCACCCCTGTTTATGTCGGGGCAAAGATAAAGAAAAACCCCGGTTTTCCAAGCGCAAGAAGTAAAATAATGCATTTTTGTGTAAATAAAGGAGGATATGGAGGACTTTCCGAAAGTGCAGCGTTTACAGCTAAGTGAGAAACGAAAAAAAACGACAAACATTATATCTGTTTGTCGCTGAAAGTCGGGATGAGACGACTCGAACGTCCGACCTCCACGTCCCGAACGTGGCGCGCTAGCCAACTGTGCTACATCCCGTTTCGATTACGGCTGCAAAATTACAACTTTATTTGAAAGAAACAATAAATTTCATTTCTTTTTTTTATAATGCCTGCTTTTGTATCCCTAAACCTGGAAAAGCGGTCGTTCGTTTTTGACAGTTAAAGAGATCATGGCGTATGGCTCATTTCAAAAACCAGCTCTCCTCCTGCGGCGATATCTTTAAAATCAATATATAACCTGTTGCAGGGCTTGCCGTTTAGCGTAACAGACTTCATGTATTTATTCACCGTGCTGTTATTCTTTGCCACAATCCTGAATACTTTTCCATTCCCTGCATCCACTGACGCTTCATTCATAAGGGGACTGCCGAAATAATAACGCCCGCCGGCCGGCTCAACCTGATAAAAGCCAAGCGCGGAAAGCACGTACCACGCGGACATCTGCCCGACATCTTCATTCCCGCACAAACCGGCCGGCTGATCCGTATACATTGTTTCCAGCACCTCGCGAACTTTTTCAGCTGTTTTAGCCGGTTCACCTGTGACCGTATACAGATAGATCACATGGTGGCTTGGCTCGTTGCCATGCGCATACTGTCCGATCAGGCCGCTGATATCCGGCGAAGCTTCGTTTCCCATATCTCCTTTTACGATAAACAGCGAATCAAGCTTTTCCAGAAACGCCTCTTTACTTCCGAATAGCCCGACAAGGCCGTCCGCATCGTGCGGTACAAGCCACGTGTACTGCCACGCCGTCCCTTCCGTATAATCATTTTCCCGGTGTACGGAATGAAACGGATCAAACGGTTCACGGAACTTACCCTCCGAATCCTTTCCACGCATAAACCGCAATGCCGGATCAAAAAAATGTTTATACCCTTCGCTTAACTGTTTGAAATACTTATAATCATCCTCCTTACCCATTGCTTTGGCAACCTCTGCCACACTCCAGTCGGCTATTGCATATTCCATGGTCTTTGCAACCGATTCATTTTCTTTATCAAAAGGAATGTATCCGTATTCACGCATCCATTTCTGTCCTCTCTCATCACGCATAACAGATGATTTCAGGGCTTCATAAGCGTAATTTTTATCAAAACGCCCAAAACCTTTCAGCATGGCATCGGCAACCACACAAACACCCGGATTACCCACCATACAGTCCGTTTCGTTCGCCATCAGATGCCATACCGGCAGTTTTCCCTGTTCTTTATAGACCGTCAACATGGTATTGACGATATCCGGCATTTTTTCCGGATGAATGATGGTCATTAACGGATGGGCCGCCCGGTACGTATCCCATAATGAAAACGTCGTATAATTTGTAAATGAAGCGTTTTGATGAATCTGTTTATCTGTTCCGTAATAATCCTTATTCACATCACAAAACTCCGAAGGAGCTATCATCGTATGATACAGCGCCGTATAAAATACCCGTGTTGTTTTATGATCGCCGGTTTGAAAGTCTATCTTATTCAGTTCCTTATTCCAGGCCGCATCCGCATCCGTCCGCGTCCGTTCAAAATCCCAGCCCGGAAGTTCGGATGCCATATTCAGTTTAGCGTTCTCAACACTTGCGGGCGAAAGCGCAACTTTGGCATAGAGATCCTCATTCGCTTTTGTATCAAACAGCAGCTGTGCAAATGTATATCTTCGCTCTTCACCTTCTTTTGTTTCCCGAACCTGACTGTCAAGCCGGAAATCCTTCACCGGTTTGGAAAAGACTGCCGTAAAATATATTTTCTGGTCATTGGCCCATCCTTTGGAATAACGGTAACCGGATACAACCGTATCATTTTCCTGAATGACCCGACCCTCCGTAACGGCATCCCATCCGATGCCGTGTACCAGATCAATAATGATACGTGCATCGGATGATTCCGGGAACCTGTACTTATGGAAACCGACACGCTTTGTGGCAGTCAGTTCCACATCAATACCGTGACGGTTCAGATGAACGGCATAATATCCGGGGCGAACCTTTTCCGTCGAACGGTCAAAGAGCGAATACATTCCCGATTCTTTATCCTCCGGCCGGCCCCTTTCCAGCTTCACGTCACCAATGACAGGCATAAAAGAGATATCACCCAGATCTCCGATTCCCGTTCCGCTCAGATGCGTATGGGAAAATCCCATGATCGTTGAATCGGAAATATGATATCCGGAACACCAGTCCCATCCCTGACTTATATTCACCGGACCCAACTGCACAAGCCCAAAAGGCACATTCGCCCCCATAAACACATGTCCGTGATCACCGGTACCAATATACGGATCTACATATTGTGTCAGATTTTTCAATTCCGGCATTACACTCCCGGAAGAATCGCGACCTGTATGATTACAGGAAAATACGGTCACCGAAAAAGCGGCCAGCAAGCCTGTTTTTTTTAATGTATTCATCTTCTTTATTTGTTGTTAATCTGTTTATATTTCGCTTTCACAGGCCACCGTCTGACAAAAATACTTCCCGATGGCCTACCCGGGCGACCTTTGGTCGCACA
>JAISCL010000149.1 GCA_031265585.1 Tannerella sp. | reverse complement strand
GGAGCAGGGAAGACTTGCTTCCGAACTTCGTACGTCCGTCTGAAAAGCAGGAAAGTCCGTATGACTTTCCGTATTGAAAAAAAACGTATCTTGACGCGCATGTGCGTTTCGTACGCGATCAATAACGCGCGTAGCGCGTATGCGTATACTATATAGTAGAGAGAGAGAGAGAGAGAGAGAGAGAGAGAGAGAGAGAGAGAGAGAGAGAGAGAGAGAGAGTAGTAAATATATTCATAACGAACAAATTAGAAGGCATAAAAATACTTAACGCATTTCTATTTTTTGTTTCCTGTATGAATAGTGTACTGTGCCTCATGTTCTTCTATTTATTAACCGTTCTTATTTTTTGGTCGGGGCAAAGATAAAATATTTTTTTTATTTACTGCAAGAAAAAATTTATTTTTTTTCAAAGTAGATGCAACTTATTACGTAACCTTGAAGCGAAGCCTCTTCGCAATAAATCAGGAGCGGTTGAGTTTATGGAAAAAATGGGACAGGAGCGTCTTTTTTTTGGAGAAAAGCGTTGTTTATTGTAGATTTGTGCTGATAATTGTTGCTGATAAATTTTTGAGCTATGAAAATATGGGATGTAAGAAGAATCGGGTTTGTTCTGCTGCTGTTTGCGGGTTTTACGGTAAATGCGCAACAGGTAGAGTGGAAAGAGTATACCGGAGAAACGTTTGTTTATGAGATAAGTAATAAGGAGGCCGAAAAACTGTTGCGCAGCGATGCGGGGGACAGTTTGATGCTTAAGATGCTGCATACGCCGGTAGCTTCTTTCCATGACGTATGGGACGGGAAGCCGGAAAAGGGGCATTTTATCTATGCCTATATTTTTAAGAACAGGATTTATTACAGGTATGTGCCGGTGATGCCGTTCCAGGTTTTTCTGTTCAGGGAGTATGGCATCCTGGCCTTGCAGGTTGTTGATTCCGAAGGTGAGATACGCGATGACGCCAGGGTCAGGATCAAGGGGGCGGGGACTGTTTTCGATACCGGGATCCATTTTGACAGGGCGAGCCGTACGTACCGGACGAATGATACTTCCGGGAAGGAGGAGCGGTTGCTTACGGTCAAACTCGACGGGTTTACCGCGATGCTAAGCCTTTCCAGGCATTTTGCGGATCCGTGGTACGGCGGAGGTGATCAGGCGGATGCGCGACCGGCTTTCTACAGCTACATGATTACGGATAAGAATAAGTATAAGCCGGGCGAGACGGTACGTTTCAAATCCTACGCTTTGTCGGGAAGACGGCGTCCGCTGCAGGAAAACCTGACGGTATCCGTTAACGGGAAAAAAATCAAAGAGATATTGCCATACCATCCGGGGGGCTATGCCGATGAAGTATTCCTGCATGATTCCCTGAAGCTACAGGCGGGCAGGAGCTATCACATCCAGGTAACCGACCGGAAAGGTCGCATTGTCGCCCATACGAATTTCAGCTATGAGGATTATGAACTGTATGACAGCCGGGTCGAAACGAAACTGGCTTCGTTCGATTACTACAGTCCGGATACAAACCGTTTGGAGATCAGAGCGACGGATGCAAACGGACTGTTGCTGCAGGACGTGAAGGCCGAAGTGCTGATCCGGCGGAATAAGGTTCTGGCCTCGTTTACCGATTTGCTCCTGTTGCCCGATACACTGATGCATACGACGGTAGACCTGGATAACACGGGGCCTGCGACCGTAGACATTCCGCCGTCCCTGTTCGGTAAATCCAACTGTACCTACACCGTTCATGTGCATGTCTACACGCATGATAACCAGCCGCTGTTTTCAGAGCATTCCGCGGCGTTTTATACATCCCGGTATGAGATCCTGTATTCCACGCGGAATGATACGGTCTGTTTCGATTTTAAGGAACCGGGCCGTAAGAAGCCTGTAAAAGCGAAACTCCAGTATGATGACGGACAGGAATATAAAGAGATTACATTTCCCTACGAAGAGCCGTTCCGGCAATCGGTGGACAAGTATCATATCCAGGTGGAGGAGCCACTTTATTCGCAGACGGTACACGCCGCCGATTTTGAGTCGAAGCCGGACATTCAGGGCGGGATCAGGAAGGATTCGTTTAATGTCCGTCTCGTCAATCCGCTCCGCCTGGAGGTATCATGGTACATTTACCGGGGCGACCTGCTCATCGAAAGAGGTGCGGGTAAGGAGTTCGATTTTAAGTATCCGGATACCGACCCGGATGCCGTGCATTATGTGGAGCTTTTTTATTTCCTTGGAAACCATGAAGAATCTTTCCGCCGCACGTTTATACCCAAAACCGAGTTTCTGGATGTGGATATTGATCTGCCGGAGCGTATCTATCCCGGACAGACGTATGATGCAACGATTACGGTAAAAGACCACATGGAACGGCCGGTGGAAAACGCAGACCTGACGGCTTTTGCCTTTAACAGCCGGCTGGGTTACCCTGTTCCCGACCTGCCCGATTTCGGCCATCAGCCACAGTATCGCGAGCAGCGGGACAGTTATTCGATCCGTGAAATCAATCCTGCGGACTTTAATCTTCCGCTCGATTACGTGCGCTGGAAGACCACAGCGGGACTTGATACGATGAAATACTATCAGTATACCTATCCGCTGGGGAAACTGTTCCGGCATGAAATCGAAACGCCCGATGCGACGACGGAGTTTGCGCCGTTCGTGATGAAAAACGGCGAGTCGGTGGAGGTCTTTGTCATCGAACTCAATGAGGAGCCGGTCTACTTTTCCTGGACCGAACAGCCGAAAGGGTATTCGTTTGTCGTACCGGACGATACGTCCCTGCAGAAAGTGAGCCTGCGTCTGCACGACCGGGTGGTGATCATCGACTCCGTCCGGTTCACTCCGCACAGGAAAACGATCCTGAGTGTCGATATCGATTCGCTGCCCCCGGAAAAGGTAAGGTGCATGATGATTTCTTCCGAACAGTTTACCGACTGGGAGCGGTCGGTTTACAGCGACTATATTTCACGCATTCCGGTTTCGGGAGATTTTACGTATCTGCGGGATGTGTCGCAGGACGTCGTCTATCCCCTGTTCCACCGCTGCCTGCAGTCGTCGAAAAAGACGGTGCTGGCCGGGCCTGTCCCGGGCGATAAGCGGATGATGCAGTACTGCGACGGCATTATTTACAGGCATGAGGGCAGATTCCGGTACGAATATGACGGCAATGCGGTCTACAAGTATCCCGAAGAGGTGTGCCCCGATCACCTGGCGTTTTCATCCACGACGGAGTTCGGCAACCTGAACGACTTTGCGCTGACGCCGGATACCTTCAACCGGCTGACGGAGCAGTGCGGGACGGATCACTGGCGACCTTCCGGCATACATATCATACAGGACGGGCTGGATCTCAATTTCAAGCTTTCCCCGCATCCCGATTCGGCGGGCGTATCCGGCTTGCTTTTCCGCGACATCCATACGGATTCGCTGCTGTTTCCGGACCGGGAGACAGGCAGGTACGGCCCTGTCCCCCCTTCTGCGTATGATGTCATACTGCTGTACAACAGCGGGCGCTACGTCCGTTTTGACAGTATCGAAATTGAGCGGCAGTACTATGTCAAAGCCGATATGACCGCGCGTCCGCTCCGGGAAGCCGATTCCGTCTCCCGTGAATGGCTGTCGCTGATGCCCCGGCCCCTCCGTTCTTACGGGGAGCAGCCGTCCGTTTATTATGACCGTCCGCCGTCGCTGCGCCGGTTGACTTCGGCCGGTGACGTAACGGGAGTAATAAAAGACAGTGCGGGAGATCCGCTTCCCGGCGCTACGGTAATGATAAAGGGAGCGAACCGGGGAGTAGTCGCCGATATCGACGGTCATTTCGGGATCGGCCTGGACGGGGCTGAGGCGGTGCTGGTATTTAGCTACATCGGCTTTACGGTGCAGGAGGTAAGGGTTCAGAAAGGCAGCGTGATTGATATTGTAATGCAGGAAAACCGGGAGATACTGGATGAAGTGGTCATAGTAGCATTCGGGACACAGCGGAAATCCAACAGGATCGGGGCCCTCCCGGAGGCCTCCGGCGGCAGGAAGCGGAAAGCTGCGCCGGAAGAGGCGGATCGCAGGCAGGCGAAGCGGGAAACGAAAGATGCCGGGCATGAGGCGGAAGATCCGGAAGCGGAGCGGGAAGCGGAGCGGGAAGCGGAAGCGCGTCTGTACGGCGAACTGCTACAGCTGAACGGACTGCGCAGCAACTTCTCGGACGTCGGTTTCTGGGAGCCGCGGCTTGTAACGGATAAAAGGGGAAAGGCGCAGTTCACCGTCCTCTTCCCGGATAATATTACCCGGTGGAATACGGTCGTCTACGCCATGAACCGGAAACTGAAAACCGGTACGGCGCGCAAATACGTCAAATCCTACAAGCCGCTGCTGGCGGAGCTGAAGAATCCGTCCTTCCTCGTGGCCGGGGATTCCGCCTGTTATGCCGGAAACATACGCAATTATATGTATGAAAAGGAGGAGGTGAGCGGGCAGGTCATATTCGCCGCCGGACGCGATACCGTCATGCGGGAAGAGATCCGGTTCGCTTCTTCCCGTCAGGACAGGCTGCCGGTCTGCCCGGTCACGGCGGACAGTCTGACAGCGACCTACCTGTTCCGCCGCGACGACGGATATACCGACGGGGAGCGGCGCACCGTCCCGGTCCTGCGGCAAGGTACGCAGGTGACGGACGGGACGCTCGGCTTTTTGCGTGACGGCGACAGGAAAGAGGTTCGCGCGGCGCCGGATGAAGAAGTACACGTGATGATCACGGCCAGGCAGCTGGATATTTACATGGATGCCGTTTATTATTTACAGGGTTATCAGTATGCCTGTAACGAACAGCTGGCCTCCAAGCTCGCCGGATTGCTGAGTTACCGGTTATACGCGCAGTATGCCGGCGAGAAGTTTAACTATGACCGGAATATCCGCGAGATTATCCGGCGCCTGACGGAAAACCGGAATGACAGCCTGTTATGGTCCTGGTGGGGACGCTCGCCGGCGACTTCCCGCTGGATCTCGGCGCATGTGATACGCGTGCTGGAAACGGCGCGCAGGGCAGGCTATCCGGTAAACGCGGATTTTAAACGGACCGCGCAGGATTATATGGATACAAAGCGTTACCGCCGGGCGTCACCGGCCGACCTGGATATTGTATGCGCCCTGTCGGAAGCCGGGGCGGAACAGGATTATGAAGCGATTATCGAATTTTTCCGGGAAGAAATAGAACGCGCCGATACCACCGGATACGTCTCTTTCCTGAAAGAGCGGATGCAGCTGCTTGCCCTGCGCCAACAGCACGGGATCGGTTATTCGCCGGACAGCCTGATGCCGTATCTGAAGAAGGACGTCCTGGGAGCCGTGTACTGTGACGACGGGAAGCTTCCCTCCTCCTGGTATAACGACAAGATGATCAGTACGCTGATTGCCTACCGGATCGTCCGGGACGATCCGACCCTGCATCACCTGAAAGAACCGATGCAGATGTATATCCTGGACACAGGGCGGAACCGCTGGAATACGTACCGGGCCTCGTCTGCCGTCATGACGGTACTGCCCGACCTGATCGCCGGGTCTGCGACGAAAGACAGGCCGGCCTCCGTCCGGCTGTCGGGAAAAGAAAACAAAACGCTGACGTCGTTCCCCTGCGAAATTATCCTGCACCCGGGCGAACAGCTTGCGATCGAAAAGCAGGACGGAATGCCGCTTATTTACTCGACATACCGGACGGGATATGTAACGGAAAAAAATACGGGAGACGCCTTTGAGGTGAAAACAGCATTCATCCACGGTGACACGCTTACCGCCGGCATACCCGTCACACTGCAGGTAGAAGTGGAGGTAAAGCAAAAAAACGCCGAACACGTGATGATCGAAGTGCCCATCCCGGCAGGCTGCAGCTACCTGCCCGACAGCCGGGGACGGAGATATGGGCTGGAGACCCGGCGCGAACCGTTTAAAGAGAAAACGGTCATCTTCTGCGAATGGCTGCCACAGGGCCACCATACCTTCGATATTGAACTGCTGCCGCGCTATACGGGACAGTATACCCTGAATCCCGCAAAAGCGGAAATGATGTATTTCCCCGTAATAAATTCAACCGGTGACCTGCGGAAGATCCGGATCGTGGAGCAGGAACCGCATTAAAACCATGTGCATGACTCCCTGCCGGACGTTCCGGGAACCCGTCCCAACGTGGGGACGCTCTGCCGGATGTTCCGGGAAGAGGGTGTCTCAAAAGGGTCGAGTCCCGTCATTGCGAGGGCGCAGCCCGAAGCAATCCGGTGATTAACAGTATTCCGGATTGCTTCGCTTCACTCGCAATGACGACGCGAGGGACTTTTTGAGATAGTCCCGTCCAATGGACATTCTGGGATTATTTCCTCCTTAACGACTCAACGATCAGCTTTGCCGTACGGCAGGAGGCGCCCGGCTGCCCCAGCAGGGAGATAACATGATCATACCCCGCCAGCATTTCATCCTTGTAAGCGGGATTGCCGGTGATTTTTTCCACTTCGTCACGGATCGCTTTCCGCGAAAACCGGCCGCCGAAAAGCTCCTGCACCACCTCTTTCCCGGCGATCAGGTTGACAAGCGAGATAAAAGGAACATGAAAGAAACGGTCAAACACAAAATTCGCCAGCCACCCCCCGCCGATATGGTAGCATACCACCTGGGGCACACGGAACAGCGCCGTTTCGAGCGTCGCCGTCCCGGAAGTGACCATTGCCACGGATGCATGACGGAGCAAAGGATACGTTTGCCCGTACACAATCACGGCTCCCGGAGCTTCCCCGGCGGCCTGTGCATAGTCACCGGGGGCAAGTCCCGGAGCGCCGGCTATAACCGGCTGATATTCAGGAAAACCTGCAGCAACGGACAGCATCGCAGGAAGGTTTTGCTGTATCTCGGCCTTCCGGCTGCCGGCAAGGATCGCCAGCAGAGGCTTGCCGGATAATCCGTTATCTTCCGCAAACGTATCGGGCTGCTCCTTCCCGGCGTCGAGGAAAGCCGAAACCGCATCGACAGAAGGATTCCCCACATAGTCCACCGGATAATCCAGCGATCTGAAAAAACCGGCCTCAAACGGCAGGATGCAAAACATCCGGTCTACATACCGGCGGAACGACTTGATGCGGTATTTTTTCCATGCCCAGATCTTGGGCGATATATAATAATGCACGGGCGTCCCCAGATGTGTTTTTACAAACCGCGCCATCTTAAGGTTAAATCCGGGATAGTCAATCAGGATGACGGCATCGGGCGCATACGAGCGTATGTCTTCGCGACAAACCCGCATGTTCCGCAAAATCCGGCGCGCATGCAGTAACACAGGGATAACGCCCATATACGCCATCTCGCGGTAATGCTTCACAAGCGTTCCGCCGACGGCCTGCATCAAGTCGCCCCCGAAAAAACGGAACTCAGCCTCCGGGTCTTCTTTCTCCAGCGCCTTCATCAGGTTCGATCCATGCAAATCGCCCGATGCTTCACCGGCTATCAGATAATATTTCATATATTGCGAGATACGGATGCAGGTGTTATTCTGTCAGCCACCGTTTTATACCCCGTTCTTTTTGCGAAAACTCTACTCCGATTTTTACGGTTTTTCGGTGGTCGGTGGTGTAGGGGATCGCGTAGTCTTTACTGTTAATCTGTTTCAGGGCATCTTCGGCAGTGGCATTGTCGTCCATTTTGAACTCGAAAACGTAGATGTGACCGGCCGTTTTTACTACGGCGTCTGCCCTGCCTTTGTTGTTTTTTACTTCGGTTTGTACAAACTGCCCCATCAGCGTGAACAGCAGATAAAAAACGTGCTGGTAATACTGCTCGTCGCGGTGCTTCTGTTCTATTGCATCGTAGGGAATATCGGCAAAAAGGGCTTTTAAGGAAGTCATAAATCCCTCGATGTCGCCGCTTTTCAGTTGCCGTAAAAAAAGAATGATTGAAAATTTACCCGTTGCTATCGGCGTGAGTACAAACGCCGGTAAGAGTTCTCTCAAGAAACCGTATTTTACCTCCTCGTTCGGAAAGCCTAAAATGTAGGCGTCTTCATCCTCTTCATACGACTTGATGGTCAAATAACCGGTTTGATAAAGCAGCGGCACGAGATCCTGATTCTCGTAGCGGTAGTCCATGACAGAGATGGCAGCAATATATACGTCATCCTCCAATTTGCGGATGTCGTAATTCTGATTTCTCAACGCCTTTGCCAGAAACGTCGGCGTGCCCGTGGCGAACCAGTAGTAGGCGAAGTCCAGCTTTGCAAAGGTATTCAGCACACTGAACGGGTTGTACATATCTTCGCTTACTTTTGCAAAGTGATAACCGTCATACCGTTTTTTCATTTCGGCAAAGGCTTTGTCGCATGAGATTTTTCTGCGTTCTGCCAATGCCTGGATTTCGGGTTGAAAATTTTGCAATAATTCTGCTTCGGAAATGCCGCAAATTCCCGCGTAATTTTCGTCCATGCTAATATCCATCAATTGATTCAGATCACTGAAAATGCTCACTTTTGAAAACTTTGTGACGCCCGTCAAAAACACAAACCTCAAATGTGCGTCAGCGCCTTTGAGCACGCCGTAGAACCCTTTCAGTACATCCCGGATTTTTTCATTCACATCGGGCTTGTCCATTGTATTGATCAGCGACTTGTCGTACTCGTCAATTAAAACAACTACTTTTCGACCTGTTTTTTCGTGCATTGCTGCTATCAGGCTGGCAAAACGGATGGATGGTTTTGCCTCAATATCCTGTATGCCATATTCTTTTTCATACTCTTTCAACAGGTAGTCAAGCACCATTTCGAGCGTTTGCACATCGCTGTATTCCGAGTTGTTGAAATCCAAATAAATGACAGGGTATTTAACCCAGTCCTTTTCCAGTCCGGCAATTTCCAGCCCCTCAAAAAGTTCGCGCTTCCCCTCAAAATAGGCTTTGAGTGTAGAAAGGAACAGACTCTTTCCGAATCTGCGCGGACGGCTGAGAAAATAGGGCGCATCAAGTTGTGCCAACTGATAAATATACTTCGTCTTATCTACATAAACATTATTACCTGTACGCAGTTTTTCAAAATCCTGTATGCCAACGGGCAGTTTTCTTGCTGTATTCATAATCAATAAAAAATTACAGTTTCCAGATGCAAAAGTATTAAATATATTTGAGATACGATCCTGTTTTCCGATCGCTTTTCCCTCTCCGGCCTTTAAGTTAACGGCTGTCAACTTTCCACTTTCTCAGCTCCTCCATAAACGCATAATCCGTCACGTCCAGCTTACAGGGTACAAGGGAAGCATATCCATTATCCAGCAATGTGACGTCATTATCCGGATAATCCGGGCCGGACACCTCGTAATCACCCGTGAGCCGGTACAGCGTTTCACCGTTCCCGGCGCGTTCCGCCTGATATTCGCGCACCCACTTCCCCTCCGTCTGCCGGCCAATGGATAGCCCCTTCACCCGGGCGACGTCCGGAACGTTCAGGTTCAGGTAGACGCCACGCGGCAAGCCATGCTGCAACACCTGCTTTGCCAGCGCATATCCCAGACGGCAGGATTCCGAAAAGTCGGATCCGGGCCGGTAGCCCTCCAGCGAGACGCCAATCGAAGGGATATTAAAAACACAGCCCTCGAAAGCCGCTCCCAGCGTACCGGAATAGTGCACCGACAGCGCCTGATTCCCGCCATGATTAATACCGGCGACAAGCAGATCCGGCTTCACCGGCAGAATCTCGCTAACTGCCAGTTTCACACAATCCGCAGGCGTACCGGTGCAGCTATATACCGTCACCCCGTCCTCCTGCCTCAACAGTTTACACCGGACAGGTTTCGTCACCGTTATGGCGCGCGACATGCCGGAACGTGCACCATCCGGTGCAAAAACTACAATATCTCCCAACCCGCGCAAGATCCCGGTCAGTCTGACAAGCCCTTCCGCATCCACTCCGTCATCATTCGACAATAATAGCAACGGTCTCTTTATATTCATAATTCCCGTATTTTAACACTGCAAAATAAATAAAAATAATTGAAAGTAGAAACACGCACGCATCTTTACATGTTCCCTATTCCTTCAGGCAGGCCGTTTCAATCTTCAGGATGCGGCTTTTAAGCCGTTCGAAAAGATTCTTACGCATACGTAATGTCATTTCACACGTCCTTTCAAATTTCCGGGAAATGATCTCCGCCTGTTCCTCCTTTACAATACGCATGATACTGTTCAGGTAAGGATATTCAAAAACAACCGTCAAATCCTCATCGACCGTACGTTCTTCGATTTCGGCTACCGCGATCGCACCGGCTGCCGCTCTGCGATAAGCAACGGTCAGCCCGCCTGTTCCCAGCTCTATCCCGCCAAAATAACGGACAACGACAATCAAAATATCCGTCAGTTCATTGGAATTGATTTGTCCAAGGATAGGCTTCCCGGCGGTTGAGGAGGGTTCCCCGTCATCATTGGCGCGGAACAGGCTGCGTTCGGCGCCCAGCACGTAAGCCCAGCAAACATGGCGCGCATCATAAAACTTCTTCCGGTATCCCTGTACAAGATCCTTTACCTCCTCCGCCGTCCGTACCGGCATGGCAAAAGAAAGGAAACGGCTACGCTTCTCCGTATAATATCCTTCCGACAGGGCTTTAACTGTTTTATAAGAATCTTCCGTCATAAATCAATATCCTGTAACAATCCGGACGGGGCCGAGCAGGCCGGATTCGTACAAGTCGCCTTGGGGGCCGCGGCTGATCCGAAGTTTTCGCTGTTCTTCGGGCAGTTTGCGATCGCCGATAATGCGGTTTGCCCAAGTGCTGACAACTTCGATTTCGACTTCGTTCCTGCCGGACTTAACAAACGGAGCAATATCAACGCGATAGGGCGCCGTCCAGACACCACCGGCATACTGACCGTTGATTTTGACCTTTGCCATCGCCACCACTTTTCCCAAATCAAGATACAGTTCGGCATCCGGTTTTTGTCCGAGATCGAACGATGTTTTATATATTGCCGTTCCCGAAAAATATTTGATCCGCTCGTCGGAATGTTTCGACCAGTCCGACAGTTTTTCGAATGTAACCGGCTGGGAAGGGCCGCGCCGGATTTCGTCCGACTCAAACGTTACCGTCCATGCCGAATTGATTTCCGCAACGGTCTTCTGTTCGGGGAAATTCGCGGCCAGACTGTTTACTGCCGACGGTTTTGCTTCCTTGCGGAAAACGATAAACACGCTTTCGTTCGCCTCCAGTTGCAGGGGAACGCTTGTCGTATTGCCGCTACTATATTCGTATGCCGGTAGCGGACGTATTTTCCCCGTCACCGGATTCCACAATTCGGGCTGCTTACCGGAAACGCGGAAAACAGGCGATGCCTGCACACGCCCGTCCGTCTGATTGGTGACGAAATAAATATCCGTATCGCCGTATTTCCGGTGCGAATACTGAATCGCAGGCGTTGTGGCAACGAAATCGGGCGGCAAGTTGAGTTCGTTTCTGAAGAAATCGGCAACAGTCGTGTGAAGGATTTTGTTGTCCCAAAGTCTTGCAGCGATTTTTTGAACCTGCCCGTCCGCTTCGGGATAGTTCTCCAACGAGGGCGAACGAACCGGACGAACCGTCGCAATAATCGGCAAGCCAGCTTCGGCAAAACGCTCAATCTTTGCAAACACTTCCGGCCGAATGTCATCCTGCGGCGGCAAAACCAGTACGCGGTACGACGTCCCGTGCGGCAGCACCAGTTTCCCGTCGATAACGGTTGCATCGCGAAGCAGCACCTCGGCATTGATATGGTCGTAATGATAGCCTTCCGGAGTTGCCGGGTCTGTGACGCCGCTCATTTTCGGAGCATCCTCGCCGATGAAATAGGCGACATCGGACACGTCAACGCCCTTTTGCAGCAAAAACCCGCATCGCCGGATGTAGTCGGTGTACAGGTCAAGCTGCGAGAACCATGTGTTTTTACGGTTAAACTGTATGTTGTACCATGCATCGACGCCCGGATATACATTGTCAGCCTGCTGCTGGATATACACATGCAGGATGAAAGCGTTGACTCCTTCCGCCAGCGCCCAGTCGGCACGGCGTTTCAGGTTGCCCGGATAGTAGGTGTAATGTCCTCCGCCGGAAGTGAGCGCCTCCGCCCAGACTTTGGTTTTGCCGTAGGTATGCGCGCAGGAGGCTGCACAGCGGATTTCCGCATCGCCGATAAAATCGGTAGTCCAGAACTCGCCGCCGACCTCGTCCGCCTGTCCACCGTACTGCAAAAATTCACCTGCAAAACCCCATGAGCCGTAGTTCTCAAACCACGTAGTCTGTCCGTTTTCGTGAGAGCGGTCGGCAAGCGCACGTGCATACTCGTATGCAATACGGTCTGCAACAAGCCGGCGCATGTCCCAGAGAAACCTGTCCGACAGTTCCGGCGATCCGACGGGGTAACCGAAGTATGCGGGAAAGTACGGAACGGGGTCGTAGCCATAACGCTGCCTGAAAATTTCGATGAAGTTGTCGGTGAAATTCTGTCCGCCCTTTTCGTAGGAATCCATGACGTTCAGCTTCCACGACTTGCGGTCTGCGGCGGGGATGCGGCGGAGAACCTCTCCGAGATAAGCGTCGAAATGCTCTTGCGTGAGTTTGTACGAAAGTTTGTCGACTTCAGGCCCGGCTCCGCCTTCAACCGCAGGTGAATTTTGTATCCCTGTCGGCATCATTCCCGTCCGCAGAATCACCCAGTCGCCGGCGGGAACGTCCCATACAAGCGTTCCGTCCGCCGCAAGCCTGCCGGAAATGTCAAGCACGTTCCGCGGATCAATGGACAGCGAGGCGTCGCCGGTTTCCCTGTCCCACATAAAGGCGTCCCAGGGCGGCGCCAGGCTGTTGAACATCTTGGCAAACGTTTTTTCGGGATAGCGTTCAATCACGGGCGCCTCGGTGAGCGACATGCCGGTGATGACGGCTTCGGCGTTTGTCCCGTTAAAAACAATCCGGAATTCGGACGCTTCCGTTTCGGGAAAGGAAACGGCGAAGGGTGAAAACGGAAGGAATCCACGGCTGATTCCTGTGTCTGTCCTGTCCATGTTGAATTTCTTTACGGTCACAAACTTGCCGCCGGTTTTGGCCTGCAGTTCGCCCTGACTGCGGAATGCGCCGTCGATCCGGATCAGCAGTCCCTGCGCGGAAACGGGCTGGGGAAGCGTCAGCGTAACCGACGATTCCTCCTTCTCCGGGAGTTTGGCAGGGAATTTGCCTGCTGCGATATTGGGCGAAAACGCGATTTTTGCTCCGCCGGCTTCGAACCAGTTTTTGATGTTCGCCGGTTTTACCGGAAATGCGAGCACCTTCACGTCCTGGAAATCTTCGGGCCGGGGCTGATAGTTGTCGTCTTTTTTCAGGTCAACCTTCATTACCAGCCCGTCGGTGAACGGGATTTTCTCCGAGAATCTTTTCGGCCCCGTAACCGTCCGCTGCACGTGCGAGAGGTAACGCATCGACTGCGAAGGTTTAACCCACGGGCCTCCGGACTGCGACCACCCCGGACAGTTGAACATCCCGATCTCGATGTCAAGTTCGGTGGCTGTTCTCATGGCCGTGTGGATAAGTTCCCACCACGGTTCGGACATAAATTTGACATCGCTTCCTCCGCCGGTCAGTCCGATATACGCGCGGGTGATGCCGGCTTTTTTCATTGCGTGAAGATCGGCAATCACGCCTTCCCGGGTGATTTTTTCGTCAATCCAGTACCAGTAGCAGCCTACGCGCTGGTCGTCCGGGGGATTCGCAAAACCGCTCTCGAGCGGGTCTGCCGCCGCCATATTGTCCTTCACTCCATCCGTCGTTCCACTTGTCAATAGCATGGCGGTAACTATCAGCATGGAAGCCCTGTAAAATACTTTCTTCATGTTTTAATTATATTATTGAGTTTATAAATAGCCTGTGTTCAAGCAAATCTGCGCCGGCATCGGAGGCTGTACGGTGCAGTTTTGCACCGTCGAACATCTGCGGGGTACTGTTTCCGCTGTTTTGCCACCTTTTGCCATCCGTTTCATCTGTAACTTTTTCCGGAGGACAAAGATAAAAAAATAATCCCGAAATATCCCCTGGACAGTTGCCTGAAACGCGAACCGGGAAGCCACTGTCTGCTGTCAGTCTGTTCCCGGACGCACCGGGAAGCCACTGACTGCTGTCAGTCTGTTCCCGGACGCTCCGGGAAGCCACTGTCTGCTGTCAGTCTGTTCCCGGACGCTCCGGGAAGCCGCTGTCTGCTGTCATTCTGTTCCCGGACGTTCCGGGAAGCCACTGTCTGCTGTCATTCGGTCGCCGGACGTTCCGGGAAGCAAATGTAACCCTGCATTTGGACGCCGCAGACTGCGGGAAGCAAATGTGCCCTTACATTCGGTCGCCGCAGACTGCGGGAAGCAAATCTACCCCTGCAGTTCAATTTGTCACAAATCCGGCATCCAACCAGTTACCGTAGTCGAGGATGTTACGGGTTCCGGCGTCCGTGCAGACCAGATTGATCCGGTAACTGCCCGGCGGGATTTCCACGTCGAAGCGCCAGGGCTCGTTCGAGATTCGCATGACCGGGCTTTCGGCGGCAAGCGCGCCGTCGATAAACAGTTTGAAGACCACGCTGCCGTGCATTGCCAGCAAACGCCCGTTATATTGCGACAGCACATTTTCGTCCACGCCTGCCAGGGCAACAAAACGCCGGTATTCCGGCTTGATTTCGTATTGCACCGACGATGGCGCGCGGAATCCCAAACCGTGCTGATACGTTTTCCGACGGACGCGAAGCGGCTTTTCTTCAAACGATTTCGATTTCACCGGATACCAGAAGAAAAAATCCACAGTCTTCAAATACTCGTT
Organism: Tannerella sp.; assembly: GCA_031265585.1. GTDB lineage: Bacteria > Bacteroidota > Bacteroidia > Bacteroidales > Tannerellaceae > Tannerella. Next base: position 285 of record JAISCL010000149.1, on the reverse strand, counting down.
GGGAATATAATCCAGGCTGTCAAGATAAACATCCGGCAGGGGCGGCAGCTGTTCCGGCAGTTTCACGTAATACGCTTCGCTCAGCAGGCTGACCCGTTTTTTGCCGCGGAACGCCGCCGCACGGAGCGTCTGCCTCTGCGCGATTTCCAGCGGCTTGAGGTAGAGCGGCGATTGAGGGTTCGGTTCGCTGCCGTCCGTTGTATAGCGAATCTCCGTTCCGTCAAGCCAGGGAGCAGTCAGCGTTACCGTGACGGGCTTTTCCATCAGACAGGGACGGTCGGGCTT
>JAISCL010000134.1 GCA_031265585.1 Tannerella sp. | reverse complement strand
TCCTCCGGGTTTCAGTACTCGATACATCTCATCTATAATCTTTTCAGGTTTTTCAATATGCTCCAATACTTCCGTTGAAATGATATTTTCCAAACTTTCATTTTCAAAAGGCAAGTTTTCTCCATCATATTTGATTTTGTCGGGGTTATTATAATTGAAGTTTCCTGCATCCTCAATATCAATACCAATATAACTGGCTTTGGATGTATCTACTAAAAATTTAAATGGACTGTTACCGCAACCAATATCCAATATTTTCCCTCTGAAATCAGGTATGATATTTTTGAGTTGACGAAATATGGTACACATTTGAAAATCTACCGCTAACCGGCAATAAAATATTACCGAATTAATAACTCCAACAGGAGGATGATGAGATACCGGTCTGAATTGTTCCTTCATTAGTTTACTGTTTATTCTTCTGTTTGCGAATAGCCGTTTCGATATCCTGTTCGCCCTCGTATATTTTCCCGCTAAGAATCAACTTGTCGCGAATAAATTTAGGCCGGTTCTTCACTTCTTCGGTTATTTTCCCGACATAGTCACCAATAATACTTACGGAAATAATAAGAATACTGCCGATACCAAGAAGGAGCATGATAACCGTCATAATACCGCGTGCATTTTCGCCAGGCGGGCTGAGAAAGTAGTTTATTAAATAGCCGATTCCCATAATGATGGTTGTGAAAAACATGATTATGCCCAGTCCCTGTATATATTGAAGCGGCTTCATGCTGAAAGAAAAAATGCCTTTTTTTGCCCACCCTATATTTTTCAAAAAATTGTTTGTGCTTGTCCCGAACAGCCTTTCGGGACGGACGTAATCTACACCCGTCTGCTTGAATCCTACCCAGGCGCGAAGGCCCCTCAGGAAAATATCTTTTTCCGAGAATTTCAACAAATGGGTTACCACTTTTTTATCAATAAGAGAAAAATCGCCCGCATCGACGGGAACCTCTATATCGGACAACTTCCGGAAAATACGGTAAAACAGCTTGTAAAAAAATTGCATATACCACTTCGCTTCCCGCTTTACACGCTTTCCGTATATAATATCGTAACCTTCTTCCCATTTGGCAATGAATTGAGGTATGATTTCCGGAGGATCCTGACCGTCGCCATCCATTAATACCACCGCATCGCCCGAGGCTATGTCCATGCCGCTGACAAAAGCTGACTGGGAACCAAAATTGCGCGAATGGGATATTCCAATCACGTGAGCATCCATCATACATAACCCGTTAATAACCTGCTCGTCATTAGCCGGGCTTCCGTCATTGACAAAAATAATTTCGTAATCGTAACCTGTTTTTATGAACATTTCAGTCAGACGCTGATGCATCACAGGAATAGCAAGATTGTCCCGGTAACACGCTAAAATGACGGATATTTTTTTCTCTTTTTCAGGTACGGCTACATAATGTAACGATTCTTCTGCCGCTTTTTCCCATTCAACGTTTTGCCTTAACCCCTCTTCAAAAGAAATTTTCGTTTCCCATCCCATTATTTTTTTTGCAAGAGCAGGATCTCCATACCAGTTCGAAAGATCCCATCTGCGATTAGTCATAGCGCCGAAAGTCGGATCTTCATCAATCTTAAAAACTTTTTTGGCAGTAAAGGCAACATCTTCAAGCGTTGTTTTGACGCCCGAAGCAATGTTCACCGAAATTCCCGGGTGTGTCTTGCAAACGGTAAGCGCCGCGCGAACAATAGCTGCGTTGCAGTCATCTACATAAACAAAATCTCTCGAAACGGATTTATCAACAAAATTGGGATATTTACCCCGCAATCCGCTGCTGATAAGGGTTGGAATCAGACGGTCTTTTTCCTCCCACGGTCCGTATATGGAATAGAGACGCAGGTTGACACAAGGGAAATTAAGTACTTTCCCGTAGTATTTAATAAGATTACTTGCCGCTAATTTTGAAGCGGCGTAATCGCTGTTTGGGAGAGGTTCATCCGTTTCCAGGGGAGCGACACAATTTAATCCGTACTCCGACGAACTGCCGGATTGAATAAAAGCGGCACATCCCGTATCCGTCAAGGCTCTCAGTAAATGCAGCGTCCCAATGTAATTGGTTTGATGGATTTTCTCGCTGTCAACCTGACGGGAATAGGCGCCATAGGCGGCCATATTGATAACCGTCATGGGCCTGATACGATTGATAACCGACCTCACACTGTCGCAGTCGATAATATCGCAATTAAGTAAAAAATCGGCGTTTCCATTAATCAGACGCCAGGTATTTTGTGGATTCCGTGAGCAGCCGTATATATCCGGCCTGTATTTTCGGAGTGTGTAATACAGTCTTGCTCCAATGAATCCGGCAACTCCGACAATGAGGACCGGTCCTTGCAATTTTTGTGCTTCAGCTATGATTTCCGGCGTCCAGCTATCTGTGTAGAGCAAATCATTTTTCATTCACAATGTATTTTATCGCATGATTCAGGGAAACCGAATCTAAAGCGTTTTGTTTTTGATGATAATTTTGCGAACCGTACAATCCATTCTCATATCCTTTGGCACAGTGATGAACAAACCGGCAACGGATGCCGGATTGCACTATATGAAAGGCTAAATGCTCTCCAAGGCCGCCTCGCTGTACATGTTCTTCTATGACAAGTATTTTTTTTGTTTTGGCAATACTTGTCCTAAGTTCCACGGATAATCCGGTAAAAGGCAATTCGGATATCACAAAAATATCCGCACTGACTCCATTCTCAATCGCTTGTGATACGTTGTTTAATACGGGACCCATCCCGACAATCGTTATTTCATCTCCGTCGGCAAGTTTCCGGATGGGAGCAAAATCCGGTAAACGCCATCCTTTCGGTAAAAGTCCATATCCTAACCGCAAGTACGCCGGATAAGAATGATTCAACATCGTATTTACGGCCTCTTTGACATCTTCGTTACAGAAAGGAATATAACAATGCATGTTCTGGAAAGAAGACATGACGGCAATATCTTCAATAGCGTGATGTGTAGCGCCCATAATGCCGTAACCGTAACCACCGCCGTTACCCACAATTTTCACATTTTTTTTGTGCAGGCAAATATCCAGCCGGATTTGTTCTGCCGGACGGAAAACAGTAAACGGAGCTATGCTGTAGCAAATGACCTGTAAACCTTCATGAGCCAGCGCCGCAGCCATCGAAATCATATTCTGCTCGCTGACGCCTGCATTTACAAAACGATTACCCATTGTCTCCCGTACGTCTTCGAGAGCCATAAACCCTAAATCACCTGTAAGAAAAATAAGGTTTGACTTTGTTTTTGAGATTTCTCTTATTGTTTCTGAAAAATTTTTACGCATGAATTTCGGCTAAAGCTTGTTGATATTCTTTGTCGGTCATTGGAAGGTAATGCCATTCCAGCTTGTTTTCCATAAATGAAATACCGGCTCCTTTTGTTGTGCGGGCGACAATGCACTTTGGCTGACCCGATGTTGTCAGGCTTAACTGTTCAAATGCGGTATGCAGTGAATTAAAGTCGTTCCCGTTTTCAGCGAAAACAGTTTCGAATCCAAAGCTTTTGAATTTTTCAGCCAGAGATTCCAAATTGATTATTTCCTGTGAATATCCAAAACCTTGCAGTTTATTATAATCAACGATAACGGTTAAATTTTGCAGTTTATGCTGAGCCGCAAAAAGCGCCGCTTCCCATGTGGAACCTTCATTGCAGTCTCCGTCGGAGAGGACGCAGTAGATTTTACATTGTTTTGCGGTATATTTCTGTGCAAACGTTAGGCCCGTCGCTAAAGACAAGCCATGTCCCAAACTGCCTGTTCCAAAGGGAATATCCTTAATAAGGCCATTGCAGGGAGGATGTGCGGCGAGAGACGTCCCGTCTTTATAGAAAGTGTCCAGCATTTCCTCCGGTATTCTACCCGATTTGGCCAAAACGGTATACAAAGCGACTGCTGCATGCCCTTTGGATAATATGAACATATCGTCTTTTGTCATTTTCACGGAAAACAGATAAATCAAAATGTCCAAACAAGACAACGATGCGGCAATATGTCCTGCATTCGCAGTCTTATACATGGGCAATAATGTCTTTAAACACAATCCTTTCAGTTTGGTTAAATGATTCATAAAGTGAATTTATTATCCGGGAAACATCTAAAAAAATAGATCTCCCATAATCCGTGTATCAGCAGATAACACTGGTTCTGCTCAATGCTAAACAGGTCCGCACAGGCTTCCATCCGGATCCGTTTGAATTATTTTGGAAGATTTCACTTGCCTGCCTTGTTTTTATAGATCCGTTCGATGATATCAACTACTTTCATTCCTTCGAGGACATTCGTTGTGATTGTTTCTGAGGAATTGCCGGACGATAGTACATTCACCACATTGCGGATCACTAAATGATGGTTTTGGGCCGAGCCTTTGTATGATCCGTAATCGTTGCCGGGGTTGGTCGGTTCCAGTTCCGGCATTTCATAGTTTTTTATATGGCAGTATTCGACTTTGTCCATGTATTGTCCGCCTATTTTGATGCTGCCGTTTTCTGCGATTATTAACAGGCTGCTCTCTAAATTTTTATCCCGGACGGAGGTGGAATAATTCAAAGACCCCATGCCTCCGCTTTCTGTAAAGCGGAAATGAACAATGCCCGAGTCCTCAAAATCGGTCATTCCGGTATGATTGAAATCTGCAAATCGCGCCTGGATATCGGTTATATCACCCAAAAGCCAGTACATGATATCGACGAAGTGAGAAAATTGTGTAAAAAGCGTTCCCCCGTCCAAATCCGCTGTTCCATGCCATCCCCCTGCTTTGTAATAACGTTCATCGCGGTTCCAGTAGCAGCTCAGCTGTACCATATAAATCTTTCCCAACCGGCCTGATGCCATCATCTCTTTTATCCATACGGAGGGAGGGGAATAGCGGTTTTGCATGACACAGAATATCTGCCGGTGGTATTTTAATCCGGCAAAGATGACCTTTTCCGCATCGGAAACAGTCAGGGACATCGGTTTTTCAATGACGGCATGAACTCCGGATTCGATTGCCTTTACAGCCATACCTGCATGTAATCCGTTCGGTGTGCAGATATTCAATACATCAAACGATGTGCTGCTTTTCAGCAGTTCTTCGAGACTCCTGAAGAATGGAACATCATACGCTTCGATTCCGAGTTCATTTTCGGGCAGGATATCACAAAGCGCTACTAACTCAGCGCCTTTCTCGCGGGTGATCATCTCAGCATGACGTTTGCCGATGTGTCCGCATCCGATGACTGCGAATCGAATTTTTTTCATCATATTATAAAAGATCTGTTCGCCTGAATACGGCAAAGCCCCGTCACTCCCACGGATGGTATGACAAAAACGCTGCAAATATACAAATTTACAGGAATTTTCATAATAAAATCAGGAATTGATTTAACTATGGAAGAAAAACTGTCCGATAGTGTCAATGATAAATGCCTGTTCCTCATCCGTCATTTCCGAATGTATCGGGAGGGAAAGGACTTCACGGCACAAACGTCCGGATTCGTTCAGGTCACCGGACAAACGCGCCACCCATTTATATGCTTCCTGTTCGTGTACAGGTAACGGATAGTAAATCATAGACGGAATCCCTTTGGAGGCTAAAAAAGTTTTCAATGCGTCACGTTTTCCGTTTTGTACCTGAATCGTATATTGATGATATACATGTGTGGAATAGCTGCATGTCGCCGGTAATATGATGCCCGGACAGCTTTTTAATGTCCGGTCATATTGTTGGGCGATCTGCTTGCGCCGCGCTGTAAATTCATCCATATAATCCAGTTTTACATTCAGTATCGCAGCCTGTACCGTATCCAAACGGGAATTGCTGCCGATTATTTTATGACGGTATTTTTCTGTTTGTCCGTGGTTGGCAAGTAAGCGGATCTGTTCCGCCAGTTCCCCGTCGGAAGTGAAGAGTGCGCCGCCATCCCCATAGCAGGCCAGCGGTTTTGTCGGGAAAAAGGAGGTGATGCCGATACGCCCTATCGTTCCGGATTTCCGGCTGCGGCCACCGTTGCAGGTATAACTTGCTCCAAGCGATTGCGCATTATCTTCAATGACCGTTAATTTATATTTGCCGGCGATTTTCAGTATTCTTTCCATGTCGCATGACTGTCCGAACAGGTGTACGGCAATAATTGCTTTTGTCCTGGCAGTGACCGCTTTTTCAAGAAGATCCGGATTCATATTGAACGTTTGAGGATCGACATCCACCACGACAGGAGCGGCGCCAACCGAAGCGATCGCCTCAATCGGGGCAATATAGGTGAATGCCGGTACGATCACATCGTTTTCAGGCCCTATGTTTAATGCCTGTAGAGCCAGGCGGAGTGCATCCGTCCCGTTCCCGCACGGGATAACGTACGGAACATCCATGTAGGAAGCCAGGCGTTCACAGAATGTTTTTACGGGAGGGCCGTTTATAAATTCCGCATTTATAAAAACGTCCTGTACCGCCCGGTCTATTTCTTTTTTCAGGCGCAGGTACTGGCTGCTTAAATCAACCATCCGGATGGATCTGTTCATCTTATTTTACTTCACTCCCCGGTATAACATTTTTTTCCGGCATAATAACGGCAAGGCTGCCGTCCGCATTTTCCGCCGACAGGATCATCCCTTCCGACAGGATTCCTTTCAGTTTGCGCGGGGCCAGGTTGGCAATAAAACAAACCTGTTTACCGACCAGATCTTCCGGTTTATAATAGTTTGCGATACCGGAAATAATCGTTCGTCCGCCAAGTCCGTCGTCAATCCGGAACTGTAACAGTTTGTCTGCTTTCGGCACTTTGATACATTCAAGTACGGTGCCTGCCCGGATATCCAATTTTGTAAAATCGGCAAAATCAACCGTTTCCCGGACAGGTGCTGTTTGTTTATCTGCCGCTTTGTTCCTTTTTTTCGTAGCCAGCAGTTTTTGTATCTGCTTTTCGATGATCCCATCATCAATCTTTTCAAAAAGAAGCTCGGCCGTTCCCAGCGAATGGCCTGCTTCCAGTAATTCTGTAGAACCTAACCGGTCCCATTCCATCGATTTTATATTAAGCATCTTATTCAGTTTTTCCATGCTGAACGGCAGGAATGGCCTGAAGGCGATGGACAGGTTCGCGGTTATCTGGAGGGATATATTCAGGATGGTCGCTACCCGGTTCATATCTGTTTTTGCCAGTTTCCAAGGCTCGGTATCCGCTAAATATTTGTTACCTGTGCGGGCGATGTTCATCGCTTCCCTCTGTGCGTCACGGAAATGATACGTATCCAGCAGTTTTTCCAGATCAATTCTTACACCGGCAAATTCTTTCAGCGTTTCCCTGTCATAATCTGTCAATTCACCGCATACGGGAACTTTATTTTCAAAATAGTTGCCGGTCAGTCTCAATGTCCGGTTGACAAAGTTTCCGAATATAGCTACCAGTTCGTTGTTGTTACGCGCCTGAAAATCTTTCCAGGTGAAATCATTGTCTTTCGTTTCGGGAGCATTGGCTGTAAGTACATAACGCAATACGTCCTGTTTACCCGGCAGGTCTTCAAGATATTCGTGAAGCCATACGGCCCGGTTCTCCGATGTGGAGATCTTATCACCTTCCAGGTTCAGAAATTCGTTTGCCGGAACGTTATCCGGCAAAATAAAGGAGCCTTCCGCTTTGAGCATAGCCGGAAAAACGATGCAATGGAACACGATATTGTCCTTCCCGATGAAGTGTACTAATTTTGTTTCAGGGTCTTTCCACCATTTTTCCCAGTCGCCGGCGCATAACTCTTTCGTATTGGAGATGTATCCGATGGGAGCGTCAAACCATACGTACAGTACTTTTCCTTCCACTCCTTCTACCGGGACAGGAATGCCCCAGTCCAGGTCACGGCTTACGGCACGGGGCTGCAAACCCATATCCAGCCAGCTTTTGCACTGGCCATAGACGTTCGGCTTCCATTCCTTATGGTCTTCCAGGATCCATTTCCGGAGGAACGGTTCGTACTGATCGAGGGGGAGGTACCAGTGTTTTGTTTCACGCATTACGGGACGGCTTCCGCTGATGGTCGATTTCGGATTTTTCAGGTCGGTTGGATTCAGGGATGTTCCGCAGGCTTCACACTGGTCTCCGTATGCACGTTCATTGCCGCAATGCGGACAGGTACCGATGATATAACGGTCGGCCAGGAATTGTTTTGCTTCCCCGTCATAATATTGTTCACTTGTTCTTTCGATGAACACTCCTTTTTCATAAAGCGTGCGGAAAAATTCGGATGCCGTTTGACGGTGTGTTTCAGATGTTGTACGGGAATAAATATCAAATGTAATGCCAAAATCTTCAAATGACTCTTTGATGATGTTGTGATAGCGGTCTACAATATCCTGTGGCGTCACCTCTTCTTTCCGGGCGCGTATGGTAATCGGTACGCCATGTTCGTCGGATCCTCCTATAAATAATACCTCTTCACCTTTCAGGCGCAGATAACGGGCATATATATCTGCCGGGACATAAACTCCGGCCAGGTGACCGATATGTACCGGTCCGTTCGCATAAGGTAATGCTGAAGTAATCAGTGTTCTTTTGAAATTTTTTGCTTCCATTTACAGTTGATTTTGCCTGCAAATGTACGCGATTTTCCGCTAAAAAACATGCAGATGTGTAAAAATATAATACATCTGCATGTTTTTTCTGAAATCATTGCTGTGTTTTTAAAAGTCCCATCCTATTTTTAAAGAAACGGCATTGCTGCTGGCAGACGTATTGTAGTATGACTCATCAATCTGTTGAACGGTATATCCCAAACTAATCCAGAAAGCCGATCTGCTGCCTTTTGCAAATCTGCATCCTACAGACGGTGAAAAATATAATCCTGTGACATCATATACGGAATATCCTAATTTTACATCTGCAAAAGGAGAAACTCTTTTATCTATGAAATGACTTCTTATATGGCCAAAAATGGGAATTTCTATGACGGCATTATCATCATCATAATAATAGTAATCATCACCATCATGATAGCCTGTATAATAATGAAATCCCATTCCTAATCCTACAAAAAAATACGGATTAATTAGAATGCCATGTGATGTTGAAAATTCAACCCGGTCTTCACCACTGAAACTGTATGATCCGATTTTTGATTCGGTCCCGTAAGAGTATCCCAAATCAATAAAACCTTTATACCCTCTGTTGGGAAAGTATGAATAGTTTTTGTATTCGTCATAATCATATTCATCGTCATAATAGTCGGATCTGTTTCTTGATGAATAACGATCATTATACCGGTTATTACTGTTGTATCTGTATCTGTCTATATTTTGTCTTCTGTTAGTTTGCGTTCTGCTTCTTTGTCTTTCCTTTATGATTTTTTCGACTTCATACATCTCTATTGTATAGATTTTGCCGCTGGCAGTTTCTATTTTGAGGTAATCATCGGGCACCTGTTCAATAATAAATCCTTTTATAATGCTCCCGTCTGTCAGATATACGACTTCCTGATAGTCCTGTGCCATACTGCCGAATGTGGCTGCGAATAACAAAATGAATAGAAATACAATTTTTTTCATGATATACATATTTAAATAATGGGACAAAGTTAGTTATTTAGAAATGTTATTCATTATAATTGTATAAAAAAAGCAGAAACAAGTCAATGCATCTGCTTTCTTTAGTATCTGTTTTATGCTTTTTTTAAAATTCAACGCCTAATTTCAGGCTGATTCCTCCGGCGCCTTTGGCTTCGTATTTGGTATTGCTGTTTTTGCCTGCTTCATCTTTGAAGTAATAATAGCCATATCCTCCGTCTCCATTCTTTCCGGGAATGCCTCCGTAGCTCTGATATGAATATCCTATACTGAAATTAATACCGATCACAGGTGATATCTGATACTTGATGCCGATCGCCGGATTCATATAAAGTCCCATTCCTCCGAATCCGTCGCTCAGGTTGAATGCATAGCCAAACCGGAACGTGGCAAACGGAGTGATTGCACTGTTTGGTAACGGATAGTATCCGCGTACATCTATAAATACAGGCAATGTCATATAGGAAGAGTCTACCGCATGCATATAGGTTACCGAATCAAAAGGTGTGATCTTAGTGTCGGAAGAAGTTCCCGGTTTAGGTACATACTGGGGATAGCTGTCGGGATCCGTCATTTTTGCATCGCGTGCATTGTACATGTGTAATCCGAGGCCTGCTCCTACGAAAAGATATTCATTGAGCTGGTATCCGTGGCTTGTATTGATCTCGAAATTGCCCTTTTCGCCTGTTCCTCCCATCGGGAGGTTATAACCCAGGTCAAATGTGCCCTTATATCCGCTTACGCTGTAATTGCTGTAACCGTCGTCGTTACGCCGGGAGGAGGATCTGCGGTTGTCATACCTGTCGTCATCCCCGTCTTCATACCTGGAAGAACTGCGCGGTTGCGTTTTTTTTGCGGAAGCAGAAGATTTGCCGCCGCTGCGCTCCAAACCGCGTGATATGCGTTTTACATCATCCATTGAATATTCGTAGACTTTTCCGGTTGGCGTACGCAGGCTTACGAAATCATCCGGTTCGAACTCTTCAATGATTCCTCTGACGACACGTCCGTTCGTCAGGTAAATGGCATCGGGGGAATCTTCGTTGCCATACGTCTGGCGTGATGAGGCATCGCCCCGTGATGATGAGGTTTGACGTGATGACGAGCTGCGGTTGCTTTGTGAAGAGCTTTTTGTATTGTCATTAAATGTCAGGTTCGATTCATTGTTATAGCTTTCCATCTGCTGTGCAATGCGGCGGCGGCGAATGTTGGACGACGATTCGACCGGAACCGTACTCCGTTCGTTTGCGCTCCGGGGCGTGTACTCCATGTTTTCGTCCCGGTAAGCAATACCGATCACTTCAATATCGTTTCCGGAATCGTTTTCCGGCACATCCATCACTAAGATCGCTGTCCCTCCCATGGCGGCAGCCTTTTTCTTTAATTGCTGGATCGCATCTTTGTAACTGATGCCCGATACGGCCGAAATGCGTTTCAAGCGGTTCATACCGCTTACTTCGGATTCCATAAAGGTAGTTTTTACATCCTGCCAGAAAATTTCGTCGTCGTTCGACAACCGGTTTCCTGTGGAAGATGCGCCGCTTCCGGAAGTCCGGGCGGATGAGGTTTCGCGCGTTGAAGCACTGCGGTTGTCCGACGAAGTGCGTGCGCTTTCATCAAATACTTCTTTTCTTCCATCTTCGTAAAGGATATAGGAGATAGCGGATTTAGGTCTTTCATAAATGGAAGTTTCGCCCGGATAAGTGTATTCCACACGGTTTTCGAGGACTCTTTGAACATGCACTTCAATGGCACGGTCGTTGCGTAATACGATTTTATCCTGTGCATGAAGACCGTATACCGTTCCCGATAATAATAGCATACAAGTAATTAGCTGTTTCATACGCCACATAATTTTACCCCCAACAGTTTCCGGAGAAGGGATTGTTTTTTTATCTTGCGGGCGCGGAAACTACTGAATATTAGTGCACTTTAAATATCAAAAGCATTTTTCCAATATTCAACGCCCGTTATTCAGTTTATACTCATTGATCTGAAACGCGGCAAAGATAAAACAAAGAGTTTGAAATATCAAACTAAAAACGGATTAATTGTATTTTTTTCGTTTTTTGTTATTCCGGCTATAACCATTCCGGCTGTTTTCTCTTTTGGGGTCATATTTTTTTGAGATTCCTTTTTCTGTGGCCGGTTTTACGATGATCGCCTTTCCGTCGGCCTCGAAACTGTTCATCGCATCCATGACGCGGCTTGCATCTCCTTCGCCCACTTCAAAAAGCGTAAATTTATCATACAGGTCAATGCGTCCTATATCTACCCTTTTCCCTTTTACGCAATGGTTTACAAGTTCTATCAGTTGCGCCGGCAGCAGTGTGTCTTTCTTCCCGAAATTAAGTTTGAGGATTTTCATTCCGTCTCCCGGCTGGTCGGAAGACAGTCTGCGCCGTCCTTCCCGGTTCCGCCCGGTATCGGTGCTTGCGCGTTTTTCGTCCACGGCTTCAATGTCTTCTGCTTTTTGATAATAATCAATCAGGCGATCAAACTCCAGGGATATAACCCGTTTGATAATATCTTCTTTTTCAAGCCAGTCTAACTTGCGGAAAATGGAGGGCATCAAGGCCGCGATCTCTTCTTCGTTGACTTTTACTTTTTCTATTTTGTCGGCGAAGTTAAACAGTTGTTTTTCACAGATTGTTTTGCTGTCGGGAATGGTTCCTTTCTCAAATTTACAATTCGCAGATTCCATTATTTTGCGGAGTTTGCCTTTTTCCTTGATGTGACAGATGGCAATGGAAATACCGGTTTTACCTCCGCGTGCGGTTCGGCCGCTACGGTGTGTATAGGCTTCCGCTTCGTCGGGCAGTCCGAAATGGATCACATGCGTCAGGTTATTCACATCCAGCCCTCTTGCGGCGACATCGGTTGCGACGAGGATCTGCAGGTTCCGGTTCCGGAATTTCTGCATGACATAATCGCGCGCCGCCTGCGTCAGTTCCCCGTGCAGGGCGTCCGCGTTGTATCCGTCGTGTATCAGCTTGTCTGCGATTTCCTGTGTCTCCCGTCGCGTACGGCAGAAAATGATGCCGTATATATTCGGGTAATAATCGGCAATCCGTTTAAGCGCCAGGTATTTATCTTTGGCATGTACGGTGTAGTAAATATGACGTATGTTTTCGTTGCTTCTATTTTTCTCGCCGATCACAATCTCGCGCGGGGCGTGCATATACTTTCCGGTTATTTTGGCGATTTCCTTCGGCATCGTTGCGGAAAATAAAAGCATATTCCGTTTGTCCGGAACTTTGGAGAGTATTTCTTCGATGTCTTCCGCGAAGCCCATCGAAAGCATTTCGTCCGCCTCGTCAAGGATTACATTCTTTATATCGGAAAGATCGGCGACACGGCGGTTCATCAGGTCCATCAGGCGTCCGGGGGTCGCCACAATGACCTGTACGCTTTTGGACAGCGTTTTGATCTGGCTTTCAATACTGGAGCCTCCATATACGGGAAGCACCGACAGGTTACTCATATATTTGGAGTAATCATTGAGATCGGATGCGATTTGCAGGCATAATTCACGTGTAGGGCACAGGATGAGTGTCTGCGGACGGCGCAGTTTGATATCCGTCCGTTGCAGTATGGGAATACCGTAAGCGGCTGTTTTTCCGGTGCCGGTCTGTGCCAGGGCGATAATATCTCCCGTATCCTCCAGCATAAGCGGTATTACTTCTTCCTGTACCGGCATAGGTGCAACATAGCCCATTTCACTGATGGCCTTTCTGATTTCAGGCATTACGCCCATTTCTTCGAATGTATTCATAAAGATGATTTTATCCCCGTTTTTTTTAGTTGGGATTTTGAGGCCACAAAAGTAAGAAAATAATCGTCAATTATCAATTATTTTAAGAAAAATATAATGTTTGGACATGCGGATTGGTGTCCCTGCGCTTCACTTCGTTTGCACAGGATTAAAAACACTTTCCGGCGTTCTTACGGTAGAGAAAATAAAATATACTGTGCGCGGGCTAAAATTACAGGATGAAAACGATGTCCGCACTCGTAGAGACGCGATGCATCGCGTCTCTACACCGCACCTGTATGCAAATTAGCCGCACACAGTATAACGGCAAAACTGCATTTATAATCAAAAAACGATTATTTTTGCAGCCATGAAGTCATAACGAAATTCAGGGAAATAAAAAAAGTTGCTGAATTGCTGTTTTTTTTATGTGTTTTGTTGTTGTTTATATAAAATGTACTATCTTTGCGGCGAATCTATGAAAAATTATATGATCTCTATGAACGTAAAATATTTGGCCTGTTTTGGATTAATTAACATCTTTCTGTTGGTTAGTTCCGGTTATTTCTTAGAGAGAGAGAGAGAGAGAGAGAGAGAGAGAGAGAGAGAGAGAGAGAGACGCAGGCGTATATAACACCTCTCTTTACTATAATATATTACACGCGCGCGTAGGAGACCACAAAAACAACTCATTCCGTCATTTATTAGTTGGAAGCCTTAACACCGTTTTTTCCGAGAAAAACGACAGAAAAGAACTTTCCCATTCATACCGTTCTGTTCAGACAAAAGTTGCCGGCACCGTATTGACCCTGTGCCGGCCGGTTTGTTTAATGCCGTTAAGGGAGGATTATTTCCGGATCGATCCTCCCTTTTTAGAGCGGCTCCCGTTCCGTCACAGCGAATGAATGAAATCAATACCTGTCATTTGATTGAGATTTTTTTCAAGAATATCTAATACAAATCTAATTTATTAAATCTTATGCCGATTGTATTCAATAAAATAGAGCGGGCAAATCCTCAGGACAGGACAGCCCCGAAAAAATGCTATCCCATACTGAAAACCATCAGTCAGGTGGGGCAGAAAGGGGTAGCCAGGGATATAGCCGATGAAACGACCCTCAACCCGAGTGAAGCGGAAATGGCGCTTAATCAGCTGCAAAAAGTGCTTACCCGCAATCTTCTGGCAAGCAACAGCGTGCAGCTGGGCGAATGGGGATCCTTTCACCTTACGTGCAACGGAGAAGGCAGCGACACCAAAGAGGGGGTTACTGCCGCCAATATCCGGAATCTGAACATCCGGTTCACACCCGGAAAGGCCTTGCGGGACGCTTTGAAAGAAGCCGTTTTCGTATTCTCGGAAGACCTTGTAAGCAGCAGATAAAAATGCAGACGTCCGCAGTTTCCGGCGCGGACGTCCGTGTACCTTCCCTGCGGACGTCCGCGCTCCGGAACGCAGACGTCCGCACCGGTACCGCGGGAACGTCCGCGTCGGAAACCGGGAACGTCCGCAGCCAAAGACGGGAACGTTCCCGGACGGAAATGCGTAAACACATTCTTTTTTAACAGATAAAACACAATAACAAAAAAATGAAAGACCAAAGAAATCACAAAAAAAATCATGCATCACGGGGGATATTTCCGCTGTTATGTGTCTGTATCTATTTTATTTCTTCTCCCCTGCTGTTTGCCCAGTCACCGGCAACATTAACGGGGAGAGTAGTAGATCAGGAAGGAGAAGCTTTGCCCGGTGTAGCCGTGCAAATTGTAGGAAGCACGCGGGGGGTTATGACCGATGAAGACGGTTACTTCACGATGGACAATGTGAAGACCGGCACAAAACTCAGAGTGAGTTATATCGGAATGGAAACCAAAGAAGTGGAATTTAAGGGAGAAAAAGACATCACCATTGTCTTGCAGCCTAAAGTGGAAGAACTGGATGAAGTAACCGTTGTCGCTTTCGGAAAACAAAAAAAGTCGAGCGTCGTTGCTTCCGTTACGACCATTGATCCTGCCGCCTTGAAAGTACCTACGAGCAATTTAACGACCGCCTTTGCGGGACAGATGGCCGGTGTGATAGCCTATCAGCGTTCGGGAGAGCCGGGAGCCGACGATGCGGACTTCTACGTTCGCGGAATCACCACGTTCGGCACCAACCGCAATCCTCTGATTTTAATTGACAATATCGAACTCACGAAAACCGATCTGGCGCGTTTGTCGCCCGATGATATTGCCAGTTTTTCGGTCATGAAGGATGCGACCGCTACCGCTCTTTACGGGGCGCGCGGAGCCAATGGAGTGATTCTGATTACGACCAAACAGGGACAGGAAGGTCCTCCCAAAATCTCATTCCGCGTGGAACAGTCGCTTTCCACGCCTACCCGCAAGGTGGAACTGACCGATCCCGTTACCTGGATGCAACTGGCCAATGAAGCCGTGCTGACACGCAATCCAATGGGTTCCTCTCCCTACACGGACGAAAAAATCGACAATACCATTAACGGCACCGATCCGTATCGCTACCCTGCCGTGGACTGGATGGATATGTTAATACGCGATGAAGCTACTTCTTCCCGCTACAACGTACAGTTGAGCGGCGGCGGAAAAACGCACCGTTATTACATATCAGGCGTTTTTAACCATGATAACGGGATCATGAAAGTGGATAAGCGCAACAATTTCAACAACAACATCAACAACAATTCGTATTCGCTACGCTCGAATATCGAACTGCAGGTAACGCCAACGACGAAAGTAAATGTGCGCCTGAGCGGAGTTTTCGATGATTACAGCGGCCCCCTGACCGGCGGGACAGACCTGTTCAAGAATATTATCAAGTCGAATAGCGTCCTGTTTCCGGCTTATTATCCGGCATCGGGTTCCTATTCCGAAATCCGTCACATCATGTTCGGAAACAGGGAAAATCAGTATTATAATCCATACGCCGAATCGGTTAGAGGCTATAAGGAGAAAAACCGTTCACAGTTGCTTGCCCAGGTGGAAGGGCAACAGGATCTTGACTTTATCACCAAAGGTCTTTCCGTAAGGGCCATGATGAATCTTTCGCGTCTGTCGCAGTTTTCGGTAAGTCGCTCCTATATTCCCTACTGGTATGAACTGAGAGGCGTTAACCCCATCACCGGAGAATACATGATTAACAATACGAATACCGGTACCGACTGGCTGGACTATGCAGAGCCGGATGGCGACAAGGAAACCAATTCTACCTTATATCTGGAAGCGATGGCCAATTACAACCGTACTTTCGGCGACCATAGCGTTAGCGGTTTGCTGGTAACGATTCTGCGCGAAGGACTTTACGCCAATACGAAGTCGCTGCAGTTGTCGCTTCCGCACAGGAACCTGGGACTTTCCGGACGCTTTACCTACGGATTTTCCGACCGGTATTTCCTGGAATTTAATTTCGGTTACAACGGTTCGGAACGTTTTGCCGCCAATCATCGCTGGGGTTTCTTCCCTTCGGTCGGCGCGGCGTGGAACCTGGCTAACGAAAATTTCTGGGAGCCTGTGGCGAATACGGTGAACCTGTTCAAGCTGCGCTATTCCTACGGCCTTGTCGGAAATGACCAGATCGGATCGGATGATGACCGTTTTTATTACCTCTCGGAAATGAATATGAACGATGGCGGCAGGGCGATGACTTTCGGAACCCGCAGGGGCAGTACGCTGAACGGGATCAGTGTGCGTCGCGATGCCAATCCCGATATCGGTTGGGAAATTTCCAGGAAAGCGAATTATGCGGTGGAACTGGGTTTATGGAATAACCTGACGGTCATTGCGGAATATTTTCAGGAAAACCGCTCCAATATCCTGATGGGCAGGAGTTATATTCCGCAGACGATGGGTCTTACGTATGCCGTTCAGGCCAATGTCGGCGCAGCCGTGGGAAAGGGGACGGACATCAGTCTGGAGTATCAGAAATCCTGGTCGAAAGATTTCTGGACGTCGATGCACGCGAATTTTACGTATGCCACCAGCCGGTACGAGATTTACGACGAACCGGCTTACGAAGAGCCGTGGCGTTCGCGGGTCGGTAAAAATTTAAGCCAGCAATGGGGATATATCGCCGAGCGGCTGTTTGTGGATGACGCCGAGGTGCTCAGTTCGCCCCGGCAGGAAATTTCGTCGTACAACTACAAGGGTGGAGACATCAAATATACCGATGTGAATCGTGACGGGCGCATTACGGTGGCCGATGCGGTACCGATCGGTTTGCCCACTACGCCCGAAATTGTGTATGGATTCGGGCCGTCGATAGGATATAAGGGGATTGATTTTTCATTTTTCTTCCAGGGACTTGCCAACGAGTC
Source organism: Tannerella sp. (assembly GCA_031265585.1). GTDB lineage: Bacteria > Bacteroidota > Bacteroidia > Bacteroidales > Tannerellaceae > Tannerella. Next base: position 38,401 of record JAISCL010000134.1, on the reverse strand, counting down.
GTTCTGGATCAACGGCGCCTATACCTCCCCGTTTGTCGGTAACACTCAGATGCTAAAGGTGTATGCCGACGATTACTGGTCGGAATCCAACAGTAAAATTTATGCGACATGGCCGCGTTTGAGTTACGACAGGAATACCAACAATGTCGGGACGCTGGATAGCAACGACAATCCCAGTTTTCTGAACACCTGGTTCATGCGCGACGGCGCTTTCCTGCGGCTCAAACAGGCGGAACTGGGCTATACTTTCGGGGGAAAATGGAAAAATAAATTGCATATAGGAAACCTGCGGGTTTATGTAAGCGGTACGAATCTGCTACTTTTCAGCCGTTTCAAGCTCTGGGACGTGGAAATGGCAGGCAACGGACTGGGATATCCGATCCAGCGGGTGATGAATGTCGGAGTAAATATTACGTTTAATTAGCCTTTAAATAAATCACGTTTATGAAAACAAATTCAATTAAAAAAGCGATTCTCTTATGGCTTTTTCTCCCTCTGTGGGGAATGTGGGTCGGTTCCTGCGACTACCTTGATGTGGTACCCGAAGGTACGGCCGTTCTTGACAATGCATTCAGCATGCGTACACACACGCTGCGGTACCTGTATACCTGTTATTCCTTTCTGCCCTCGCATTATGGAGGCAGTACGCCGGACATACAGGGTTGCGATGAAGCCTGGATACTGGACAATCCGCTATGGGAACAGGGTGTAGGCCGGGAAGGATGCCGCATTGTAAGGGGGCAGTTGACGCCTTCCAATTCAATTTATTCGAGATGGGGAACCTGGTATACCGCAATTCGTGAATGTAATAATTTTTTGGAAGGAATTGAAAGAATCAAAGTGCCCGACCTGCCCGAATTTGAGCGTCAGCAATGGATCGGAGAAGTAAAAGCGCTGAAAGCCTGGTATCATTTCCTGCTGTTCCGCCAGTACGGGCCGGTGCCGGTCGTCAGGGAAAATCTGCCGGTGAGTACCGGCGTTGACGGCGTACAGGTGGCCCGCAATACGGTGGATGAAGTAATCGACTATGTCGTTCAATTGCTGGATGAGGCGATGGAAACGGTTCCGGTTATCGTCAGAAGCGAACAGACCGATCTGGGCCGTTTCACGCTTCCCATCGTAGCCGCATTGAAGGCGAAGGCGCTGGTAACGGCGGCGAGTCCGCTGTTTAACTGCAATACGGAGTTTGCGCCGATGAGAAATCCGGATGGGACGCAACTGTTCCCGCAGGATGAATCGGAGCGGGTCGGAAAATGGAAACGGGCTGCGGACGCCTGCCGCGAGGCGGTCGGGATTTGCATGGATTCGCAGGGAATGGAACTCTACGTTTTCCCCGGCGATCCCAGGTATGATCTTTCCGACACGATCATTCAGCAAATGTCCCTGCGCCAGGCCTTCTGCGAAGACTGGAACAGCGAAATCATCTGGGCGGATACCAGAGACTGGGTTTACACGCTCCAGTGGGCTACGACGCCGACGTTGAATCCCATGTTTGAAGGGCAGCCTCAGATGGCTTTAGTCTTCTCGGCACCGCTGCAGATCGCGGAAATGTTTTATTCCGAAAACGGCGTTCCCATTGAAGAAGATAAAAACTGGGGATACGACGCCCGTTATACCGTGCGCAAGGCGGAAGAAAAAGACCAGCGTTATATACGCAGAGGCGCCGAAACATCCCGGGTGAACTTTGACCGCGAGCCAAGGTTTTATGCCTGGCTGGGATGCGACCAGGGGATCTGGTACGGGTCGGGTTCCTACGACGATACTTATCCGGAAAACCTTTACTGTTTTAACCAGAGAAGATTTGTGTCCGACAATATGAGGGAACCGACCGGATATGTGCCTAAAAAATGGATTCATTATCAGTCGATGCAACCGGCTTCTCTTCAATATGCCCCTTATGCCTTTTTATGGCCCAATTTCAGGCTTTCCGATCTGTTGCTTTATTATGCCGAAGCGCTGAATGAAGCCGAAGACAGCCAGAATGCACGTCAGGAGGCCATGAGATATGCCGACATGGTACGCGAACGCGCCGGACTGAAGCCCATCGACGTGGCCTGGAGGGAACATGCGAACGATCCGTCCAAATATACGTCACAAAACGGATTAAGAGATATCCTCCAACGTGAGCGGATGATTGAAATGTGTTTCGAGGGAAGCCGTTTCTGGGATCTGAGGCGATGGAAAACCGCCCGCGAAGTGCTGAACAGGCCGATCGAAAGCTGGAGCGGATTTAATTCTACGCCGGAAGAAATTTTCAAGCCGTACAATATGTATACCATCAGTTTCGGATTGAAGGATTATTTCTGGCCGATTGACGAAGGTGAGTTGACAAGGAACCGGAATCTGGTGCAAAGCCTTGGATGGGAGTAGTGAAATCAGGAATTAAAAATTAAAAATTAAAAGTTATGGATAATAAGATGATAAGATATTTGATGTCGTTTCTTCTCTTTTTTGCCGTATTTATGGCCTGTGAAGAAGAACAGAAACTGATTTATTATGATGGGAACGCTACGGCTCCTGCCATTATTGACGCCGGTACGGTTACGGTGGAAAATTTTGCAGGCAAATCGGTTTTGAGGTACAAAATTCCGGTTGATGACAACTTATTATACGTCAGGGCGGAATATGAATCGGCTCCGGGCGTCGAGCGCCGGGCCAAATCTTCGCGTTTTACGGATTCGCTGGCCATTGAAGGGTTTGCTGTTGCCGGAGATTATGAAGTAAAACTTTTCAGCGTCGGGAAAAACGAGAAGGAGTCGGGGCCGGTGACGATAACCGTTTCACCGCTTACTCCGCCCGTTGTAGAAGCGTTCCCCAGCCTGGACATCATTGCTACTTTCGGGGGAATTGAGGGGAACTTCTCCAATTTGTCGGGACAACCGTTAAAAGTCGTCCTGATGATTGATTCCACCGGGAATGAGCCTGAATTTATGCAGTCGTTTATGATAGATAATCCCAGTGCAAAATTTTCCGTCAGGGGGCTTCCATCAAAGCCGATGCAATTTTTCGCCTATATGATGGACCGGTGGGGCAATAAAACCGAAACGAAGACGTACACGCTGACGCCCATGTTTGAGGAAGCGCTGGATAAAATGCAGTGGAAGGAATTCAAATTGCCGTCGGATTTTCAAAACACACTGGAAAACAATTACCCGGGATACCGTTTTACCGGTATATACGACGATGTCATCTGTCCGTGGAACGGATGGGCTAACAATTTTATTCCCGATATTCACAGTTTGCCCAGTACGTTTACGATTGATTTGGGTGTGGAAGCCAGGCTTTCGAGAATCAACATGGTACCCTGGTGGGCATGGCTACATGCCGGGCATCCGAGAGCATTTGAAATATATGGTACCGCATCCCGCAACCCGGGCGACGACCTTGCGGGAGGAGACTGGACGCTGATCGGCAAGTTTGAGTCGTGGAAACCTTCGGGTGACGATCCGCTTATAGTTACTGACGATGACCGGAATTATGCATGGCCGGGCGGAGAAAATTTTGACATCAAGTCTTCGGACGAGCAACCGGATCCTTATTTTCCCGTCAGGATGGTGAGATTCAGAATCCTGAAAACATGGAACGACGGTACTCAATATTCGATAGACGAGTTGTTTATCTGGGGTGAAATTATAAAATAATGGAGAAATAAAATGACAATTAATATGATAATGAAAAGTTTTTTTTCAAAGAGACGACGGTTTGGGATACCGGCAGTCACCGTTGTTGTACTTGCCTGCGTCATGCTGGTTTTCGCCTGCAAGGAACAGGATATGATGTTCAAACAATATACGGTAGAAGGCGGCATTTCGTATCTTGGCGCCGTGTCGGGCGCTAAAGCCCGTATCGGAGTGAATCGCCTGGAAGTCAGTTTCAGCGTGGCGGATCCCGCGACTTCGAAGGTTGGGATTTACTGGAATGAATATGAAGATTCGGTGATGATCAATGTTGAACCGGGAGAACTGGTTACAAAAATAATAGACCTTCCCGAAGGACCGTATTCCCTGTTTATTAAATCGTATGATGCACAGGGCAATGCCTCCAATCCGTTCGAGTTGATAACAAGGACGGTAGGTGCAAAATACCTTGCAACGCTTACACATCGCGGAATGAAGAAAAAAACGACAAGTTTTAAATCCGACCTGTCTATCGAATGGGAATCTGCCGCCAGCGGAAACGGCGCCCGCTTTACCGACCTTGTCTACACGTCGACGGACGGTACGGAAAAAATCCTCCGGATTGAAAACGGCGTCAGCGAGACGAAGATTGACGACTATAAACAGGGTACTGCTTTCCGGCGGACGACGTATTACAGTCCCGACAACTTGTGGCTGGATTCCATAACACCCGCCCCCCGAATGGAAAACGAACTGACGGTGGATAAAAAACTGGGAAGCGTAACCGGTTATTCTACCCAGACAGCCGGAGATGAAGCCGCTAAGTTCTACGACGACGATGCGAATACGGTCTGGCAAACGGGTAACAACTATCCCGAATATGCAACCATTGATTTAGGCGTGGAAGTCCCCGTTACAAGTTTCGGCCTTGTCCCCTCCATCAAATATACCGCCGGCAAGGCAGACCCCAGGGCGCCCACGACAGTAAGGTTTGAAGTCAGCACAGACAATGACGCCTGGACAAGCCTCGGAAACTATAACTACGATAACGGCACCTATTTTTATGAGCGCCTCTTCGAGGTGAAACAGACCAATGCCCGCTATGTGCGCTTTACCGGCGTCGAATGTACCGGCGCCCCCTCGTACGGCAACGGCATCGGCGGCCCGAACACGGTAAAAATGGTTCTTGCCGAGTTGAACGTTAATTTTAGGCTGGGCGACTGATAAATGCCCAGCGTGCAGAATCGAAACAGAGTATTCACAGAATTACAAATTTGCAGGATGAACATATTTTTGTAAATCCTGCAAATTATGTAATTCTGTAACAACAGATACAAGATAAAATTTGTTTATCTTTGGAAAACATTTAATTATTATTCAATAAAAAGTCTATAAAATGAAAACCAATTTCAAGCGAGTTGCAGGCAAAGGTTTTTCCCTGCTTTTAATGATTAGCGCCATATTCATATTTATATCGGCGAACCGTTCCCGCTCCGACGGGTTAACCCTGTCGAAAAGCGGGAAGTCGTTGTATTCAATTGTCCTGCCCGACCTCCCGACGGCGGTAGAATCGACTGCCGCGAAAGAACTGAAAAAGTATCTTGATGAAATCACGGGAGCCGGGTTTGCGATCGTGAACGAATCGGATGCCAATAATACCCGGCCCCAGATCGTTGTCGGCAATTCACGGCGGACAAAAACGCTTCTTCCCGAAGTGGATGCAGCAAAGCTGCCTTACGACGGCATTGTAATCGAAACGGTAGGGAAAAATATTATCCTCACCGGCCACCCCGTCCGCGGGACGCTGTATGCCGTCAATACGTTCCTCGAAGACGTCGCCGGCGTGCGCTGGTGGACTTCGACCGAATCATTTGTTCCCAAAAACAGAAAATTGACGGTTCCCCCATTGCATGTCCGTTACGCGCCACAACTGATTTACCGCGAAGCATTTTACAAGGATGCTTTCCATGATGAAATGTTCGCGTCGCGAATGAAATGCAATGGCGACTTTGCAAAAATCTCCACCGGATACGGCGACTATCACAAATTCCAGTACTTCGTCCACTCCTTCTACCCCATCCTGCCGCCGGCAACTTATTTCGACAGCCATCCCGAATGGTACAGTCTCGTCGATGGCAAACGCACGTTTCAACATGCGCAACTTTGTCTCTCCAATGAAGAAATGCGCAGGCAGTTCATCACGAATGCGCTGGCTACACTTCATGAAAATCCGGACGCCGGCTTTATTTCCATCAGTCAAAATGACTGTCACGGCGCCTGCCGGTGCGAACAGTGCCAGGCCATCGTCCGCGAAGAAGGCAGCGAAGCCGGCCCGCTGATCCGCTTCGTAAACAGTGTAGCCGAAGCCATCGAAAAGGACTTTCCGGACGTATGGGTAGAAACCCTTGCCTACCAGTACACCCGCAAAGCCCCGCTGAAAGTTAAACCCCGCAACAATGTGGTAGTCCGTTTATGTTCGATAGAATGTTCGTTTTCCCAGCCGCTGGGCGAAGGCGAACAGAACACTTCCTTCCGCGAGGACATGGAAGCCTGGAGCAAAATAGCCGACCATCTGTTTGTATGGAACTATGTAACCAATTTTTCCTCCTACATGTTGCCTCAGCCCAACATCCATACGCTGGCCGACGATATCCGTTTTTTTGTCCGGAACAATACCATAGGACTTTTTGAACAGGGCGACGTATATTGCGATGCAGGCGATTTCGTAAGGATGCGCAACTGGGTCGTCTCACGCCTGATGTGGAACCCGGAACTGAATGAAAACCAACTGATCGACGAATTTCTTACCGGTTATTACGGAGAAAAAGCAGCCCCCTACCTCCGGAAATACTGGGATTTGTTGACGGTGGCATGTAGAGAATCAGGCGTTTACCTGCGTTGCTACATGCATGTGACGGACGGCTGGCTAAGTGTTCCCGCTTACGCCGAAGCCGCCGGTTTGATGAAGCAGGCCCTTGACGTCACAAAAGATGAAACCCTGCGCAACCGCCTTCGCCGGGAAGAAATCCCGCTGAAATATGTTTTACTGCTCGAAAACGAACGCTTCAAAACGTATGAAAAAGAAACGGGAAGTTTGCCCCTGACGCTTCCCGAACCGGAACAGGCGCTTAACGAATTTATGGCGCTTCTCAAAGAATTTAATGTGACCATGTGCTGGGAAGATTTCAGTGAAAACCCCCATCATCTCCCACGGCTGGAACAAACGCTTCGCAGCAAATTATTTCCCGAACAAAAATAATGCGAAATGAATAAAATCTGTTTACTGTTTTTTTGCAGCCTCCTGTTTGCCTGTACCGGTAAATACTCGCTCAACGGGTTTTCTTCCGGCAGGGAAAACGGAGCAAATGCATCCCTAATCGTAAACGACTGGCAGTTCAACGGCTACACTACGCATTGGCAGGATATTTATCAGCGCCGTTACCGCTACGGGAATCTTTTCCGCCTGAACATAACCGACGCCGAAGCCGCTGTCAGGCAGGCTAAAGCCGATGCCGCCGAAGCGCTGGGTATACCGGGACTGCGTATGGAGGAAGGATTTGTCAACGCCTTCCTGACAGAAGCCGGGGACTGTCAGTCGCTGGAAAATCCAACCCTCGAAGCGTTGATTGACGCCGTAAGCAGAGGAAATGTACTGGTTTTTGCCGATGAGGCTTCGGAAACCGGTAAAATTCTCCTGAAGAAATCCGCCGGACTGTTTCGGAAGGATCCCGCGAACCGCCAGGCCCGCGCAAAAGATTTTACAGCGCTCGACGCCTTTTGCCTGAAGAACGGCAACCGGTTCCTGTTTACCGTCACAGGCTCCGATCCCGAACAGCTGACGTATTTTCGCAGCGTTCTGGAAAATACGCGGAAACTGCTCTCGGAATATGACCTTAAAAGAGGCTGGTTCGGAGCGCAAACGCTCATCAAAAGCGTTACATGTACGCCGGGAACGCCCGTGGATGTGATCGGGAAAGGATTGAATGAAGGCAACTCCTGGTTTGTTTTCGACGGTTACATGGAATTTCTGGCCCGGGAAGAAATAGAAGCCTGGGCAGAAGAAAGCAATCTTCCCATAGTCGTCGACGCAGGTTTTTCGCCCATTTATAACTGTACGGATTATGACGGTCTGCAGGTACAGCTCATGTTTACCCCGCAGGACTGGATTGATTACGCCCAAAAGAAAAACGGGTACGTTTTCCGTCAGGTATATGACCGCGACGCCGGTCATTTACCGTACGACGGCTATTTTGCCAATGCAGGCAATGCCCGGCAGATCAACGGGGAAGACAGGCCCTTTGTGATACAGACCGGAGACCTGCTGGGCGGCGCCGCTTCAAGCATGTTCCTCTTTCACAGAAAAGACGCCGTTTTTGACAGGAATCAGCTTTGGAAAGCCATCATGGAGCGCCGGGCAGTTGCTGTTGCCGAAGGCGGATGCATCATGGGAAACGCACGCTACCGCAATGCCATGCAATTGCTGTTCCTGGACAAAGAGTACCTGGAAGAATATTTCGGCGACCGTATAAATATGGAAACCGAAACGCAGGGAAACCGGATCGTGCTGACCGTATCGAATCTTTATGACCGTCCCGTCGAAGGCCGTTTGAAAATAACCGTCCCCGAACAGCTGGACTTTCCGGGGGAAAAGGAGTTAAAAATACACTTACCCGCAGGAGCGTCAAAAGTCTTAAACCTGGACGTCCGGCCCAAAGCCGAAGCGATGAACCGGAGGAATGTCATTGCGTTTACTTTCGACCGGGGAGGCGTTTCGAGCAAATCGACCGTAGCTTTACTGGAACTTCCGCCTGCCATCTCGGTACATGAACTGCTGTATGGAACCTCTTCGGGGATCAAATTCCCGGTAAGCGTTCATAATTTTACGGATCTGGATTCATTTCCCGTGAAAATCAGCATAGCGGAACTGACGGAACCTTCAAAGCCGGTCCAGGAAGCGGAACATCACATCCGGGTTGCTGCGGGCGAATTTTGCGATACGGAATTTGACGTTCACCTGCCGGCGGGGAAATACATTGTGACCGCTTCCACTTTGGGACTGGAGGCAAAGACCCAGCTGGGCATTGAAGCCGCATCGGGCAAAGCCACCGTTACGGAAACCGACCTGGACGGCGACGGCATAATGGAATATGTGATGGAAAACGGGCATGTCAAAGCCACGCTGCTGGCCATCGGCGCCCGTGTGATTGAATATACCGTTAAGGCCAAAAACGACAACGTGCTGTTCAAGCTTTGGCCGGAAAAGCCCGGAGACGACCGCCGCCCTTACCGGGAACGCGGGTTTTATCCTTACGGAGGCTTTGAGGATTTTCTCGGGCAGCCAAGTATTGAGACTCACAAAGTTTATGATGCGGCCGTAATCAAACCGGAAGGCGGGTACGTACAGGTGAAGATGACGGCTGATTATTTCGGCAACGTCATCGAAAAGGTTTATTCCCTTTACGGCGATTCTCCACTGCTTGAAGTGCGTTTTGCCGTGAAAATGATAAATCCCGAACTGAACGTAATCGGCCCGCAGCCCATTTACGAGGTCGGCAAATCCCACGGGCCGGAAGACGTATTCGTCATTCCCGAGAAAAGCGGCTTGCAGGAATACCGCATGAGAACCGACCGTTATTACGGAAAGAAATTAGACCTGGCCGAAGGCTGGAATGCAGCTTACGATACAGGCGAAGATATTGCTTTCATCAACGCCTACCCCGTCGCACGGCCTCTCTTCCTGCATTTATGGATGAATCATCCGTCCAATCCGGATGCCGGTTATTTCTATGCCGAATTTCAACCGTGGACGCCCCTGTTCATGAGAACAACTTCTTATTTTTCCTGTTATATGTGGGCCGATGCCGGAACCTGGCAAAAGGCGCTGGACGCCCTCCGGAAAAGAAATCTGATAACAAAAAACAAATAATTAAATAGATACGAAAATGAATAAATCAGGATTTTTACTGTTGCTTTGTTTTTGGGGATTCATGCTGCCGTCACAGGCGAAGGATTATCCCGATAAGCTTAAAATAAGCAGTATGGAACTGGGCTATCCGCATCCGGCCATACCATTTTACCATTTCAAAGCCGGTTTGGAATTGCCCGAAGCCTCCATGATTGAAGTGGAGGCGCTTGTGAACGGAGAACCCCTGCGGTTTGTCAACCTGTACAGGGGCGACGCCGTCGAGGAAGCCGGCAGGCCCGGATACATTCACCGTCCGCCTTCCGGATACGCCCTCTCGCAGGACAACTCACTGTACAGGAATCCCCATGTCACGGCATGGGTGAAATGGCAGCCGGGAGAAACGTACAAAATTGAACTGAAAGTCCGGCTGAAGAAGTCGGTGAAATCTTCGCCCAACGACCGGATCCTTTCGGCTGTGCAGACGCTGACGGCGCCTTCGGGCGTGGACGTCTTCGACCCCGGCTGGAAAGCGTACAAGTCCGTTGTGCTGAGTGAAACAGCTGGCATCGACCGGAAAAATGAACCGGTGGAAGTGTTGCTTCCGTTCTATCCGGACGAGGTGACCGACCTGAAACGCGAAATCCGGGTAGTGGCCGTCGACCCTGCAGACTACCGGTTGAGTGAAGTGCCGAACCAGGTATTCGAGATTCGCAAGTATCTGGAAAAGGACGACCTGGCGCCGCTGGAAGAAGGCCAGCCGGAACGGCAAATCCCCCTCTGGATGCCGACCGTCACCTGCAAAGTCGCTTTTCTGGCCGACGTGCCGGCCAGGAGCAGCAAGGTCTACCTGATATATTACAACAACGAAAAGGCGATGGCCAGAACCTGGCAAACCGACCTGCGCGTGCAGGGAGAACTGCCGGGACTGACTGTCGACAACGGCCTGCTGAACGTCGTCCTGCATCCCAACTCCGGCCATATCGACCAGATCACGCTGAAGAGCAAACCGGATCATCCGCTGTACCACCGCATGGAAACCAACGGGGCGGTGCACTGGAATCCGGGCATCTACGTGCCCCCGCGCGCCTGGACGCATACCGCCGACTGGAAACTTGAGCAGAACATGCACTCCATCTCCGGCCCCGTGCTGGCTACGGGCGAATTCTGGGGAAATATGCGCAACATGCCCGAAGTGGACGCTTCCGTCCGCTATGACTTCTTTCCGGGCGTCCCCTACTTTTTCAGCACCACGAACATGCGGATCAACGAAACGGTACAGTGCCTCGCCCTGCGCAACGCCGAAATCGTACTCAAGCGCGAGCTGATTACCCATGCAGCGTGGTACGACGTCATCCGCGACAGGGTCATGACCTGCGATGTGCTCAACATGGCCGACCTGACCGACCTGACGATGGAAGCCGACGTGCCGTGGATTACGTTTTACAACACCGAAACGGGTATCGGTTTTGCCGGCATCAACCTGGTCTACGCCAACGCCTCGCTCGAATCGCGGCCCGGCCTGCTGAACCCGTACTTCTACATCACCGCCGGGCCGTGGATCTACTGGACGCGCGCCCTCTCGCTGAGTTTCCTGTCTTCCAACATGCAGCAGGTGATCCCGGCCCTGAAAGGCAGCATGTTTACCGAAAAATGGGCATATTTAGTCTATCAGACAGAGAAGGAAACACCCTACAAACCCGTGCTGGAATGGAAAGAACGGCTGACGAACCCCCTGCGGATCCAACTGGTTGAAGAAGTCGATCCGCGGGTATCCCGGACGCTGGTCGAAGTATACATGGACGAAGGCAAAAGTGGCTGGGAAGAAAGGGAAACGGGCAATCACAGTCATGACGGGAAATAATATCTAACAATTATCGTTTTACATATAAAATAGAAAGATTATGAAAAAAAAACAGATTACATTCATGTTCGGCTGCTTCATGCTTATGCACGGGTTTTCATCCTGCAATAGAAACATTCAGATGGAAGAGGACCTTTCAGGCGACTCAAATCAACAGATTCCCATCCTCGGATGGCACGGACTTCCCGCATCGGGACAATATGCCGATGCGAACTATTACCGCGAAATGGCGGATGCCGGTTTTACCGTTAATCTTCCGCTCGGAGGCTGGTCCGATTCGGAAGCGGAACCCTACTTCACGCTGCTTGACAGGGCGCATGCTGTCGGAATGAAAATCATGGTACACTGGGAGGTGGTGAATTTTTTCACGCCCGAAGAAATGAAACGCCTCAAAGAACATCCCGCCATAGCAGGCTATACCATCCGTGACGAGCCGTCGGCAAGCGATTTTGAAAACCTGGCGGCCACTGTCCGGAAAATTCAGGCGATCGATCCGGTTCATCCCTGCTATATCAACCTGTTCCCCAATTATGCGGAAGATCAGCAACTGGGCGTCTCCGGGCCGGACGCCTACCGCAGGCACGTCCGGAAATACATCGACGAAGTACCGGTCCCAATGGTTTCTTTCGACCATTACTGCATCCTGAAGGACAAGGAAGGAAAGCACTACGTGAGGCCGGAATATTACGAAAACCTCGAAATCATTGCCGATGAGAGCCGCAAGGCAGGCAAACCGTTCTGGGCATTTACACTGTCTACCGCACATTGGGATTATCCCGTACCTGCGCTTTCCGATCTGCGTATGCAGGTTTACAGCGACCTGGCATACGGTGCGCAGTGCATCCAGTATTTCACCTGGCTCGACCCCTGCTGCGACCCGATGTGGGGCGAAGGGCCGGACGACAACGCTCCGGTGCGTATCGACGGCACCAAATCGCCTACCTATTATACCGTACAGACGATGAACAGGGAAATCAAAGCCCTCTCAAAAGTATTCCTCAACAGCAAAGTGCTTTGGACGGCCCATACGGGAACCGTTCCGAAAGGATGCAAAAGTCTGGACACGGCGCTGCTGCCCAAACAGGTAAAATCGCTTGAAATATCCGATCCGGGCGCGCTGGTTTCCATGCTTGAAAAAGGCAACGACCTGTTTGTAGCCATTGTGAACCGCGACATCAACCGTGACATCACAGTTCGCGTGAAGGGAAACACCGGTTTAAGGATGGTAAACAAAGCGGGAGAAGTCATAAAAGTAATAGAAGAACAAATCCTTTTACCGGGAGACATCATCATCCTGTTTGCCAAAAAATAAGGTGCGGGATTTTTTTCCGGAAGAGGCTGTCTAAAAAGGGTCTGTTTCCGTCATTGCGAGGGCGTAGCCCGAAGCAATCCAGTGATTAACAGCATTCTGGATTGCTTCGCTTCGCTCGCAATGACGAAGCGGGGCTTTTGACACAGTCTCAAAAAAAGTCCATATCGCCGGAGGCTGCCCTTGAGCGTACCGTCAGGCATAACGATGATGCCGTCCGCCATTTTGATGCTGACTTCGGTAATCGGCATCAACAAGCAAAATAAAATTTTGAGAATAAGCCGAAAATAAATAGAGACAAGAAAAAGATATAAAGGCTCACAGATGAAATTTTACACATAAAGAGGCTACAATTTCAACGGGTTTATACAATGGTAAATCAGGGTTTAAATGATAAGCTTATGAAAACAAAATTATTTTTTTTAATAATATTGCTCATTTTCCCATTTGTAATGGCAGGTCAGGAGTTTACAGTCTCAAAAAAAGGCCTTCCTGATAAAATCTATTTTATATATTATGATCCGCCTGCCGGCAGGATCAGGTTTAACTTGCCGGCGCCAAACCGGGATGATATTGTCGCGCTGATATTTCAGCACAAAGAATCAGGGGAAAAATTCTTTTTTTATGGCGTAAACAATCCCTATCCGGAGTCATTTGAAGACATGGGATTATTCGACCTTATCTTATTATATAATGATGGGAAATTTTTAAAATTGAATAATTATTCTGTTTCCCGGAATGAACCGGGAGTTATTGATATGACGAATCTGTCTGTTAACCCTTCGAATGCTGATTCACAAAATCTTTTGAAACAGATTGCTGCCAATAAAAAGCCGAAATTTATCCGGAGTTATGTTTACGATGACAATGGGAAGATAATAGTCGGAGGAGTTATAGAGGTAAAAGGAACTAACAAGGGAGCCGCAACTGATATAGACGGTTTTTGTGAACTAAATACGGATAGCTTAAAATATCCTGTTGTATTGAATATCTTCTATATAGGCTGTATCAAAAAAGAAATAATATTAAACCGGCAGGATCAGGATCACATTATTGAGGTTATAATGGACAATGATTATGAATTACTTAAGCAGAATATCATTATAGGAGACATGAATTAAATTTGAAAACTTTCAATCTCGCTTTCTTTTACATCCATTTCAGCTTTGTCCAAGTCAGCATACTTTGGAGAACACCACTGGATTTGGTGGTGATGTAAAAGGTATGCTGCTGTATTGGTATATAAATCAGTCTATTAAATCACCTATTTAAACTTTAGTATCTTCCCCAACCTTAGCATATTTACAGCAAAAGAGCTAAAATGAATAATATTTTTACGATTGATTTTATGTGTTTTCGATATTTAATTTATAAATTTCAAGTATTTCATTCTTAAATTCCTCTTCGGTAGAAAGATAGAGTTTGTATTTTGAGGCAAAAATCTGTCTGTTGTCTTCGGCAAGCGTGTAACGGACAATGGCATCGCTTTTGTCGGCGCAAAGAATAATGCCGATTGGCGGGTTGTCGCCCCCGTTCATCATTTCGCGCGTGTAATAGTTGACATACATCTGCATCTGCCCTAAGTCCTGATGCATTAAATCGTCCATTTTCAGGTCAATAAGCACAAAACATTTCAAAATATAATGATAGAAAACCAAGTCAATATAAAAATCCCTGCCGTCAAAGGAGATACGTTTTTGACGGGCAACAAAAGAAAAACCTCTGCCCATTTCCAGCAAAAATTCCTGTAAATGACTGATAATTGCCGTTTCCAAATTCTTTTCGTACAGTTCGGGAGAAGGTTTTATATTTAGAAATTCCAACACATAAGGGTTTTTAATAAAGTCCTTTGGTTCGGGGACAGGGGCAGTTTTTTGAATTTCAGCAGCAACCGCGTCCCTGTCCCGACTTGCCAGTAAGCGTTCGTAGAAATGCGTGTTGATTTGCCTTTCGAGTTGGCGAGTACTCCAATTGGATTTTATGCACTCGTCAATGTAGAAGTTGCGGGCAGTTTCGTTTTCTACTTTCATTATTTGGCGATAATGTGTCCACGCTAATTGGTCACGCAGTGCGTGACGAATTGGGAACAAATTATAAAACTGCCTCATATACTTCAAATTGGTAACAGTAAACCCCTTACCAAAGTCGCGAGTCATTTGTTCCGACAAGTATTTTATCAGGTATTCGCCGTATTCGGCTCGCTCGTTGCCCGCCTGTGCTTCTACAATCTGCTTGCCGATAAGCCAATATGCCTCAACCATCGCAAAATTGACGGCTGAATATGCTTTTGCTCTTGCAGTGAGCAAAATTTCTCTTATCTGGCTGTAAATCTGATTGTCGTTATTTTTCGATAATGCGTTATCTGTATTCATTTTTCCTCCTCAAATAGTTTAACATCTGTTTTCTTTGCCATAATTCTTATTATGGCGCAAAGATAGCAAGAATATTTATGTTTTCTTATACTTGGTGGTGATGTAAAAAGTATGCTGCTGTATTGACATATAAATCAGTCTATTAAATCACATATCTAAACTTTAGTATTTCCCCCAACTTTAGCATATTTACAGCAAATCATGATTTATCATGCTTGTCTTAATTTCCAAAAATAATATTTAAACAATCTGTATTCAAACTGTTATAGCGGCATACTTTTTATATCACTACCCGATTGTTTAATTTCCCGGATATAAAAAGGGGAAAATAAGAAATTTCGTATCTTTGCCGCTGAAATCACAGTCGTAACGGTTAAATGCTGTTTCAATTTAATTTTAGTGGTTGCTCTGCCGGGAGGAATACCCGGCAGGGCTTTTCCAGATAAAGTTGTAATTTATTACTTATGAGCGATAAAGACAAAAGTGTGGCAGTACCGGATAAAACGGATAACATAAGCGAAATAATATTATACCAGCCTGACAGTTCGCTAAAACTGGAAATAAGGCTGGAAAATGAAACGGTTTGGTTAACACAAGCGCAAATAGCTGATTTATTCGGAACAAAGCGTCCTGCTATTACCAAGCATTTGAGTAATATCTATAAAACGGGAGAACGGAAGAAAACAGCACATGTTCCATTTTGGAACATGTGGGTAATGACGGCAAACAAATCTATCAAACAAAGTATTATAGGCGGTATTTTCCAAAGTATGCTATTTTTATTAGGGGAGATAAAAAAAATAGTCGCTGAATTGCTGAAATAAGCTGACTTATTTTGTATTGCTCTCAACTTGTATTACCTTTGCCGGAATTTTAATAGATAGATGTATATATTTTCCGGATAACAGTTTTCCGGAATAAGAAGTAAGATGTAAAGAAAGAAAAAGATGAATGTAATTAACAGGACGATTGAATTGGGTGACGGAAGGACGATCACCGTTGAGACCGGGAAATTGGCCAAACAGGCTGACGGTGCGGTTACTGTACATATGGGCAACACCGTGTTGCTCGCTGCTGTTTGCGGTGCGAAAGAGGCGGCTCCGGGTGTGGATTTTATGCCGCTTCAGGTAGATTATAAGGAAAAATTTTCGGCATTCGGCCGATTCCCCGGAGGATTTACCCGCAGGGAAGGGAAACCCTCCGATTATGAGGTGCTGACTTCACGGCTGGTTGACCGTGTACTGCGCCCGCTGTTCCCGGACGATTATCATGCTGAAGTATTTGTAAGCATTATCCTGTTTTCCGCCGACGGCGAAGATCTGCCGGATGCGCTGGCCGGACTGGCGGCTTCCGCTGCACTGGCCGTTTCGGATATACCCTTTAACGGCCCCATTTCGGAAGTGCGTGTGGCGCGTATCAATGGAAAATTTGTGATCAATCCGACCTTCCTGCAACTTGAAAACGCAGACCTGGATATTATGGTAGGCGCTACCGCAGATAATATCATGATGGTGGAAGGCGAAATGGACGAGGTGCAGGAAGCGGACATGCTCGAAGCGATCAAAGTGGCTCACGAAGCCATCAAAGATCATTGCAGAATACAGCAGGAACTGGCTGAAGCGTGCGGTAAAACCCTGAAACGGGAATACTGTCACGAGATAAACGATGAAGACCTGCGTGTTGCCGTACGCCAGGCATGTTATGATAAAGTATATGCCGTCGCGGTTTCAGGAAGTGCAAAGCAGGAACGCGCAGAAGCTTTTGCGGCAATTAAGGACGAGTTCAAAGCGCCCTATACGGAAACGGAACTGGAGGAAAAGGGAGCGCTTATTGACCGCTATTACCACGAAGTGGAGAAAGAAGCGATGCGCCGTGCGATTCTGGATGAAGGCAAGCGCCTCGACGGCCGTCAGACGACAGAGATCCGTCCGATATGGATCGAAACCGACTGTTTGCCAGGACCTCATGGAGCGGCCGTCTTTACGCGCGGGGAGACTCAGTCGTTAACAACAGTTACGCTCGGAACAAAAAATGATGAAAAGATTGTCGACGACGTACTGGTACATGGCAAAGAACGCTTCCTGCTGCATTATAATTTTCCTCCGTTTTCAACCGGTGAAGCAAGACCGCAGCGTGGCGTCGGACGCCGCGAGGTGGGTCATGGAAACCTGGCGCACCGTGCGCTGAAACGCATGATCCCGGATCAGTATCCGTATGTAATACGTATCATCTCCGACATATTGGAGTCTAACGGATCCTCTTCGATGGCAACCGTTTGTGCCGGCACACTGGCGCTGATGGATGCCGGAATACCGGTGCGCAAGCCCGTTTCCGGAATTGCGATGGGGCTTATTTCCGAAAATAAGGGAACCAACTTTGCCGTGCTTTCGGATATCCTTGGCGATGAAGATCATCTCGGTGATATGGATTTTAAGGTGACAGGTACAAAAGACGGGATAACGGCTACCCAGATGGATATCAAGGTGGACGGATTATCATACGAAATCCTTGAAAAAGCGCTGGCGCAGGCAAAGGAAGGACGTATGCATATCCTTGGCAAGATTACAGATGCGATGCCTGCACCGCGCGCCGAACTGAAACCGCATGCCCCACGTATCGAAACCTTTACGGTCGGCAAGGAATTTATCGGAGCCATCATCGGCCCCGGTGGAAAAATCATTCAGGGCATACAGGAAAAGACCGGGGCTACGATCTCCATAGAAGAAATAGACAATAAAGGAATGATTGAAGTTTCCGGAATGAATAAGGAAAGCATTGATGCAGCCATGAAAGCGATCAAAGCCATCGTGGCCATACCCGAAATCGGCGAAGTGTACGAAGGAAAGATCTCATCCATTATGCCGTATGGCGCATTTGTGGAATTTATGCCGGGCAAAGACGGATTGCTTCATATCTCCGAAATAGACTGGAAGCGCCTTGATACGGTTGAAGAATCAGGGCTTCAGGAAAGCGATACGGTGAAGGTAAAACTGGTAGATATTGATCCGAAAACCGGAAAGTTCAAGCTGTCACGTAAAGCTTTATTACCAAAGCCGGAAGGATATGTGGAGGCAGAGCGTCCGCAACGTCCGCCCCGCCGGAATGATGGCGGAGGCAACCGTCCGCCGTATAACAATCGTGAAGGTAGAGGTCGTCGCTGAGATGGGATCTTGAAACGCCGATGACTGTCGCCGCCTGAAAGGTAGCGGCAGTCATCGGTTACTTTCCGCAAGTCACAGACATGCGATTACGAAGATAAAGCCCTTCGAGTGGGGCATAACAAAGAAGAAATACAATTTTCGACAGGGTCAACAACCTGTCGAAATAATCCCAAAATATCCATCGGAAGGCGTCCGGTCGTAGGGAAAGCTTCCCGGAAGCCCACAGGAAGGTTTCCGGTCGTGCAGAAAGGTTCCCGGAACTCCCGGAAGGGAGTCAATATTTGTTACAGCCTACCCTTCGGGCTATCCATAAAAATCAGCCGTGTACAGTTTATAAGAACAGGATGGATTCCGGGCCCATATTGAATAGCAGGTCTACGATGCTTAGATTGGGGATGAATCCGTGTCTATTGCGGAATACCTGGTAATAAGGGCGGGACAGGAATGAGGTATCAGGTTTCGGATAGCGGGGATCGATTGCTGTGCGGAAATCGTTTTTGACCTCGAATTCATATTTTTCCGTATGTGTGATTGCGGGATGGAGGTCTAAGAAGTTACATATCATCGTCCGAAGGGCTTCGTTGTATTCGAGGAGGTAGCGGTAGGGCTTTTCGTAGAAAGGACGGAAATCATCCGCGTAATACGCGAAAAACGGACTCCTGTTATAGGCTGACAGAAGGGCGTTCCAGTGTAAATGCCGCCAGTTTCCGTGATTGGAAATACGTATGTCCTGTGTCAAACATTTCAGGGTTTCCGGTTTTTCTACGGGGACAGTCAGCGCCTGTATCTCGTTGGCGGCAGCAATAAGGCACCTGTTCCGAAAGGTTTGCCCGGAATAATTTTCTTTTGTTTCCATACATATTTTGTCGAAATGAGCCAGTTTCGAATAATACTGTACGGGAGCGAGGTAGGCGGTAGACAAATAGACCGCAGACATGTCACCTGATCTTTTTAAAGCGTCGCGAGGCATCTTTACTGTACCAGCAATACCAGATATTTCCGACAACACAGTCTTCCGGTATAAGGCCCAAATGGCGTGAATCAATCCCTTCCGTTTCGTTTTCCGACAGGATCCAGTAATAATCTTTCCGGAAAAAATAATATGTTTTTTCTTCCCCGTTGATATACAGTTTCCCGTCGCGTATGACAGCGGCGTCGCCTGCTTCGTTCAGGATGGCTTCCCGTCCTACCAGCAGGGATGTTTCATTGATATCAAGGGCTTTCCCTTTACGGGGAAGGATAAATTCATAGCCCATGCGATGCTCGCCGACCATTTCGATTTGTACTACCTGTAAAAGGTTGCGGGAAAGCAGCTCTTTTTCACGCAGGCTCATCCGGAAGGTCAGGCTGACGGAATCTTCTTTCGCATCCCGTAAGGGGATATGTAACGAATCCATCGCAGTTAGCAGTTGTTCCTTGATATCTTTCCGTATCCGGAATGCAGGTTGCATCATCGGCGCATTGGGCAGGAGGCGTCCGTTGACACGAAATCCGTCCAGCCCCATCTGGATCACGTCGCCCGGCGTTCCGATACATCTCCCGATAAAAAGCGGAGGCTTGACGGCATCACGGCGTAGCGGACTGCGATACAGCACGATGCGGTTGCGACCGGGATTGCTTTTTCCTTTCAGCTTGTTGACCCACACACAGTCTCCCGCCTTCAAGGTATCCGCCATTTTATCGCCTGCGATGCGGTATGATCCGATGAAAAACCACCGTACGGCAACAACCGTAATAATAACGGTTGCGAGTATGATTATATATCGAAGAGCCGGTTTCATGATTTTAATTAAACGCTTCTACCCGGCGGAATATCCGGCTCCAGCGGATACCGCCATTGAACAGGGGGCGGTCTTTGTCCAGGGATAGCCACACGAGGATAGGTTTTCCTACGATATGGTCTTCGGGAACAAAGCCCCATGAGCGGCTGTCGGCGCTGCAATGACGGTTGTCTCCCATCATCCAGTAATAATCATACTGGAAAGTGTAGGTAGCGGCCGGCTGTCCGTTTACCCGGACCGAACCGTCTGTCCCTATTTCGAGTTCGTTATTTTCATAATTCCGTATGCAACGGTGATATAGCGCAAGGTTCTTCCTGCTCAGTTCAATCGTACTGCCTTTTTTGGGAATCCATACCGGGCCATAGTTATCGCGTGTCCATCCCGTCTCGTCATCCAGCGGATAAACACCTCCTCCCATCAGGTCCGGTTCAATAACGATTTTTTGTATGGAAGGCATTTTAGCGACCATTTCACGGGCTTCGGTTGTTAACGGAATCCGGTAGATGGGATTATACCGGCCATTGGCATTTTTAATAAAACCGAGATAAGGCAATGCCTGGTAATAATAATCCGGTTGCTCGGTCTGTTCCGAAACAAGCAACTGATCTTCCTTACTGACTTTCAGGCGGCGGAACATATCATCTTTGATCGTTGTTCCGTCTGTTTCAACATAATAAACATACTGCACATTTTTTGTATCCTTCAAAATCTCTCCGTCTATATAGATTTGGTTGTCAATTATCTGCAGAGAATCTCCGGGCATTCCCACACAGCGTTTCACGTAATTTTCCCGTTTGTCTACCGGACGGTAGATGATATCCCCAAATTCATTTTTTCTCAGGCGCATAGTTTCCCGGCCGTATAAACGAATAAGCGTATAATAGTCAGGGTTCTGCATTTTTAATGCGACGGTATCGCCGGCCGGGAAATTGAATACGACAATATCATTCCGTTTGACGTGGCCCAGCCCTTTCACGCGTTTGTATCCCCAGTCCGGCCACTCAAGATAGGATTTGCAGTTTAATACCGGCAACGTATTCTGTACGAGGGGAAATGAGATGGGGGTATTCGGCACCCGCGGCCCGTAACTCAGCTTGCTGACAAAGAGATAGTCGCCGACCAGGAGTGTCTTTTCCAATGACTGAGAAGGGATCTGGTAGTTCTGGAATACAAAAATATTGATCAGGTATACAGCGATCAGTGCAAATAAGATATCATCGACCCAGTTAAGTACATTTTGCACTTTCGGTTTTTTTGCTTTTTTCCAGGCGCCCCACGGTATGAATTTTGTGAGGTATATATCCACAAATACCAGAAGCCCTGCTAATAACCACCAGTTGCCCATCCAGGCAGTAAAAAGAATGTACAGCACCGTCCAGATGCTAAAGTTTATCCATTGACGTTTACTTATTTTTTTCATTTTAATCGTTTAAAAGCGTATGTTTTTTACTGTTTAATTTCCACATTGCCAACTGCCGTAGCCGGTTGAAGCAGGTTTTCCATTCCGAGAAATCCTTTTTTACCGGCCGTAAATTCGGCGGCAAGGACGGCTCCGAGTGCAAATCCGGCACGGCTCTTTGCCTCGTGTTTGACGGTAATGCTGTCGGTATCCGATTCGTAACGGATCTCGTGGATTCCCGGCACTTCTCCTTCGCGAACCGCGTGGATCAGCAAGTCTTCCGGGTTTGCAGCGTCATTCGGCGGAGTGCCTTCCGTCGCTAAACGCCACTGTTTTTTACGGCTTACTTCTTCCAGGATGCCGTTTGCCAGCGTGATGCCTGTTCCGCTTGGCGCATCCAACTTGTGAATGTGATGTACTTCGGTCATGCTGACATCGTATGACGGAAAGTTATTCATCAGTTTGGCGAGGTATTTGTTTACTGCGAAGAAGAGGTTTACACCGATACTGAAATTGGAGGCGTAAAAGAATGTTTGTCCTTCTTCTTCGCACAGTCTTTTTATTTCCCCGAGGCGTTCAGTCCACCCCGTAGTGCCTGATACGACCGGTATTCCGGCAACGAAGCATTTCCGGTAATTGTCAACGGCCGTTGCAGGCGTCGTAAATTCGATCGCTACATCTGCAGACCGGAATTCCTCCGAATCAAAGCCTTCCGGATTGTCTATATCAATTTTCGACACAATGGAATGTCCCCGTTCCAGCGCAATCCGTTCAATGATGTGCCCCATCTTTCCGTAACCGACTAAAGCTATTTTCATACTCTATATATTGTTCCAACCGTGCAAAAGTACAAAATTTATTTTGTATTAGGCTTAACTTGTCTTATATTTGTATCTTAACTTTTAATCCTGATTTCCGATGGAAGATATGCTTCAATATGTATGGAAACACAGGCTCTATGCCGAGTCTGATTTTATAACCGCAGAAGGGACGCCTGTTTTTGTAATTGATGCGGGGATCCCGAATACCGATGCGGGGCCGGATTTTTTTAATGCGAAAATACGTATCGGTGATGTGGTATGGGTGGGTAATGTCGAAATGCATCAGCGCGCCTCGGACTGGTATGTACACGGTCATCACAGGAACAAAGCATACGACTCAGTGATACTGCATGTTGTTGGAGAAAATGACACTTCCGTTTGCCGTACGAACGGGAAGACGGTTCCGCAAGTTGTTTTACACATTCCGGAAAAGGTCCGGGATAATATTGAATGGTTGATGGCGCGTGACACTCCCGTGCCGTGTACCGGACATCTTTGCCGGATGCCGCCACTCTATCTGTCGGACTGGATGGCAGCGCTCGTATCGGAACGCCTTGAGCGGAAGACCTCCGACATATTTAGCCGTCTGGAACAGTATACGAAAGACTGGAATGAGATCTTTTACATTACACTGATGCGTAATCTGGGGTTTGGCACGAACAGCGATGCTTTCGAGTGGCTGGCCGGAAGCCTGCCGTACAGGTATATTCTCAAACATCGCCATAATCCGTTGCAGGTCGAAGCGCTACTTTTCGGACAGGCCGGACTGCTGAGTGCAGATAACGGTACTGTGGACGGACATGCAACGCCTGTGGCAGACTTGCAGCTGTCACCCGGTGATTCGTATTATCTTTTGCTTTGCCGCGAATATGCGTTTTTAAGGAATAAATATAACCTGAAGCCGGTCGAAGGGTTTTTATTTAAGAAACTGCGGACGCGTCCGGTTAATTTCCCGCATATCCGGATTGCCCAGGCTGCAGCTATATGGATTCAACGGGATCTGCTGTTCTCCGAAATTTTGGAGGCAGAAGGAATTGACCGTATACGGTCGCTTTTCAATGTATCGCCGTCCGCGTACTGGAATACGCATTATCATTTTGACTCTGCTTCCCCTTTTCAAAAGAAAACGATCGGGAAAAGCGCGGTGGATACCCTGCTGATCAATACGGTCGTCCCTGTCCTCTTTGCCTACGGGAGACAGAACAGTCAGCCGGCCTGCTGCGACAGGGCATTGAAGTTTTTGGAAACGCTGCCGGCGGAGCGGAACCATATCGTAACGGTTTTTGAAAAGGCCGGCATTTCCGTCAAAAATGCAGGAGATACGCAGGCGCTGATACAGTTGCGGCGCGAATATTGCGACCGTAAAAAATGTTTGTATTGCAGAATCGGCTTCCGGGTTATTGGCAATTAACAATTAATTCCTACTTTTGTCCCATATTTAATTATGTAAGGGATGAAACAAAAGATTCGATATTTCATTTTACGTTTGCCGGCGGTGTTTCTGCTGTCCTGTATCCTGTTTACATGCGCCAATATCGGCAATCCGAACGGAGGCCCTTATGACGAAGATCCACCGAAGTTTGTAGACAGTAAACCTGCGATGAAGCAGTTAAATTTCAAGGGGAAAAAAATTGAAGTTATCTTTGATGAATATATTTCGATTGAAAACCCGAACGAATATGTAATTGTCACACCTCCCCAGAAGCAAAACCCGTTCATTCAGGCTGTGGGAAAAAAGGTGACGGTTGAGCTGAAGGACTCACTGATAGAAAACACAACCTATACGATTGATTTCACCAGTTCTATCGCCGACAATAACGAGAAAAATGTGCTCGAAAATTTCAGTTTCGCTTTTGCAACGGGCGATGTACTGGATACGTTGCAGATAAGCGGCGTTTTGATTAACGCGGAGGATCTTGAGCCGGTTCAGAAAACACTGGTCGGCATCCATCAGGATTTGTCGGATACGGCATTTACCAAAACCAAGTTCCTGCGTACTTCCAAAACGGATGAACGGGGACGGTTTATCATCCATAATATTACTCCGGGCGAATATCATCTTTTCGCGCTGGAGGATAAAAACCGTAATTATGCCTACGATAAGAATAACGACGAGGCGCTGGCGTTTTATGATTCCGTCATTGTCCCGGTGTGTGAGCGGGCCATGGTTCCCGATACGATTTGGAGGGACACGGTCACCGTTGATACCGTGCTACTGGTAGAGAAAACGCTGTTTTACCCGAATGACCTGACATTATGGTTTTTCAAGGATTCGATCACCCCCCGTCAGCGTATGATCAAGCGGGAACGCCCGCAGGATTATATTTTTACGTTGAAATTCAATGCGCCCATGGATACGTTTCCGGTTCCCGTACCGCTGAATTTTGACCCCCGTGACTCGCTGTGGTATATAACGCAGCGCGGAGAAGATCCGGAGGGTTTTTCCATCAATTACTGGATTCTGGATTCGACGATTTACAAAATAGATACCTTATCGGTCGAACTCACTTACTGGAAAAATAACGATACAATTCCCGAACAGATGGAATTACAGACGGACACGCTTTCCCTGGTGAACCGGGATGCGGCGCAGAAAAAGAAAAAAACGTCCAGGAAGAAGCCGGTTAAAGTG
This sequence comes from Tannerella sp., assembly GCA_031265585.1. GTDB lineage: Bacteria > Bacteroidota > Bacteroidia > Bacteroidales > Tannerellaceae > Tannerella. The sequence goes on along the minus strand of JAISCL010000134.1, from coordinate 13,543 downwards.
CGGTCGTCCGGAGACCCGGCTGCCGATTCTTTGCCGGCGGAAGAAAAAGAGCCGGTCATCTTCCTTCAGGTGGCCGTCACACCATCCGGCACGCTGAATCCGGATGATATCATCTCCGTGCGGTTTAATGAGCCGGTAATGGAGGTCTACAAGGAATGTTTTGTCCTCGAAACAGGGGTCGATAGCGTATGGGAACCGGTGGATTTTGAACTGCATGAAGATCCGTTTCTTGCCATGACCTATAATATCATACGCCCCTTTAAATATGAAGAGCGGTATCGTCTGACCATTGATTCTGCGATGCTTTGCGGTGTTTATGGGCACTGTAATGACTCAATGACGGTCGGGATGACGGTAAAAGGAGAGAAAGATTACGGGCACTTGATCGTAGCTGTTCAGGGCCTGCCCTCTTCCGGAGACAGTGGCCGGACGGCGGTTCCCGCTTTTATGGAACTGCTGAACAGCAGCGGCGCGCCCGTTGCCAAAGCGGTGGTAGAGAACGGGATTGCAACCTTCAGGGATATGAATCCGGAGAAATACTACGCCCGGATCATACTGGACCGGAACGGGAATGGAATGTGGGATCCCGGGAGCTATGAAAAAAGACTGCAGCCGGAACAGGTATTTTACTTTATGCTGCAATTTGAAATACGGCAGAACTGGAAAATCGAAGAAACCTGGGATATAAGCAACTCTAAACCGGGTGAAAAGCCTTATGACCTGATCAAAAACAAACCAAAGGAGGATACAAAGAAAAAACGCGATTACAGGGAGGAGAGCAAGCCGAGGAAAAGCAACAGTTCAACGCCTCACATCAGGGGGCTTGGCATCTGAAAACCGGCCTGCAACGGCTTGTTACCTGAAACAAAAACATTTGAACGGATGAAAACAAAAGCTATTTTTTACAGTATATTTATTTTTGTATGCTGCATGTGTGTTATACAAACGACGGCCCGGGGGAAAGACCCTCATTCTTCAGCGATGAAGTACGGGGAAAAAGTGACGTATGATACCTATTTTAAATGGGGCCTGATCATGCCGCGCGCCGGTGACGCAGTATTCTCTTATGATAAGGATCAGTCTGTAAATAAAGTCTCCTCACGTTACCGCATGCAATTTAAAACGGTTAAATTCTTTGATAGCTTCTTTAAAATGCGTGATACGCTGAGTACTTACTACAATGACCACAACGAGCTTGTATACAGCCTTAAATGCACGGATGAAGGCGGATATTATTCGGTTGACAAGCTGACATTCACACCGGGTGAGGAGCATACGAAGATCCATTCCTTACGGTATACGCCGTCAAGGATCAGGATTGATACGGTGCTGACGGTAGCCGGTGATGTGACGGATCTGCTTGGCGCAATTTATTATTTGCGCGGATTAGACCGCATGAAGCTGCAACGTGGAAATACATACCCGTTGACGGTGGCAATAGGGCGCGACCTGGTGAAGATACAGTTCACGTACCAAAACCAGTCGATCGTAGAGCGTGGAAATGCAAAATACAATACCCGCCATTTTGTGATTGATATTTACGATGAAGCGTTTGAAAGTACGAAGACCTCTGCTGAAGTATGGATGGGTGATGATGACAACTTTCTTCCGATCAAAGTTCGCAGTAAATTAAAAATAGGATATGCAGAAGTCTATTACAGGGAATCTTCCGGTCTGGCGCATCCGCTTACATGCCGCATCGAGGTGAAACATTAATCCGTGCACAAACAAACGACCGGAGACTTGTCACACAAAAAGACCCCCAATCGGTAACAGTCACTCACCTTACCACCCGGCGGTCATTGACCTTACCACTTTACATAGCGTACCTGCGGCATGCCCGGACAGGCAAGCACCCAAAAAAAGCCCATAATCCGGGCTCTTTTTTGGGTGCTTTGATTCTAAAATATTGACTGTACGGCTGAAGGGACTCGAACCCCCACGCCTTTCGGCACCAGATCCTAAGTCTGGCGCGGCTACCAATTACGCCACAACCGCTCAATTCGGCGCAAAGATATAACAATATTTTTAGATCAGGCTATGATTGTATTATTTATTTGTTTATATATCCGGTATCTGTTACCGCCGGTACGGATGCTGCCGTTTCTCCCCAAAGGTAAGTTAATGCTTCCTCAATGATCGTGTCAATGTTATTCAGCTGGTCTTCCTCTTCGATGTCTACTTTCATTTGCGGATCAATTCCATATTCGGTGTACTCTTTTTTCACATCCAGCAAAGGGGATGAAGAAAACCGTACACTCCAGCCATTCGGCAGTTCGGAATGAAACGGCAGTCCACATCCTCCGCCGGTTCTGTCGCCGATGATCTTTACCTGTGAAAACAGCTTCATCTTATTTACAAAATCGTTCGCAGCGCTGTAACAGCCCCGGTTCGTTAAAACCGCTACGGGACGCAGCCATTTTTTCCGTTTTGACGGTTCCAGCTCTATCGGGTAGGGATCGGAGAAATCATTGTGTCCGGCGCTTTTCTTGTGTATAATATACCCGACAATGAGTTTCTCTTTTACAAAACGTGAAGCGATACGTTCGGAATGAACAAGCGAACCGCCTCCGTTGTTGCGGATGTCGATAATCAGTCCCCTGCAATTCTCAAAATACAGGAACAGATTATCTAAATCCGCTTCCGAAACAGAAGCGGAAAAGCTTCCATAGTAAACGTATCCGAAATTATTCCGCAGTATACAGCAGTTCAGTTCCCCGATAGATTTGTAAGCGTCACCAAGATACTTGCCCTGGACAACCGGATTGAAGTTATCCGGATAATTTTCATGCCAGTTCCAGAACTGCGATGTGTTAAACGAAGAGATCAGATTGGTATGTCCGTCCTGAAGTTCGGCCAGCATCTTACCCAATACATTGAATAACTGATACCGGTCCATTGTGTCGCTTATCTGGACGCTGTATTTCGCATATACGGCATCCCAGTTGATGCCCTTATAATCGAAGAAGCAGTATTTTTCGTCAATCAGTTTCCAGAGGGCCTCAAAGTTAGCCTGCGGATCGACGGTATACTCATCGCTTACATCGCAGGAGGCGAAAAAAAACAGGCTCAACAAAACGGATATAAAACCGGACTTCTTCATGACCTTTTTCCCTCCATCAATAATAGGCGCTATGAAATAAATTGCGTTTTATGTCACGGCCGCCAAACGCGACAAACTCCTTTACAAATCCAATCATTACGTTATGGGAGATGATATACCGGTCAATCTCATGCACGTCCGTAGCATAGTAGAAGCCTGAATAGCCGACCCGGAAAGTCGTCCGGCCCACCGGGAAATCGAGCGTAAGATAGTTGCGCACGGCAAACTTATTCCGGAAAGAAGCGAAATTGAAGACCTCCGCCGTATTTCCCAGCGTGAATATCTCATAATACGACTGGCTGTAAACGGGACAGAAAAGAAGGCCGGCAAAAGGCGTTTCAAACTGGTAACGTATCGCGAGCGCGTGCGTTTTAACTCGAAATTCATGAATGGCAATAAGCGAAAAGTTCAAATCAAGATCCGCATGAAGGGTCATGGGGTTATTCCCGTTCCGCGTATTATATACCATGCCGAGCAGTCCGCGGGCGCTGCCTCCGATCATTATTTTAAAATAGGGATCCGGCAGAAATCGGTAATGATATCCAAGCGAATAATCCACAAATGCGGACAGGAAATTCGCGTTTTCCGCTCCGTTAATTGTCGAAGATATATCTACATTTACTATGTTCTGGCGTGATATTTTAGATCCGGCCAGCCCTGTAAGGCGCATCCGCTCATTCATAAAGCGAAAACCTGCTCCTCCGTATTTCTCCGGCGAAAGATAGTCGTCTTTCATTTTATAGCCGCCTGCGCCGAATATGGTTCCCTCATTGATCGAATGGAGTTCCTCTTCTTCATTTCCCAGCCGGAGCCTTCCGGCTTCCTGCCCTGTCAAAAGTTGGCTTCCGGTGATTTTCGCTTTTTGCCGTTTTCCCGTCGGCGGTGCGGCCACAAGTGCGGTATCGGCCGTTACGGCGTCTTCTTCGAGGGTTACGGTATCAGGTTCCTGCGTGGGAACCGCTTCCGTGAATCCTGTTTTTTTCGATTTTCCTTTTGAGAGGGAGATCAGCAGGGAATCGGCTTTTTCAAAACTCATCCTGTGGGGAAGAATCGAATCTGCGGACTCCTGTGCATGGAGTGAAACAGACAGGGAGAAACAGATGCACAGCGCGGCGCCCGGGACGTTCATCGGATTCTTATTTAAAAAGGTCACGCTGTTCTCCGTCTTCTGCGGCATCACTTTCGGGTTCGCCGGCAGGCTCTTCCGGGAAACGGACAGGTTCCAGCTCATGGATGCGGCTTATTTCAAAAGTGGTGAGGCGCTTACCCCTGGCTTTAAAACTTTTAACGCCGATATAGGGTTCTGCGTCGATTACCTGGGGGGTGCGGAAGGCATCGTTTCCTCCGAAGATGATTTCAATGAGCGGGTATGCCTGATCCGAGAGCAGGTAAAGCAGGCTCCGTTCGTTTTCTCCGAGGAGGTTCTGATGCCGGCTTCCGGCTTCGAGCTGGAATCTTTTCAGGTAGGGGGACTGCCGGTCGGCATCATGGAGGACGGCCGTCCATATTTTATTGCTGTCGAAACGTTCGATGACAAGGATACTGTCTTCGTAATGGTTGCTTAAGTCGTAATTCGTGGTGTAAAATTCCCCGTTACGGAGGATGACCAGGATCTGATCGTCATTATGAAATTCCCCCAGCGCATCTCCGCGGCCGTCATAGTTGAGGCGAAGCACGTCACGGTCAAACCAGACCTGACGGCCTCCAAGGGTAGAGGAGCCTTTCTGTTTCAGGTTGATTTTATGAATGGCCGTTTTCGTCAGCAGATTGCCCATTGAGTTGCGGCCTTTTATCATTATCTCGCTGAAGTCTTTTTCAAAGGTTGTTATTTTGCGGCGCAGTCCGGGCTTGAGGATTATTTTTACGGTTTCGGCTTCACCGTTCGGATTGGCGCTGAAGTAGAGGATGGCGGAATGGGGGGTTCCCTGTGTTACATCGTAGTCTTTATCGCGCGTTACGCCCGCTACGGCAAAGCGTTTGATGAAGTTCCGTCCCGTCGCGCCGTCCCGGTAAACCGTATTGTAGATGGTGCGTTTGTCATTCCGTTTGAAGACATTGACGTAGAGGACGTTTTTCCCGACAAATATTTTGTCGCTGATTTTTATGATCTTATAGATGCCGCTTTTGTAGAAGAGGATGATATCGTCGATTTCGGAACAGTTGCAGACATATTCGTCACGCTTTAATGCCGTGCCGATGAAGCCTTCTTCGCGGTTGATGTACAGTTTTTCATTTGCTTCGATGACCTTGGTGGCTACAATCGTATCGAAGTTGCGGAGTTCGGTATGGCGCGGATAGGCGGCGCCGTATTTTTCTTTCAGCATGGCAAACCAGTCTGCCGCATAATCGACCAGATGGGCCAGGTGGTTGTTGATTCGTTTTATTTCCGCTTTTATTTTTGCAATCAGTTCGTCGTTGCTGTCGATGTTGAATTTCAGGATACGGCCCATTTTTATTTCCATGAGGCGCATGATGTCGTCGCGCGTCACTTCGCGCAGGAAGGCCGGTTTAAAGGGTTCGAGGCGCCTGTCGATGTGTTTTACGGCCAGGTCCATGGATTTGGCTGTTTCAAATTCCCGGTCTTTATAGATTCGTTCGGTGATAAAGATGCGTTCCAGGGAGGCGAAGAAGAGTTGTTCTTCCTGTTCGAACTTGTGTATTTCCAGTTCTTTCCGCAGCAGTTCGAGGGTCAGGCGGGTTGAATGGCGAAGGACAGCGCCGACGGTCATGAAGCGCGGCTTGTTGTCTTCGATTACGCAGCAGTTGGGCGAGATGCTTATTTCACAGTCGGTGAAGGCAAACAGGGCGTCGATGGTTTTGTCGGAGGAGACGCCCGGTGCAAGATGTACGATGATTTCGGCTTCACGTGCGGTGTTATCGTCGATTTTTTTGATTTTTATCTGTCCCCGGTCATTGGCCTTGAGGATGGAGTCAATGAGCGAGGAGGTGTTGCGGCTGTACGGTATTTCGTTTACAACGAGCGTCCTGTTGTCCAGTTTGGCGATTTTCGCGCGTACTTTGACCGAGCCGCCGCGTTCGCCGTCATTGTATTTGGAGACATCAATGGAGCCTCCGGTCTGGAAGTCCGGGTATAAGACAAACGGTTCGTTACGCAGGCAGGCAATGGAGGCGTCTATTATTTCATTGAAGTTATGGGGGAGGATCTTGGAGGAAAGGCCGACGGCAATGCCTTCTACTCCCTGCGCCAGTAACATCGGGAATTTCACGGGCAGGGATACCGGTTCCCGGTTGCGTCCGTCATAGGAGAGTTTCCAGCGGGTGGTTTTCGGGTTGAACAGGACGTCGAGTGCAAATTTGGACAGGCGTGCTTCGATGTAGCGCGGTGCGGCGGCGCCGTCGCCGGTAAGGATATTGCCCCAGTTTCCCTGGCAGTCGATGAGCAGTTCTTTCTGTCCCAGTTGTACGAGTGCGTCACCGATTGAGGCGTCTCCGTGGGGATGGAACTGCATTGTGTGTCCGACAATATTGGCTACTTTGTTATAGCGCCCGTCATCGAGCATTTTCATCGAATGGAGGATGCGCCGCTGTACGGGTTTGAATCCGTCATTGATGTGCGGTACGGCGCGTTCGAGAATGACGTACGAGGCGTAGTCGAGGAACCAGCTTTGATACATGCCTGAAAGCTGGTGCAGGCCGTCTCCCATTCCGGGGACTTTGTAGGCCGAACGGGATGCGTTTCTGCCGTCCGCTGCGGACGTGTTTTCGGAAACAGGTTCGGTGTCCTGTTCCAATTCGCCGGGTTGATGATCGTTATTTTTAGACATAGGTAAATTTGTTGAATAAAAATCCGACAAATATACTAAAAATTATCGGTACCGGAAAAAAAGGGAGGGTGTTCTAGCGGGCTATCCTACGATCTCTGTGATCTGGCCCGACCAGGGGCCTTCTTCGAGGCGGGGGTTGATCCAGGCGGCTTCCAGGACGATGCGTTTGGTTTGTTCACCGGGTTCGAAACGGAGCGTACAGGAGAGCCGGGTGGAGATTTCGTGCCGCCAGCGGGTTTCGTCTTCGAAGCGCCAGCGGAGTTTGAAGCCGAAATAGCCTTTGCGCGTTGTGCTTTGCTGCGGATGTCCCAGTTCGGGGCGGGCGACATGGAGCGTCATTTGGCCGTGCCGTATCACGGCTGTGAGTACGGGCGCTTCAAGCGGCCTGGGGAGCGGTTCGCGTGCAGGGCGCCTGCGCGGACGAAGCCCCATGACGGCAAGGGCCTCGTCGGGTACCGAGAGGTTGACTGTGAGGTAGTCGACAAAGAGGCTGAGGAAGTGTTTCAGGTCGCTGAAGGCTTTTTTTTTGTTCGCCGAGGTGATCTGGTTGCGTGTCGCCCTGTCGCTGTTGGCCGCGTATGCCGCCCCGGCTTTGGCGGTCAGTGCGTTTAGCGCGGCCAGGCGCTCTGCGTCGAGATGCCATGCGGTGGCATGTGCGGTACACTGGTCGTTAACGGTGTTTGCGCGGGCTATGAATTCTGCGTCGGGCCGGTCAAAGGTGCTTCCTCTATGCATATATTTATATTTTTAACGGTTAATGTTCATGCTCATGGCTGCAAAGGTAATAAGAATTGTTCAAATAGTTGCAATTGGGGGGGGACTAATCTGCCTGTTTTTTGTGTAAAATGTTTATTTTTAATGAGAAAGCCTGTTTATGAGGGGTGAAACCGTGCGCACGGCCTGGTGAATCGTGCGCACGGTTATTCGAAAAGTGCGCACGGCATGGTGAATCGTGCGCACTGTTGAGTAAAAGGTGCGCACGGTTGAATGAATTGTGCGCACTGTTGAATAAAAGGTGCGCACTGTTGAATGAAAGGTGCGCACGGTCAATCGAAAGGTGCGTACGGTTGAATGAAATGTGCGCACGGCTGGTGGAAAAGTGCGCACGGTGAGGCTGCCGGTGCGCACCTTTTCTCCGTCGGGGCAGGCGGTTCGGGCGCAAAGAGTTTTAGAACGGGTATCCGATGGCGATGTGGAAGCCTGTGCCTTCGCGGAATGAAGGGGTGTTAAAGTATTTCTTTTTGCCTTTATAGACCGGTTCGCCGGATTCATTTGTTTCCTGTATGGAACGGGTGTCGCAGGGGAAATGTAAGGCATAGCCTATGTCGAAGCGGAAAACGAGCATGTCCATGTCGTAACGGAATCCGATCCCTGTTCCGAGGGCGATGTCGTTCGGGAAGTATTTCCAGCGGAAGGTTCCGCCGGGACGCATCTTGTCTTTATGTATCAGCCAGACATTGCCGGCATCTACAAAAACGGCTATATCCAGGTCTCCTACCAGGCGGCCCCGGTATTCCACGTTAGCCTCCAGTTTCAAGTCCCCGTTCTGGTCGATATAGGCATAAGGGTCGCCCGGAGCGGGCACGTAACGTCCCGGCCCGATACTTCGTACCGTGAAGGCGCGGATACTGTTCGCACCGCCTGCATAAAAGCGTTCATGATAGGGAGCAACCGTGGCATTGCCGTAACTGTAGATGATTCCTCCGCCTATACGCATAGCCAGCCGTTGATTACGGTCAATATATTGATTGTACCGCCATTCGGAAGTTGCTTTGAGAAACTGGGCATAAGGAATTTTCATGATTTCCTTTTTTTCGTTAAATTTCCGCCCGAATGCCGCATAAATGCCTGAAACGAGATTTCCCGCTTCGGAGACGGTAAACCGCCACCAGGTTCTGTTCCCCTCCCGGCGCAGGGAAGAATTATCCAGTGTGTAGGAATAGCTTGTGTAGGGAATGAACTGGTCTTGCAGGCTCTGGTACAGGTTCGGATTATAGGCAAAGACGAGATCGGTTTCATAAAGTTTGTTGAAGACCAGTTTGAAGGGGGTGAATGAGTGGCGGCGCATCGGGTTCGGTACAAATTCGTAGGAAAGGCTGCTTCCCAGCGTGAAGGTTCTAAAATAGTCCGCCCTGTTCAGGACGCTAATATCCAGGTCGAGGCGGGTCGAGGCCGAAAAGTTATAAGCCCGGCTGCCGGCCAGGGGCAATACGAGGCGCGGAAAAACAATGCTGCCCCGGATTCCCGCCTGGTAATTATTGAGAACGCCTTCCCGTTTTACGGAAGTTCTTCCGGTGTTCCATTCATAAGAGCCGTAGAGGGAGGTTGTGAGCGCTTCCCCGCCACCGAACAGGTTACGGCGGGTATGATTGAGCGAAACGCCCGGGCCGGCGTAGTTATTGTCATTCACCGTGCCTTTTACTTCGAATATTCCGCTGAGCGGATAGTCGTAGGAGGTATTGATGTGCAGATCCAGGGTGTCGGCCGTCCGCAGCGTATCTTCCGGCACAAACTGCAGTTCCGCGAAACGGAAAATATCCAGCCGGTTGATCGCCGTTTGCGTCTCGGCCTGTTTCGCTGAGGAATATAAATCACCGCGTTTGAATTTCAGCTGGTCATACAGGACGCGTGGACGGACGCGTAATTTTCCTTCGTAACAGATCAGCAAATCTTTATAGTAGAGGCTGTCGGTCGGTTTTTCATTGTCATAGCCGTTCAGGTGAACGGTCCTGTCCCCGATGGTCCACAGGCGTAAAATCGAACGGGGCGCGTCCGGTTTCAGGCCGGCTCTCAGGCTGATCCGGTGGGGGGATAGCGTAGAATCCGCCTGGTAAGTAATATATTCAGGCCTGAAATAATAATATCCGTTATTACGCATAATGGCAGCGATGCGCATCCTTTCATCCTCCAGGAGATCCGTCCGGAACAGGTCTCCCTTCCGGACGAGCCGCTCCGCTTCATTCAGCCGGAGTAAGGTGTCGCCGCGGTGTTGCATCCGCCTCCACTCAATGGAATCAATGAGATACGGTTCATTTAAAGTGACTTCATAACCGACTTTCGCTTTCAGGGAGTCTTTTTTATCGGGCAGGATCTCATAGTCCGCCTTACCGTTAAAATACCCGTTACTGTGCAATATGTTCCGGACAATTTTAGTCCGCGTTTCCGGATTCACCGTAGAAATCAGTACCGGTTTGGCTGCCAGTAAATTCATCATCATGCGGCTGAAGAGGCCTTTCTTATTATAACAGGCATTATAGACCCACAATCCCAAAGGGACCGGCGTCCTGACGGAAGAACTCCCCAGCAGTGCATTGTTGGGCGGAAAGGCAAAAGCGCTTTCGATTTTTTCAAATACTTCATCATCGATGTTTATGCTGTCCCTGTCCGTTATGTGAATGCCGGTCATTCCGGTATACAACACTTCTCCTGCCGGTAAGTTTTTAGTGGTAGAGCAGGACGTAATAATCAGGAGAAATGCGCCTGTGCAAAACCGCACAGGCAGGCTTAACCGTCTTCCGGGGAATCGCGGCCGTCCGTATACGCTGCTTTTTAATAATCTGTTGCTTTTTCCTGTCATGCCGGTTGCTGTTTTTTATTCTGTTATTTCTTCCGGGTCTTCGTCCGGTTCCTGTTCCGGTTCCTTAACGGGTTCCGGGTCTTCCGGTTTTTTTGGGGGGACGGTGCGATCTTCTCTCCTGAAAATAAATAAATCCCTGAAACGCTTTCCTTTTCTCCGCAGGGTAAAGCCGGCCCCGATTTTCCCGATCTCGTTCTCGAAAAGATTTTCATACTCTTTATTCCGGAATACTTTAACGGCGCGCGAACCGTCCGTATCCAGCATGTATTCCAGTGAAACATCATCCAGGATAAGCTTGTTCCTGCCCTCCGGATTGGTCAGCGAATCTATGGGATTATTGGTTGAGAAACGCAGTCCCAGTGTCGCATTTAAACGTTCATGGAAGAATCCCCTGTAAAATCGCCCCAGATAATCGACGCGGCGTCCCATCCCGGACGTCCCGTCGTACATTTCCACATCAAACGAAAACGGCACGTCATTCCCGAACAGGTTGCCCAGTATGTTTTTTATTTCACGCTGCAGCAGGCTGTTCAGGGCGACGCCTACATCCAGGTTATCCGTCCCCGTACCCTGGCCGGCAAGATATACGCCTGTGACAAGCAGGCTGATCGCCTGCTTGCCCCGCTCCTCCTCGCCCGTGGACGTTAACTGGTTCTGTACGGTTGCATTGGCCGGAGCCTCCAGTATAAACTGAAGCGAAACATCTTCCAGGTTATCCTTCAGCTGAATGCCCGCATTGAAATCGACCATCTGTTTCTGCCCGCCTGCATCGGCAGCGGCGCGTATGCGCGAATATGCGGTAATGTTCAGGTACGGGTTCATCACATTCCCGTGCCAGTCCAGATAACTTCCGTTCCGAATGGTGAAGTCGGTTAACGGGATGACCGGAATCGAATAGCGTATCATGCCGTCGGACAGGGTATATCTCCCGTTTAAACTCATATCTCCCTGTGCGGAATATTGCAGGGACAGGTCACCGCCGCCCTTTAGCTCTACAAAGTTCGACTGTTCCTCGTCCAGGTCGATCCGGAACTTAACCACAGGATCAATCGTAATATACATAAGCGCCTCTGTCCCGCCCGCCATGGCTGCGCGGCGCGCACTCCCGGCAAAGTTAAACGGGCGGCGCGGACGGCTGGGGAGCGTATCTGCAAAATAGGAGAAGGTGACAAGGTCGCTGAAACTGTCCTGTACCTCCAGCGGGGTATCGGGCATCACACAGGTGAGATTCGTATTTCCCAGGATATGTAAATTGCCACGCATGCGCAAGGCCTGCAACGGGCCGCTCAGGGTCGTATTCAGGTCTAAAAACAACCGCCCGTAGGCAAGGCTTCCGCGCGCCCTCTTCGTATCCATTAATTGCAGGTTTGTAGCCGATAACTTTATATCGGCGGTCGGACGGCGTGTATTCGTCGCATCAATGATCCCGTCAATAACCAGCGGATTGCCCTTCGACGTGTAGATTCCGTACTGATCCAGGCTGACCCTGTTTTTCGCTACTTTAACAGGCTTATCGTCAAAACGCAGGGTGATGGCTGCGGGAACTACATAAACAGAACCGCTATCTACCTGCAAGGCTCCGTCGACGACCGGATTTTTATCCGTACCCGCTATGGAAAATTTACCCTGCAGGGTTCCATCCAGACGCGCCGTTTGCCCCGGCATCATCGCATTCAAAATGTTCAGCGGGAATTTATCTATTGACAGTACGCCACTGACCGTGTTTTCATATCTTCCTTCCTTATACAAAACAGAGAGGGAAGCGATTTCCGACAGATCATGGAAGGTATGCAGGTCGACCTGATGCGTTCCGTCGTCCATCGGCATATAGGTGACATTCAACAGCAGCTCGCCTATGCGGCCCTCCCCGTAATATAAATCATCCGTATTGCCGTCGGCGACAACCATAAACGAATTTTCCATCGGCACATATCGCAGGGTTGCGTTCAACAGGCCTTTCAGGGAAGGGATTGCCGCAAATTGAGCCGAAAGATCTTTCAGGTTAATCCGGCTCAATTCAACCATAATCTCTTTCATCGATTCTTCGCTTTCGTCGGAATGAATCCAGATGGAGGCATCGGAACTGCCTTCCAGCCGCAGGTCGGCTTCTATTTCCTTCAGGCTTTTGAACCGGATATAGTTATTGTCATTCATCGTGAAAGGCATGTAGGCGATGACCGGCTGCGCGGGATAGAAATGAACGTCAAATCCTTCGGATGCCTTTTCTATATTCAGACCCAGGCGCAACCCTTCTTCCCCGCGGCTGTTGATATACGAAACGAAAAGATCTCCGCAACCTTCACGAAAGTATCCGGAGGCCTTTGCCCGGAAGGGTTCCTGGTTACGGAAGCGGTTTTTTGCCACATTCGCCTCATATTGCAATCCCACCGTATCCTGCCATATATTCAACCGGACGGTATCGATTTTAAGCGTATCCATCACCAGTGACAGGAGCGCCCCGTCCACATGCAGGCCCTCTTCCGGCGAGATCGCGGCATTCAGGTTCAGGGTTTCAAAGAACATGTCATATTCCTGCATAAAATTATAAACCGGATTGTCGCGTCCGGCCTCTATCCGTACCGACAGATCCGGGAATCCGGGACGCAACGCCTGCATGTCAAGGGTAGAATCACGCTTCCACTGTTTGGCAAATTCCTCCGATAAATAAGAAAACTTACCGGCCAGGGCGTTCAAATCGGAATTGCCCGTAAGCAGGACGCCCAGGTCCCCGGCATGAAAGGAGGCCCTTACCGTATCTTCGCTCGAACGGAAACCGAGGGTCAGCATCTTGGGCTGTATGGTCTGTTTCTCAAACATCAGGGACCAGTTCCCCAGCGTAACATCCAGCGAATGTTCCCTGTCCAGGTCGGAGGCTACTTCCGAAAACAGCTGGAACGACGTCGCCACCGGCATCCCGGTCAACCTTAATCCGTACAGATCCAGCGAATCCATATCGACAACAAGTATTCCCCGGACACCGTTCTTCCTGATCTCGCCATCCACGGAAAGGCGTCCCCTGATCAGCGGATAAGCGCTGTTTACTTCGGCTTTCAACTGATGATCCTTCAGATTCCCGGA
>JAISCL010000087.1 GCA_031265585.1 Tannerella sp. | reverse complement strand
GAAAAACCGTCGTGATGTTTCGTCGTAAAAGCGAAAGCCTGTATCCCGCAACGCTTGAAAAACGCCATCCATTCTTCGGCGTCGAAACCTTCGGGATTGAATGTTTTGTACAGTTCGTTGTACTCCGTCTTTTTTTCGTTTGACATTTTCAACATAGGCCACGACGCTTCGATTCCCCATTTGGAATAGACGCCCCAATGTATCCGGATAGAAAATTTTATGTCGCGAAATGCTTCATGCGCCGTCTCCGAAGCGTGTATGTAATCGGCGTCAGGCTCGTCTTCAACGTAAGCTTTGGTGACTCTGTAAGGCCAGTCGTTTGCTGGCAGGACGATACCGCGGGCACGATCTTGCCGAACCTGTTCGGCTGTCGGTTCAGTCTGTGCAATGCCTGTCGCTATTACACCGGACAAAAAGAGAATAATGATTAGAAACTTTTTCATTGTTATAGTAATTTTAAAAAAATCTATAGATGAGATGAAATCCATCTCCTTTGAAACGATTTCCGTCTCCCGCTGGACGTACTTCATCTCATCTATGTTCGCCGCGCATTCTCCCGGCTTATCCGCTGAATCTGAATTTACCATCCTGGATTCTGTTTCAAATTTGGGTTCAACACAAGTTCGTTTGTCGGAATCGGCGACAGATAATCTCGCCCCAGATTAAACTGGTAACCGTTGTTCAAAGCGTTGAAATTCTTATATATATCCATGTAACCATCGCTGTTGACAGGCAGTTTGACTACGGCATCAAGGAACGCCTGTGCGGCGTCGGGATAATTGTACCACTGTTCCAAGACGGCGCCAAGTGGCCGTTTGCCCCGAATCAGTTCATCGGCTGCCGCCCAGCGGAAAATATCGTCCAGTCGGTAACCTTCACATGCCAGTTCGACCTTCCGCTCGCGGCGAATCTCCTGCAATACGGGCGATAGAGCGGTAAACTCCCAGTTCGGGTCGGTCGTGATATTTCCGATGTTCAGCAGGCCGTTATCCATTCCGACCCGTCGGCGCAGGGCATTGACTGTTTTGTCTATATCGCTCTGGGAAATCGTTCCCAGTTCGGCTTTGGCCTCGGCATAAATCAGCAAGACTTCGGCATAGCGGAAATAGATTATACCGTTGAGGCTACTCCAGTGAGTTACGACATAATCGGCATAATTCGGTACAAACCCTTTCCCCTGATGATACCCAGTTGAAGAGTTGTTCTCCGTGTTATCCTCAAACAGTGGCGTGGTGAATACGGTTCCCAAATCTTCCCACAAAAAATGTTCTCCGTCGTCTACCATGATGGTTTGATTCAGTCGTGGGTCGCGGTTGGCAACCAGCGATTTCAAATCCCTGTCACCCTGATACATGGACGAAACGGCAATCGGCTTTCCATCCAGACACAAATAAGAGTCCACCATACTTTTTGTGATGCCATGGGCTCCACCCCTGTAACCTAAAGCGTTATCAATATGATTCACAACGCCGTCCTCTTTCGAGTATTTACGCCAGAGGATCGCTTCCCTGTAGCTGCTGAGATCATATTGCCTGAACAGATTCACGTAGCCGTTTTCGACGCCGACATTATCCAGTGCGGGAAAGCCGTTCGCTTCGCCCATTGCGATAAGCGCCCCCGCTGCATCGGTTGCTTTCTGAATGAATTTCGAACCGTCGGAGCCGTCGACCTTAAAAGGTGTATTCTTCAGCGCATGATACTTTTCCCATGTCCCTTCGTAAAGTGCAATCCGGGCCTGGAGCGCCAAGGCTGCTTCCTTCGTTATGCGGCCCGTATAGGTACTGCTACCTTGGGTCGGCAGATATTCCACCGCTTGATCCAGTTCCTGCAGGATGGATTCAACTACCTGACTGCGCGGCGTCCGCGACGCTGTAAGCTCTTCCGAATCAATCCCGATTGCAGTCGTAATCCACGGCACATCACCGAATGTACGCAATTTGTTGAAGTAGAATATTGAGCGGAAGAACAGCGCTTCGCCGACATAAGGGTTAACTTTATCTGGCGAGTCTTCAACCGATTGATAATGATCCATAAAATAATTGATGTCTCGCAGCAGGCTCCAGTCGTCCGACGACCAGCCACCACCTGACGACGGCAACGTGTTTTCGCCGTTCATCCGGCGGTTGTAATTAATGTAAACTTGCGTGTCGCCTCCTTCGGATGCATCTTTGCTGTAAGGTCCCGCATCCCAGGTGTCATAACGCGGCAACAACTCATCCCGATTGTAGAAGTTATTGCAGTAAATCTTCAAATCGTTTGTCGATTTCCAGAAATTAGCATCGCTGAGATTGACAATAGGTGCGCGTTCCAGAAAATCGTCGTTGCACGATGACAGCATCAAGGTAAAAACACCCATCCATATGATGATGATATATTTATATTTTTTCATATCCTTATCTGTTTATGAGTTATTAAATTAAAAAGTAATATTCAATCCACACGCCCAGGTACGTTGCAAGGGATAGATTTTGCCGTCCGAACTGCCATATGTTAATTCCGGGTCTATGGTTTTAATCATGGAGGTAAATGTAAGCAAATTTTCCACATTGACAAAAATTCTCGCTTTTTGGAAACTGATATGCTTCAGTAGCGAAGCAGGCAGGCTGTATCCCAGTTGCAGATTCTTTACGCGCAAATAAGCTGCATTCTGCAGGTAACGGGTTTGCGTCTGTTTGTTCTTGTCTGCTTCATCGCTCGCATAAAGTTTTGGAAAATATCCGTCCGGATTGTTCTCGCTCCAGCGGTCGTAGTGTATATCGTATGCATTCGCATAATTTATATTGCTAACCATACCCCAGAATAAATTCGAATCGCTAAGCCAGATGTCGCGTTTACCCACGCCCTGCAGGAAGAGGGTCAAGTCGAATCCCCGGTATTCGGCATTCAGATTGACGCCGAATGTGTACCGCGGCGTATTGTTGCCAATCACTTTCCGATCGCCGGGATCTTCCAGCGTATTGCTGCCCCAGTCAATCACTTTGTCGCCGTTCTGGTCTTTATAACGGACGTCGCCGCGAGACCAGCGGCTATAAAACAGGTTTTGTGAAGGTGCAGACGCAATTTCTTCATCCGACAGAAACAGTCCGGCGGTTTCGTAACCCCAGATGGCACCCATCTTTTGGCCTTCATACCAGGTCGTATTCAATCCCTGTGGATTTGGATACTTCATGACCGTGCCCTGATAATCACTCAATACGGCGCTGACGCCATAACTGAAGTCACCTTTCTTGTCTCTGAAACCAATGGTCAATTCCCAGCCTTCGGTTTTTATGGCCGTAGAATTGGTTTGCGGCGCCGAAGTCCCCAGCACGGCCGGTAACGACTGCGCCGGACCTGTATAGTCGTCCATATAGCGCCGGTACCAGTCGAAACTGACATTCAGCCGGTTGGACAGGAACGCGAGGTCGGCGCCGAAGTCAAGTGTCGTGGTCGTAATCCAGGTCAAAGACTGATCAATAAGCCCCGGATTGCTGATATACGATTCCCGTCCACCGCTGAAATACCAGTTGCTTGAAGTCGGACTGACGGTGTTCAGCGAGGGATAGAACGGATAATAGCCCGTAAAACTCTGGTCACCCAGCGAGCTATACTCCACGCGGAACTTCAGTGAATTAACAATCGGCTCGACCGGTTTCCAGAACGACTCTTTCGACGCCACCCAACCGGCCGAAACACCCGGATAGAATTTGTTGCGTACATCGCTCAGAAAACGTGAAGAACCATCATACCTGCCATTTAGTTCAAGCAAATATTTTTCTTTGAAATTGTAGTTAATACGTCCGAAACCGCCGCGGATGGCCAATTGTGAAGCACCTTCACCAATGCTGCGCGAGGTTCCATACGAGAGGGTTAGTGAGGGAAGCCCGTCAGAATACAGTTGATTGTTTGATGCTGAAAAATTCACATCATCATACAATTCCTGCGTATATCCAACCATCGCCTTGAAATAATGGTCTTTCAACTGCTTTTCATACGAAGTGAAAGCGTTGACGGTATAATGCTGGTTTTTGGCTGTGGAACGCTTGAAAGAGTTCGGACTGTTGGCAATAACTGCCTGACTGCCGTTAGGCATGGTTTGATACACGGTGGCTTGATGGCTTGTACTGTTTTGGTATAGACCATCGTAGGTATAATTGGCCGTGATGTCCCAGCCCGCCAGGGGATGAAAGACAAATTCGCCGGTCAGGGTGGCGTTGTCGTTTGCAGACCGATCCCGGCCTCCCAATTCCTGTACACGCATCCATCGGTACTTTTCTCCGGTCGGTAAAATGTATGGAACTGCAGGCCACATACCTGACAACAGTTCGAAGGGACCGCCGTTAAATGAATAGTTGGGTGCAATGGTCGACACTCTGGAAAACGCGCTCCGGAAATTGAAACTTACCCATTTCGCAATTTCGGACGAGAGATTGGCCCGTACATTGTAGCGCCGGTAGGAGTCTTCCCCATAATCATTAAACTGTCCGTCTTTCTGCGTGTAGCCCAGTCCGACGTAATAGTTGGAGTGGTTGACATTCCCCGATATACCTACATTTTGCTGTTGGCTGAAAGCAAAATCTTTAAACAGAAGCTTATAAAAGTCATTGTTTGCGTTTCCTTCCCCCTTCCCCCATGATGCACCGGGATTGGGATTACTGGAATCTGCCTGATCGGTTATTTTACCGTCCAGGTAATCTCTGATCCGTTGCAGTCTGTAATCGGAGATATAAGGAGCAACACCTGCATTATCGCATGTTTCGTTGAAAAAAAGCGCCCAGTCCAGCGAGTTCATCATCTTTGGCAAAGAAATCGGCTGAGACCAGCCGAAATTGTTGTTGTAGGTGATGGTTGGTTTCTGTCCGGCTTTTCCCCGTTTGGTAGTAATCAGGATGACGCCGTAAGGTGCGCTCGAACCGTAAATAGCCGCCGAAGCGCCGTCTTTCAATACCGAGATGCTTTCTACATCATTCATATTGATGCTGTTCATATCTCCACCCTGGATACCGTCAATCACCACCAGCGGCGAGCCGGTAGAACCGAAGCCCGTATACCCACGGATGTTGATGGACTGTGCAGCGTCGGGGCGTCCTCCATTGCCGGTCGTGGTGATATTCAGGTTGGCCACCTGTCCCTGCAACGCCTGTGAAACGGTTGTCACCGAACGGTTTTCCAGCACATCACCCTTCACCTGCGCTACTGCGCCGGTCAGATTTACCTTTTTCTGCGTACCATACCCTACAACGACCACTTCATCTAATGCCAAAGCATCTTCTACAAGCGTGATTGTCAGGTTTGTCTGATTCCTTACGGCAATCTCCTGCGTCACATAGCCGATGTAGGAAACAACCAGCGTTGCTCCCTGTGATACGTTCAGGCTGAATTTGCCGTCTACATCGGTGATTGTACCGTTGGCCACTACACCTTTTTCCTTAATATTCGCCCCGATAACAGGCTCTCCTGCTCCATCATACACACTACCCGTAATGGTTCTAAGGGCTTGTGCCTGGATAAATGGGGAAGTGATACAAAGAAGTAAAATCAAAAAACATATTTTCTTTACCGGTATTTTCTTTAAATCCGATAAGTTGAGTTTGCGATTTCTTTTCATAACATTACATGTTTGAATTAATTATTTCACTGATTAAATTTTAATAACTTGATTATTTATTAACGACGGACTTGGTTATTTCTACTTTCACAACGTGATTCATTTCCAGAGGGAATAAAGAACTCCGGATAGGGCTTCAACTCTATCTACGTAATCTACTATATCCCAAGCTAATATACCGCTAGGACGTGATGGTTATTCCCTGTATTATTACGCCCATGCAGGGCTATGTTTTGGGGGAGGTCGCCGGGAGATAGGGTTGAAACCCTATCCTGGGTTCTTTATTCCCTCCGGGAATGAACCACGCTGTGGTTATTTTTCTAATGTGTTAAAGTAGAATTATTTGCAGTTTTTCAATTTGCATTTACGGATTTTTATTGATTTTATGCCATAGGCCGGTAGTTTAAACATATTCATAATCGTAACAAATACATAATTCAGAGATTTCTCATACCACTCAGGACGGAAAAGTGATATGAGTTATCCCTCCACAAGAGATTATTCTTACAACTATTCAAATGAAGGAATAAAACGACCGAAGATTATGCATAAAATCGATATATTAATTACGAAAATCGACAATTAGCATAGACGGCGTTTATTAAACAACCTGTGTAGACCTGAATCTGGGATAAGCACAGTTTTTTCATAAAATAAATACCTCAAGTTTCCCACCCTTCATTTAACCTTATTTCAGTCGGTTTTTTCTTTGGAATGTTGATCACATCAAGGTTTTAACATGGGTTTAAAGAATATTAATCATATGGCGGGGCGGTTTTTATGCTGATGGCAGGGACTGGCGCGCTTGATTTCATAGAAATAATAAAAAAGGCTGCACCTTTTTGTTTCTCGACGGCTGTCAAGTATTTGCACGACGGCTGTCAAGTATATACACGACGGCTGTCGGTTATATACTCGACGGCCGTCGAGTAATAATTTCATGCCATACTAATTCAACTATGTTTCCCAATATCCTTGTCCTGCCTTCTATGCAAATCAAAAGAATGTTGATAGTTTATTATTTTTCCCCGTTCTCAATTCTGAAAGCCCATGCATATTCGCAGGGGCGGTTTTCGGACGATTGCAGGGCGTCGGGGATTTCGACTTTGATACCGCCATCATCGGTAGCTTGCCATTTCAGCGGTTTATTGTAGCCCAGCAGTCGAACTTTGCTTTTCTTCGCGGGTGTCACGGAAGGAATGATTAATTCCTTGCTGTCCGGGAATGTTTCGACAAAGGCATAGACCTGTTTATTGTCTTTGCTTCGGGTGAAACGGATGTCGCCGGATTTCCATACCTCCCGTGCGCGGGTTTCGTAGATGCCTTCGCCGTTTACTTTCAGCCATTCGCCGACGGCTTCGAGTTGGCGGACGGCTTCGGGATGAAACTGTCCGTTGGCGTCGGGGCCGATGCACACCATAAAGCTGCCGCCTTTCGCCACGCAGTCAACCAAATGACTAACCACCCACTGCGTTCCTTTGTAATGTTCGGCAACGGGGTCGTAGGCAAAGATGTCTCCCAACAGGCAGATGCTCATCCATGGCATATTGGTATTCTCTTTTCCTTCGGGTACAAATTCTTCGGGCTGATAGTAGTCGCCATAATTACCGATGCCGCGGGCACGAATCATTACGTCGGGTTGCAGGCGGCGCATCATCTTGACGGTCTCTTTTGTTTCGGGCCATACGTAGCGCCCCAGCCACATGTCGAAACAAATCATGTCTATCTTCCCGTAATTCGTCAGCAGTTCGCTAATCTGCCCGCGGTGACGGGCCATCATCCGGTCTTTCTCTTCCCGGGTGGGATTTGGTGTGCGTATCTTTTTTGCATCGTATGAACCGATGCCGAAATCGGACGTTGTCCGTGCGGCGTCGACAGTAAACGGATGAAAGCAGTAGGGACGGAAATCGGCGTCGTACCAGTCGGGATGCGAATAGTAGAGGTTGATTTTGATATCGTTCCTGTGAGCGGCATCGCAGAGTTCTTTCACAATGTCGCGTTTGAACGGCGTTTCCCCGATGCTGTATGCCAGGTTGCAGGATTCGATGGGATGTTCGGGGTCGAGGTAGTTTGTCCGTTGTCGCACGCGCGTCCCCGTGTGGAACATCGAAAAGCCGTCGTGATGTTTCGTTGTAAAAGCGAAAGCCTGCATCCCGCAGCGCTTGAATAATGCCATCCATTCTTCGGCGTCGAAATTCTGGGGATTGAATGTTTTGTACAGTTCGTTGTACTCAGTCTTTTTTTCGTTCGACATTTGCAGATAGGGCCACGATGCTTCGATTCCCCATTTGGAATAAACGCCCCAATGGATACGGATAGAAAATTTGATGTCGCGAAACGCTTCGTGCGCCGCTTCGGATGCGTGGATGTAATCGGCGTCGGGTTCGTCTTCAACGTAATCCTTTACATTTTTGTAATGCCCGTCGCTTTCGGGAAGGACGATGCCGCGGGCACGGTCTTTGTACACCTCATCGGCCGACGGCTTAGTCTGTGATTTTTTCAACCATTTGTCGAGGAATGGCAGTGCGTGGGTCAGGAACGGGAAATGTCCGCCCGGTTCGAAATGGATTTCTGCCCGCTCCGGCATTTTCAGGTAAACATCATAGTAATAACGTACTTTCCCAAATTCAAATCCGACATATTCGTCGTATGCCACTCCGTCGTCGTGCCCGCGTTCTACCATAAAGGGACGGGGGGCAATCAGGCGTGCCATGTCGCTGTGGTCAAAGGTATTGGCAAGGTCGTAGTCGAACACCTCGTACTGCCAGTCGGAGCGGTAGTCGCGGTCGAAAAGGCCGTTGGCGCATTTGAAGTTCCAGTAATTGAAATTGGCGGAACAGACCGTCGGGCCTATCTCGGGCACGTTGGGCGGGACGAACATCGCCGTCGTGCCGCCGTAGGAACAGCCGTAAAACCCGATTTGGCTCCCTTCTACGAAAGGTTGCGACTGTAGAAAACGAACATATTGCCTGTACTGCGCCGTCATGATGGCAAAAAGATTACTGCCCAACGAATTGAGTTGCCGCTGATTGAAACGGAACTTATGGCTCAGCGCAAAAATACCCTGCGGCGCAAAGGCTATGTAGCCGTGTTCGCAAATCTGCGAGGTGTAAGGCCCGTCCGTTTCGAGGGCATACTCGCGGACGTGCGAACTGCAAAAGCGCTCCAGACCGTGCTGACAGAGGACGACGGGCAGCCGTTCGCCTTCTTTCAGGCTGTTCGGAACAAGCATCAGCCCGTAGGCAGACAGCCCTTCGAACACGTCAAGCTCCACCTGATAGACCTTGTACGTTTCGCTCTCATTCACAAGCCTCACGCGGGGATTGAGCGGTAAAAGCGTATCGTCAAACTCGCCGACGACGTTTTTGGAAAAGTAAGCCAGGTACCCATCCACCGTTTCAGCGATTTTTTCGGGTGAGGAGGTGTCAAGTTCTTTCCAGAATTCACGCCGTGTAAGTACCGAATGGTCGAGAAGATGCGCCGTATGACGGTCCATTGCCGTAACGATACGCTCCATGCGGCCGGCGGCGGAAACGGGGTCAAGCCCTGCGGCCGTCTGCACGCCGGGGCGGGACATTCGCCTCATGCGGGGCGTATAGTCAATCCATCCGGCACGAAGCGGCGCGGTAAGTTTCTTCGCCCTGTTCACTTCCGCCTCAACGCTTTTGGGAGGCTGTTTCTGTAGTTTGCCGGGCGCTCCGCCGTATGCCGACCCCCACGGCTCATTCTCGGGCAACGTAAGTTCGGGCGCTTTATACAGGCCTACCGTCAGTTTGCGCGGACAAATCAGGCTTGCTATTTCAGCATCGCCAAACTGCTGCAGCAATCCGAAAACATTGCGGTCGATCACTTCGTCGCAAACGCGGTCGCGGCGGTCGAAATAATCCACTACTATCGCCTCGTCGATTCGCGTATCCATCGCGGCGGCGTAAAAGGCTATCAGCGCACCGTCGCCCTGGCCTTCGACGCGGATTTTCATCTCCGGCGACGACTGTTTCAGCCAGTCAACCAGCGCAAGCGTTTCCTGCACTTCGTATCCGATGATGTGCCTGCCCAGTTGATAGGCTGCCCGATAGACATATTCGCGGTTGGTGATGTAGATGCGTCCGCGCTTTTCCTGTCTGCGGTCAACGGTGACGGGGATAAATAGCTGTTCGTCTCCTGCCGGAAACGGAAACCATGAACCGGAATCAGCATCATCCCCCTCCATACCAAGCAACTGCTCGGGCGACACACCTGCATGGGGCAGGTGGATAACCGTCTGTTTCGCAATGCCTGTACGGGGTTTCAGAAAGAGGCCCTCGGCAAAAAAGTCGTCGAACACCTGCCAGCGGACGGCAAAAACAAGATGGGTCTCCGTTTCGGCAACGACGGCAGAGCGGTTAATGCCTGCACATAG
>JAISCL010000311.1 GCA_031265585.1 Tannerella sp. | reverse complement strand
AATGAGTTTCGGTTTTATAATTTACCGGATGCGTGTATCCGAATTTTTTATAAAAATCGAAAAGCCACGGCTCTGCAGGAATGAGCGTTGAGATTAAATATCCTTTTTGACGCATGACTTCCATTGCTTCCGACATCAGTTTATTCATGAGGCCTTTTCCGCGTTCCGAAGGATGTGTGCAGACGCCACATATATATGCGGAAGGAAGAACCGTACGGTCTATTTTTAACTGATAGGGAATCATTTGCAGGGCGGACAGAATCCGGTTGTCACGTTTTATAACAAGTGTGTTTTCCGGCTTGTATACGCGATTGAAAAAAAGGTTGACAAAGTCACCGGAATCCTGAAATACGTCCTGCCATAGAGCGGCTACGTCCTGTTTATCGTCGGGACGGGGATGCTGTGAGCGTTGGGTAGCGGAACGGGACATGCGTGTTTAATTTGTGATTACCTCCTTTTAACGACCGAATTTTTTTCGAGAAGTATGACAGGATTATAAGACAGCTTGGATTTACGAAGTCCCGGTATGCCCAGATCTTCTTCCCTGTTTATGTACGTATACTGTTGTGGAATCCGGGAGGCAAATTCCTGATTTATCACACTGAATATGCCTTCGTAATGGACATCCGCTTTTTCAACGTGAATCCCGAACGTCTGACTGTTTATCGGCGAACCGTAAGTGAATGCGATTATCTTACCGTCCACAAGGATTGCCCCGCCTGAAAGGCCCAGTTCTTCAAAATGTTGCATGGCAAAAGTCATGGAAATCTTTTCGTGGGCAAGGTCTTCCTTATCATTTTCGTCCAGGTTCGCCTTACACCAGATCCGTTCTACGTCCATGCACTGGCATACGATATCCGGCGTGATCGGCAGGTAGGTATATTCGTACTGCTTTTTGAATCTGTTAATATGATTCCGTTTCGGCTGGAATTTTTTGCTTTTGAGTGTTGCCAGGTCTTCCCGCAGGTAGATATAATCAAAATAGTTGCGTTCAATAAGATAGGTGAAACTGTCGGGAAAGAGGGCGTTCATCTTATTCTTTAAATCCGGTGTTACTCCCAGTATCAGCAGCGTATACTCCATTTTTCCGGCATCCTTTTCAAGTAATTCAATCGCTTTTTTCAGGTCGCCGTTACCCACCGGAAACATGTATGCCAAATGCCTTCTCCCCTTTTCTTCCACATAAAAACGGACGAAGAGGAAACCGTCCGTAACGGCATACTTGCTTTCGTAGAGAAAACTCCAGCTGCACATGTTTGCAAATGCATAGTCACAATTGGGAAGGTTCCCCTGAAGCGTAAATGCGGTGATCGCTTCCTTATCTTCTATGGTTATCGGTTTAAATGAAAGCATTGTCAGTTGTTTAAGATACATTTATATTTCAACATCATCCCATTTTCCGTTTACCAGTTCACGGGTTGTCCGGTAGCCGGCCTCTTTGAGGATGGCCAGGGTTTCCCGGCGTCCGTCGTTTACCAGGTCGGGATAGTGGCAGTCCGAATTGACCATTACCGGGATATGACGTTTTTTTAACTCCCTGTATGAATTAATGTGCGGATAGGTTTGTCCTTTTCCTGCTTTATTCTTGCTGTTTATTTCGACAATCAGTTCTTTTTCGGCAATGAAGTCAAGCAGTTCAAGGAATGGTTTGCGGTACCAGGGGGCCTGTATATCGAAACCGGGGTACCGGCTTCCGTTCATGTATATTTTGTCCACATGCCCGACGATATCAAATCCTCCGGCTTCGACCATATTCATGGATGATGCTAAAAAATGTTCGGCCATGCGCCGGATACTCCCGCTATAATGGCTGTTGACTCCTTCTTCAAAATCTTTATAGTCACCGTCAATGCATACCATGTTTTTTTCCAGCAGGGGTTCTTTCCGGGACAAAAAATGAAGGGAACTTATCCGGTAATCAAGCGGCATGGATTGAAAATAGTCTATGGAAGCGTTGTATGTCTTATCCAGGTAGTCGATTTCGAGTGCGAGGTAGATTTCCAGATCTCCGGCATACTTTTTTTTCAACCGGTTAACTTCCTGAATATATTCGGGCAAGTCGTCCTTTGTCATGTTCCAGCATGTTTCGAACGGAAGCGGGGAATGGGAGGAGAAGCCGTAGGCGCGGAATTTGTTCGCTATCGCAAACGAGACAAAATCCTCCGGGTGGCTTCGCCCGTCGCAAAAAGTACAGTGACTATGGAAATTGCTGTTTTTTCCCATATTAAGTTATGATTATTTTAGGAGGCTGGTGGCAATGATCGGGACTGAGGATTTATTTGATTACGTTCAGTTCTTTTCCAACTTTGATAAATGCACGGATGGCTTTGTCCAGGTGCGTTTTTTCGTGTCCTGCGGATAGCTGTACACGGATGCGCGCCTGTTCTTTCGGAACAACCGGGTAATAGAACCCGGTAACGTAGATCCCTTCTTCCTGCATGTGCCGGGCAAAATCCTGCGACAGTTTTGCATCATACAGCATCACGGCGCAGATGGCGGACCGGGTCGGTTTGATATCAAATCCGGCCTCCAGCATTTTATCCCGGAAATAGTTCACGTTCTCCATCAGCCGGGTATGTAACTCGTTACTTTCAAGGAGCATGCCGAACATTTCTATGCCTGCACCTGCGATGGCCGGAGCCAGGGAGTTGGAGAACAGGTAAGGACGCGAACGCTGACGCAGCAAATCAATCAGTTCCCTGTGCCCGGTTGTAAAGCCCCCCATCGCTCCGCCAAATGATTTGCCCAGTGTGCCGGTGAAGATGTCAATCTTACCATAGACATCATACAACTCCGCGACGCCCCGCCCGGTAGGACCCACCACGCCGGCAGAATGAGACTCGTCTACCATCACAAGCGCATTGTATTTTTCGGCCAGCGCACAGATCCGGTCCATTGGCGCTACATTTCCATCCATTGAGAAGACACCGTCCGTAGCAACCATGCGATAGCGTTGCGCCTGTGCCTCCTGTAGACATTTTTCCAGTTCATCCATGTCGGCATTTGCATAACGGTAACGTTTTGCCTTGCACAGGCGTACCCCGTCGATGATGGAAGCATGGTTGAGGGCGTCCGATATGATGGCGTCTTCTTCGGTAAGCAGGGGTTCAAACAGTCCCCCGTTGGCGTCGAAGCAGGAACTGTAGAGGATGGTATCTTCTGTTTTGAAGTATTCGGATACAGCCGATTCGAGCTGTTTGTGGAGATCCTGGGTGCCGCAGATGAAGCGGACGGACGACATACCGAACCCGTGCGAATCCATCGCTTTCCCGGCCGCTTCTATCAGGCGGGGACTGTCGGACAGGCCCAGGTAATTGTTTGCACAGAAATTCAGCATTTCTTCCCCGCCGTTTATGCGGATATTCGCTTTTTGCGGGGTTTTTATGATGCGTTCCTGTTTATATAATCCTGCCGATTCGATACCGGCCAGTTCCTGTTTCACAAATTGTTGATAGTTACCATACATAATATTATAGCTTGAGTTGTTCGTGCTGCAAAGATAATGCAAATCGGAAATAAAAACAAGCGCTTTTATGCCGTATTTGTTATACGCTCCTTGATCCGCTGGAATCATGAAAATCGACCCCCATTACCGGATAAAAATCAAATTGTTGAAAAAAAATAAAGATTTTTTATATTTCTATCCGTTCATGAATATTGATTTTTACAAACTGAGGCAAAGGTAAGATGAATTTCAATACGCAGTATTAATTTGAGCATTTAATTTTAAAAGGATTGAAGACCGGCGCGGTGTACCGGAGACAAAAATCAACCGGTTTATTTTGTGTTTCATCCGGCTTGTACTACCTTTGCCTCAAAAACAGGTACTGGAATGAAAAATATATTGATTATAGGTTCTACGGGTCAGATAGGCTCGGAACTTACTTTGGAATTAAGAAAACGTTATCCGGAGGGTAATGTTGTCGCCGGATATATTCCCGGTGCAAAGCCGCAGGGTGAATTGCTGGAATCGGGTCCGAGTGCGATTGTTAATATCACAAACGAACAGCAGATTGCCGAAGCGATCATGCGTTACAGGATTGATACGGTTTATAACCTGGCGGCCTTATTGTCTGCCGTAGCCGAAGCAAAGCCGATCCTTGCGTGGAATATCGGTATCGGGGGATTATTTAATGTGCTGGAGGTTGCAAGGGAGATGCACTGCGCCGTTTTTACCCCCAGTTCCATCGGGGCGTTTGGCCCTGATGCGCCGAAAAACAGGACTCCTCAGGATACCGTACGTACCCCCCATACCATGTACGGCGTTACCAAAGTAACGGGAGAATTGCTGAGTGACTACTATTTCAGACGGTATGGCGTGGATACGCGTTCGGTACGTTTTCCGGGGCTTATCTCTTATGTGGCTCCTCCGGGCGGCGGTACGACGGATTATGCGGTAGATATATTTTACTCGGCCGTTAAAAAGGAAAAGTTTATCTGCCCGATAGCTGCCGGTACATTTATGGACATGATGTATATGCCCGACGGTGTTCATGCTGCCATCCAGTTAATGGAAGCCGATCCTTCCCGCCTGAAACATCGCAATGCCTTTAATGTGACGGCGATGAGTTTTGATCCTGAGATTATTTATCATCAGATAAAGAACTATGTTCCTGATTTCCGGATGGAATATAACGTGGATCCGTTACGCCAGAAAATTGCCGAATCATGGCCCAATTCGCTTGACGATACCTGTGCAAGGGAAGAGTGGGACTGGAATCCGGCCTACGATCTGGATATGATGACCAGAGATATGCTGGAGAAACTTATCGCGAAAATAAAAAACGTCCGGTGATGCTGGAGCGCCTGCTGGAATTTGAGCGGGAATGGTTCCTTGCCATCAATGGAGCGCATACCCGGTGGCTTGATTCTGTCATGTATGCCTTCGGTTCTGTCTGGGCCTGGTTCCCGTTGATCCTGGTTCCTGTCTATTTTATTTTTAAGAGACGGAATGAATGGCTGCCCATGCTTGTTTGCACCCTTCTGACCGGCATTCTGAACGGGATTGCCACCTCATTGATTATTAAACCGCTGTTTAAACGGTTTCGTCCGACACATCATCCCCTGTTCATGGATGATGTAAGAATTATAGATCATTATATTGCCGGTGGAGATTACGGTTTTATTTCGGGACATTCAACCAACGCATTCGCCTTTGCCGTGTTCTCGGCGCTTGCGGTAAAAAACAGGTGGTATTCGCTGGCTATCTTTGTATGGGCTGTTACGATGATGTATTCGAGGCTATACCTCAGCGCTCACTTTATTACGGATGTAATTCCGGGAATGATGCTGGGTTCGTTCATCGGATGGCTGCTATATTTGTTATTCAACTATATGCAGCATAAGAATATTTTCAGGTCATCTGCGCTATTGTTGTTTTTCGTCTTTTGCTGTCAGGGGGGAATCTGCCAGAAAGACACGCTGTCTGCACCGGCAATGACTTCCAACCGGCTGATCACCCTGGATGATTACCGTCCGGATGCAGCTTATGGCGCCTCCTGTATGGAAATGATGGAGTTGCAGCAGAAGTCCGGAAAGAATCTGTTTCACCGTCAAGGCTCCCAATTTATACTGCCGACCCTGTTTATCGCCTACGGTACGGCTGCGCGTTTTAACCAACTCCCGGTACGCCGGTTTGACTTTGATATGGATCATGAAATACGTAAGCACGTAAACCGTCATTATCGTATCGATGATTACTTTGAATACGGAATGCCGGTTGTGGCATACGGGCTGGGATTTATTCCCGGAATTGATGCAAGGCATAATTTTCGTGACAGGACACTAATCATGGCCACATCGCTCGCAGTGATGAAAGGCTCCGTAGAACTGTTGAAAAGAACGACACCCGTTATGCGTCCGGGGCTGGGTGATAACCGTTCGTTTCCTTCCGGCCATACGGCTGTCACCATGCTAAGCGCGCATATCCTGTATAAGGAGTACCGGGACATCTCTCCGTGGATTGGCGTTGGCGGCTACCTGGTCGCTACGACAACCGGGGTCTTCCGGATGCTGAATTATGCACACTGGCTGAGTGACGTCGTGATGGGCGCCGGCATCGGTTTACTCAGCGTGGAGATCGGCTATCTAATGCTTCCCGTATGGCATTCCATTTTCGGAATAAAGGATGCCGGAAAGCAGTTTACCGCTGTTCCTGCATTCAGCACACAAAGCCTCGGCGTATGCCTTGTCTATCAGTTCTAAGACCGGGTAGTAGATTCCGGACAATTTATGGCAGATGTAGACTAATATTATAATTAAATAGAAAATCGTATGAAAAAATATTTTTATTTATTCGTTTTGATCGGATGTATTTCATGTGCCGGCAAAGAGCAGAGCGAGGAACCGCCTTATTTCATGAAAATAGGACTTCCGAACAGTATATTGTCTCTCCCACCGTTGCGCCTGTCCGAATTTGCGGACAGTATTGAATATCTTCAACTGGAAACGACCGATGAGTGTTTGCTGCGTCACCCCTCTATCTGTTTGCGTGACGATAACTTTTTATTTTATAGCGATATAAGTAGACTTGTTTATAAATTTGACGCTACTACGGGTCATTTTTTAGGGCAAATCGGGGAAATCGGACAGGGACCCGGAGAATATGTATGGATGAAAAACGCATTTATTGATAAAGATAATAATAAAATAATCGTACAGGACGGTGGCAAACAGGATCTGATGGTATATGATTATGATGGCCACTATATTGATAAAATGCTGTTAACCAAAGATTCCATATTTACAACATATGCATATTCGACCATGCTGATAGATATAGACAGTCAATATATAGTTTACAAAGCCAGGTTTATGCCTGCCGCAGGTACGCGTCAACCACACGAAGTAATGGTTTCCGACTATAAAACCGGCAAGATTATTCATTCCATACCCAACCGGCTGGATGGTATTGAGGGAAATGCTGGTCAATTCAAGGGCAGTTATTTAATGTTAAAACAAAGTGACGCCATTTTTTACAAATCGTTTTATAATGATACGTTATACACTGTTCATAAAAAGGAAGGAATAAACCCGTACGCAATCATTGACCTGGGAAGCCGTAAACCGAATGGAATTTATTTTTCAAATGATTTTGCTCTTGCTCTAAAAGGGAGTATACTGATAACGGGTTGTCATATTAATCGCAATTGCATCCTGCTGAACTGCATGTTGCCTCATACCGACACCTTTCAGGATGTCTACCGTTTTATATGCAAATATGACAAAGCGACAGGCCATCTGACTTATCATTCGGAGAAGATTATTAATGATATTGACGGAGGTTTTAATATCGGGGTGTTGTCTCTTCATCTGTCACTGCATAATATATTTAGTGTTCCTTTCCCGTCCGACATTGAAGAAAGTGTAAAAGATGTCGTTTTTTCAACATTAGACAAATCGGAGTTAAAATACCCCGAACGGAAAGATCAATTCGAACACATGCAGGAACAGCGCAATCCGGATGACAACCCTCTTCTCATGTTTCTGCACTGGAAAGAATAAAATACGATGGAAAATAAATCTCAATACAATTATTCCATCCATTTTAAAAATCATCCCTGAAACTGATTATCTGAATAATGGGATTATCCTCTTCATCCGACAGGTCTATCAGTTTTTGGAATTCGTTTTTCCTTTCGGGAAATTTGAGCTTCAGATTGTCATGTCCCCCGAAATCGAATTTCCTGAATTTTTCATCGGGATTTTTAAACCGGGAAAGTTCGAGCGGATATAGACTGCTAAAATTGGGGCCTCCGTCCAAATCGTTCAGCACCGTATAATCATGGTAACTCAATTTTTCCGTTTTGAGATCATACAGGCATAAAAAATTCTCATACTCCTGATTGCGGGCATCTTTCACAAACATAAACCGGAACATTAAATGATTGTTGAATGCCATTACATCACTCATCATTATTTTCCCGTTAAGCGTTTCAAAATTAAATTTTCCAAGATAATCTTCCAACTTAAAATTTTTTTCCGTATCCATGATGAGAAACGGCCTGATTTCCCCGCCGGAAATTTTATACACCGTATCGTTCAGGATATATTTGTAATAGGCAGCATCATTGCCGACAGCCAGCATCTGTTTTCCCGCATGTTTGTAAGC
>JAISCL010000318.1 GCA_031265585.1 Tannerella sp. | reverse complement strand
GATAGACGCAATCCTTACATTTGTATCTTTGGCGACCTTTTATTACGCCATCTTTGCAGTAATTTATACTGCCGCATCTTGGACAATTCATTCGTTTTTTGCTGCAAAGGTAATGATTCTATATGAAATTAACAATACCTAAAAAACTAAAGTTCTACTGCTAATAATTCTTTTCCGAGTTTATGCAATGCTTTTTCAATTTTTTCCGCCTGCGGGCGACGCGGTCTGCTCGCTCCTGAAACATAACGCTGCAACTGGCGCTGATTGATACCTGTGATGCGTTCCAGTGCCGCATTTGTAAATATATCGTTATAATGGTGCAATAAACTTTGAGGATCGAAACGGAACACCAGCTGATATTCTTTTATAAACTGTTCCGGGATCTCATCCCCGTCTTCACGCATGCCGTCAAGATGAAATTCCACAGCTTCACGGATGTTCTTTTTTAAATCATCAAAGGACTTTCCCGTAGAAACACATCCGGGAAGATCTTCCAGAAATGCGGAATAATTATTTTCAGATAATTCGACTGTTACAACAATTTTTTCCATACAAGTTAATTTTTTAATGCAGGGCTTATTTCAGACCTGCCTGTTTTAAAATACTGTTTGCCGTTCCCGGCAATAAATCATCACTCAAATTCCCCGGAATTGTCATCCGCCCTTTTTTCACAGGGTGCCTGAATTGCCGGTGACTGCCCACCTGACTTACGAAATACCAGCCGTCACTTTCAACGAACCGGATCATTTCTCTGGCTTTATAGACCTCCTGTTTTTTTAATTGACGGTACAAATATGGTTGTATTTTTACAACTGCGCAAATTGTTCGGCCACTATCTCCGGGTTATGGAGCATAAAAATTAAGTTTCATGAGATCTGTATTAATTGCGATTTACGCATTTGCGGGAACCGGAATAAAGATTGTATTTCGATTTACGCATTTGCGGGAATCGGAATGCTGACGGCATTGCGACCGGAATCTTCCGCTTTTTTTGAACCTTCATCCTCATTCCGGGGAAAACGTGTTGAACCGCTTTGAAAGGAACGGTTCATTCGCCCTCCGTGCATGTCGACAGGCGTAACCTGTGAAATAACCCCCTGAAATCCGGAAGTTATTCACAGAAAACGCCTCCGGCGCTATACGGTACGGCCCTTTGAAATCGCCTGCGGAGGTTACCATCCGGGATTCTGCCGGTTTTCAGGGCATAAAATGACAGGAAAAACCTCCCGACAGACTTTTTCAGACTTTTTTTACAATTTGCCAAAAAAA
Source organism: Tannerella sp. (assembly GCA_031265585.1). GTDB lineage: Bacteria > Bacteroidota > Bacteroidia > Bacteroidales > Tannerellaceae > Tannerella. The sequence goes on along the minus strand of JAISCL010000318.1, from coordinate 8,356 downwards.
AACAGCAAAAACCGACATCCACAATTAAAATATTTCCCACCTTTGCCGCGAATAAATATTTTTTGAATTATGGCGGACAACAGGATACCCGTAAAGTTGAAAAAGGCAGTTGAAGATAATAGTCTGGTTCTTTTTATCGGAGCGGGATTGTCATATAAATTCAGGAATGAAAACAAAGAGATCATACACGGGTGGGGAAATTTAGTGACCCGGATACTCGACCATCTCGAAGCGAAGGGATATAATGATGTAAACCGTCTAAAGCCCCTTGTCGGGAAATATGACCCTATCGTTATTTTGGATTTGATTGAGAAAGACAAAAGCCTACCCAAAGATGAGGTAATTTCTTTTGTCAAAGATTTTTTTGCTTTATCGCCGGATGAAAACGATTACACATTACACCGCAAGCTATGCAAATTGTCCGGGAAAATCATCACGACCAACTACGATAATGCTTTTGAAAATGCCCAGCCTTCACTGGTAAGAAGAACTGCGCATATCGGCCGCGATTTTGAACTCTCTTTGCTTCATGACGTACACGAACCGGTTTTATTCAAATTACACGGATGTATTGTCGACGGTCTTAACATGGTGCTTTTTCCATCGAACTACGATAACCTGTACGTTCATTCGGATGAAAAGGCCGAACGTATTACTTTTGGATTACAGAATCTGATTTTCAACAAAACCCTTTTGTTTATCGGCTGCGGGATGGGAGATTTTCAAATCAATCAAATCCTGTTGGGCGTAAAAAGACTGCAAGGGAGGTATCCTCGACAGCATTTTATCATTTCAAAGGAACCTGTAGCCGACAAATTGACCGCAGACAGTTTCATGGAACATATTCCAGTCAGTGATTTTTCGGAAATTGACGGAATAATCGACGAATTGTTACGCATAAAAGAAGAAACAAAGAATCCGGAAACCGCCAGACTGGAAAAGGAATTGGAAGAAGCAAAAAAGAAATTGAAAGAAACAAAAAACCGGCACGAACATTCCTCCCTTAAATACTTTATCAAAGGTTTGGATTCCCATTTAAAGCAAAACTATGAAGAAGCCATTAAGTATTACGAAATATCAATCGATTTTAATCCGGAAAATGATTTTACGTATAATAATTGGGGAAGCGCTATAGGAGACCTTGCCCGAACGAAAACGGGCGACGAAGCCAAAGCACTGTACCGTGAAGCGTTTGAAAAATATCAACGGGCGATAGCCATCAAACCGGATAAGCATGATGCGTATTATAATTGGGGAACCTATTTAGGAAACCTTGCCCGAACGAAAGCGGGCAACGAAGCCGAAGCGCTGTACCGTGAAGCGTTTGAAAAATTTCAACAGGCGATAGCCATCAAACCGAATAAGCATGAGGCGTATTATAATTGGGGAGCCTATTTAGGAAACCTTGCACGAACGGAAACGGGTGACGAAGCCGATGCGCTGTACCATGAAGCGCTGTACCATGAAGCGTTTGAAAAATTTCAACAGGTGGTAACATTCAAACCGGATTCCTATGAGGCATATAATCTTTGGGGAACCGATTTGGGAGACCTTGCCAAAACAAAAACGGGCGATGAAGCCGAAGCGCTGTACCGTGAAGCGTTTGAAAAATATCAACAGGCGATAACCATCAAACCGGGTAAACATGAGGCGTATTATAATTGGGGAACCGATTTGAAAAACCTTGCCCGAACGAAAACGGGCGACGAAGCCGATGCGCTGAATCGAGAGTCGATTGAAAAATGCCTGAAAGCCTTTGAACTGAGTGTTGAATACTACAAATTAGCCTGCCTCTATGCCCTCCGTTCCGACAGGACAAATGCGTTTCTTTATCTGGAACAAAGCCTGGCTAAGAAGCAAATCTTAATAGATTATGTAAAACAGGATACAGACTGGGAAGCCTACCGCACGGATGGGGACTTTCTTGCTTTGCTTCGCCGGTTTGAGTAAAGAATCTTTTGTCAAAACAGAAAGCGAACTGTGCGCCGGCCATGCAATATAAACGACTGTTTATTTTGTATTACTCCCGGCTTGTGCTATCTTTGCGACTTAATAATGGCAGCTATGGCAACGAAGGAAAAGATCAGTAATAATATCCTTATTAAAAATAAGAGGGCGTCTTTTGATTTTGAGTTTATCGAAACGTTTACTGCGGGCGTCGTGCTTACGGGGACGGAAATAAAATCAATCCGCCTCGGGAAAGCAAGTCTTGTGGATACGTATTGCAGTGTTGAAAGAGGGGAAGTCTGGGTGAAAAATATGTATGTTGCCGAGTATTTTTACGGTACGTACAATAATCATTCGACGCGCCGCGACCGCAAACTGTTACTTGGCAAAAAGGAAATCAGGAAGATCGGGTCTGCTGCGAAAAACAGCGGTTTCACCGTTATTCCGACAAAACTTTTTATAAACGGTAAAGGCCTGGCCAAAATTGTCATCGCCATAGCCAAAGGCAAAAGGGAGTATGACAAGCGCCAGTCCCTGAAGGAACGCGACGATAAAAGAGCGATGGACAGGGCTTTCATGAAATAGTTTTCACCCGAAACAATATACGTCATGGTAAATCTCGATTCTATTATAGCCTCCCTGGGAATACAGTCGGAGAGCCTTGTTTTGATCATTAAAATTTCAGTATCGGTATGCCTGTCTGTTTTTTCAGGTTACCTGGCCTGTATAATAATCCGGAAAATAGCGGCGAAGATCGTATTCAAGATCGTTAAGCATACCAAATTTGCGTGGGATAACCTCCTTTTTGATCAGAAACTGTTTGACCGTTTGGGCTTACTTGTTTTTCCGATGGTATCAAAACAGGTACTGTCGGGTCTGGAATGGGCGTATGCCGGCATCATTACCGGGCTGTTTGATTTGTGGATCGTGTTCTCGTTTGTTGTTGTAATCTCTGCGGTACTGTCGGGGATGAACAGGGTTTATATGAGTTTTCCGGCATCCAGGGATAAACCGATTAAGGTGTTTATCCAGATGATCGAAACGTTTTTATATTTTGCCGCTGTCATTGTTGCCGTCGGATTGCTTACGGGAAAGGATGTTTCTACGCTGCTCACCGGCCTTACGGCATTTGCGGCTGTGCTGATGCTTATTTTTAAAGATTCGATCCTCGGACTGGTGGCCGGCATTCAGCTGAGCGCCAATAATATGGTGCGTATCGGCGACTGGATCGTGATGCCGAGCAGCGGAGCCGACGGAGATGTAACGGAAATCAGCCTGACCACCGTAAAAGTCCAGAACTTTGACAAGACCATCACGACGATCCCTACGTATAAACTGGTCTCGGAATCGTTTACCAACTGGCGTGGAATGGAGGAATCAAACGGCAGGCGGATCAAGCGGTCGATAAATATCGATGTCGGTTCCATACATTATCTTACGGAGGAGGAGATTTCAACCCTGATGGATTCTTCCCTCCTGAATAACTATATGCAGAAAAAGCTGAAAGACCTGGAAGAATTTAACGCCAGCCGGAAAAACCGTCTGGATGTACGGAAACTGACTAATATCGGAACCTTCCGCGAGTACCTGGAATCCTGGATCGCTGCCAATCCGGATATAAACCGGGAGATGACACACATGGTGCGCCAGTTGCAGCCGACGCCGACGGGTCTGCCGATTGAGATTTACTGCTTTTCGGCGCGGCAGCGATGGATTGACTATGAAAATGTGCAGTCCGATATTTTTGATCATGTGTATGCTGTGCTGGATTTATTCAATCTGAAAGCCTTTCAGTTTTCCGGCAATGCCGCTATTAATTAAATAAATGACAGGAACATGAAATCTATACAGGAACTTCTGAGAGAACGTATTTTAGTGCTGGACGGCGGAATGGGAACCATGATTCAGGGCTTCCGGCTGACGGAAGAAGACTATCGCGGCGAACGGTTTGCCGGTTTTAACGGACAGCTGAAGGGGAATAACGACCTGCTAAATATCACCCGTCCCGGTGTGATACGCGATATACACCGTCAGTACCTGGATGCGGGAGCGGATATCTTCTCGACCAATACACTCAATGCCAATTCCATATCAATGGAAGATTATAATATGCAAACTTTTGCGTATGAGATGAATGTTGCTGCGGGGCGGCTGTCGCGGGAGCTTGCGGACAGTTATATGAAAGAGCATCCGGAGAGGACTGTTTTTGTGGCCGGTTCACTGGGGCCTACGAACAAAACGGCCTCTATGAGTCCGGATGTAAACGATCCGGCTTTCCGCGCGGTTTCGTACGGAGATTTATATGCGGCCTATCATGAGCAGATTTGCGGACTGATAGAGGGCGGCGTTGATATTCTTTTATTTGAAACCGTCTTTGATACGCTGAACGTGAAGGCCGGGCTGGATGCGGCGATGCAGGTGATGCATGAAAAGGGCAGGGAATGGCCCGTGATGCTGTCTCTTACCTTATCCGGCCAGGGCGGGCGTACGTTTTCGGGTCAGACGCTGGCCGCTTTCCTGGCATCCGTCCGGCATATTCCGCTGATGAGTATAGGACTTAACTGTTCGTTCGGCGCGTCCGGCATGAAGCCGTACCTGAAAGAGCTGGCCGGTCTGGCGCCTTATTTCATAAGCGCCTATCCGAATGCCGGCCTGCCGAATCAGTTCGGACAGTATGACGAGACGCCCGAAACAATGGCGGCACAGATAAAGGAATTTGTGGAGGAAGGCCTGGTGAATATTATCGGAGGATGCTGCGGTACGACCCCTTCGCATATTGCCGAACTTCCGGCACTGGTCAGGGATGCAAAACCGCACAGACCGGCGGAGAAGCCAACGGCCCTGTGGCTGTCCGGACTGGAACTGCTGGAAGTAAAACCGGAAAATAACTTCATGAATATCGGTGAACGGTGCAATGTGGCGGGTTCGCGCAGGTTTCTCCGTCTGATAAAGGAAAAAAGCTACGACGAAGCGTTGACTATTGCCCGTAAACAGGTGGAAGACGGCGCCCAGGTGATTGATATTAACATGGATGACGGGCTGCTTGACGCGGAAGAGGAGATGAAGACGTTTCTCAACCTGATCGCGTCGGAGCCGGAGATCGCCCGCGTGCCGGTGATGATCGACTCTTCGAAATGGAACGTGATTGAGCAGGGGCTGATGTGCGTGCAGGGAAAAAGCATTGTCAATTCGATCAGCCTGAAAGAAGGCGAGGAGGTCTTTCTTGAACATGCGAAAAGGATCCGGCAACTGGGCGCGGCTGCGGTGGTGATGGCTTTTGATGAAAAGGGACAGGCCGATGTCTTTGAACGCAAGATCGAAGTTTGTGAACGCGCTTACCGTCTGCTGACCGGAAAAGCGGACTTCCCGCCGCAGGATATTATTTTTGATCCCAACGTGCTGGCGATCGCTACCGGGATGCCGGAGCATAACGGTTACGGACTTGACTTCATACGGGCTGCGGGCTGGATCAAAAAGAATCTTCCGTATGCGAAAGTAAGCGGCGGGGTCAGTAACCTGTCGTTTTCGTTTCGCGGGAATAACCATGTACGTGAGGCGATGCATGCGGTTTTCCTGTATCATGCCATACGCAGTGGAATGGATATGGGGATTGTGAACCCGTCCTCGCCGGTTAGCTATGAAGAGATAGCGCCGGATTTCCGGATGCTGCTGGAAGATGTGATCCTGGCGCGCCGTCCCGAAGCTGCGGAAGAACTGATCATCCATGCGCAGGAACATACGGGAGATGCGCCGGGCCGGGTAGGGGAGACCGTACACGACGCCTGGCGCGAACAGCCGCCGGATGCGCGTATCGAATATGCCCTGATGAAAGGTATCGTAGATTACCTGGAAATAGATTTACAGGAAGCTTTACGGAACGGTGGCAGGGCGGTCGATATTATCGACGGCCCCCTGATGAGCGGAATGAATAAGGTCGGAGACCTGTTCGGCGCCGGGAAGATGTTCCTGCCCCAGGTCGTTAAGACAGCGCGTACGATGAAGAAGGCGGTTACGATTCTTCAACCGGCTATTGAAAAGGAAAAATCATCGTCGGGAAGCGCAAAAGCCGGAAAGGTGGTCTTTGCTACCGTAAAAGGAGATGTGCATGACATCGGGAAAAATATCGTATCAATCGTGCTGACGTGCAATAACTATGAGGTGATAGACCTCGGCGTGATGGTTCCCGCGGAAACGATTCTGAAAACCGTACGGGAAGAACATCCGGATCTGCTGTGCCTTTCGGGACTGATCACGCCGTCGCTGGAAGAGATGATCCACGTGACCGACGAGATGCAGAAAGCCGGCATGCACATCCCGATCATGATAGGAGGGGCGACGACCTCCAAAATCTATACGGCGCTGAAGATTGCACCCCGTTACGATTATCCGGTGATCCATGCGACGGATGCATCCCAAAGTCCGGTGATAGCATCCAAACTGTTGAATCCCGCCACACGCGACAGCTATCTGGACGGACTGCATGAGGAGTATGAACGTTTGCGCCATGCACAGGCGGCTTCTGCTGCGGCAAAACCGCTGCTTTCCCTGAAAGAGGCCCGCGAACACCGCTTGAAGACAACTTATGGGACGGCAGCTCCTCCGAAGCAAACGGGCGTGCGCCGGATCCTTATACCGGTTATGGAAGTCATTCCGTATATCAACTGGATATTTTTCTTCACGGCCTGGAAGCTTCACGGACATTACAGCGACCTGTCCGCGTTGCATGACTGCGAAGGCTGCCGCGCCGCCTGGCTTGACAAACAGCCGGAACAGGAGAGGGCGAAAGCGAAGGAAGCCCTGAAACTGTATGATGATGCCCGGAAGATTTTAGACCGGCTTGGCTCGTATGTGCCGCACGGGAATATGGCCTGCTGTGAAGCAATTTACGGATTTTTCCCTGCCGCGAGCGCCGGAGATGATATCCGGATCGGAAACGAAACATTCCCGATGCTGCGCCGGCAGACGCTTAATGACAAAGGCTGCTGCCTGTCGCTGGCGGATTATATAATGCCCGAAGGATCATCGGAAGATTATGCCGGCGTATTTGCCGTTACGGCAGGTAAAGGGGTGAAGAATCTCTGTGACCGGTATGAAAAGGAAAATGACAGCTATAACCTGATGCTTGTCCGTACCCTGTCGGATCGCCTGGCGGAAGCATCGGCCGAATGTCTCCATGAAAAAGTGCGTAAAGAATACTGGGGCTATGCACCGGATGAAGACCTGTTTTCCGTAGAGGAACTGTTCAAGGCGCATTACCAGGGTATCCGTCCGGCCATAGGCTATCCCTCTCTGCCGGATCAGGACTTGATATTTAAAATAGACAGCCTGTTGCAGCTCTCCCGGATCGGGATAACTCTTACGGAAAACGGGGCCATGTCACCCGTATCGTCCATTGCAGGCCTATACTTTTCCCATCCGGAATCAACCTATTTCATGATCGGGCAAATTTCGGAAGAACAGTTACAGGATTATGCCGTGCGCCGCGGAAAACCGGTCGACGAACTGCGGAAGTTCCTGGTAAAAAACCTCAACTGAAGGTTTTATGCTACGCGCAGTATAACTTTCAATTAAAATAAGGAAAAGCAATAAATAAACCGTATTGCCGTTTTTGAATAAGTCACTTTAAAATATGGACGTATGAAAAGAACGATGTTGGTTCTGATGGTGTTTATGGCTACGTTTAGCAGTGTTTCAGCTCAGTTTACGGCAGGCTCGAAAGTCGGCTTGAACCGGACGAAAGAGTACTATGGAAGAAAAATTATGGATGAAGACATTGATTTCAGGACAGGACTGAACGCCGGTATTTATGGAAAATATGGACTCAGCGACCGGTTTGATGTGCAGGCGGAGTTGCTGTATTCCCGGCAGGGGTACAAAAGTTCTGTGCCTCTTGCGGATCTAGGAGGGACTGCAATAGTCGAAGGCTATAAGGCTTTGTCGCATTACCTGAATGTACCGGTGTTATTGAAATATTATCCGTTTACCCGTATCTATATTGAAGCCGGTCCGCAGGTTGGTTTTTGCCTTGGTTATACATATTCTTCCGGCCATAAGGAATACGATGAAGCGCTGAAGACACTGGATACGGATTATAATACGGTCGATTTTTCCCTGGCAGGAGGTATCGGTCTGTATATCGGTTACGGATTATCCCTTAACGCAAGGTATATACACGGATTCACAAAAACCGTACCTCATTATCCGGACGGGAAAAACCGTACGATCCAGTTTTCCCTCGCGTATGATTTATGGGAATTATGAATTGTCAGTTTTTAATTCATAATTCATAATTGGGATAATAGACAAAAGTGTTGCTGAAAGTAGTTATAACTATCTAATTTACATAATTTTGCGAGCAAAAAGCAGTATGAATAAAAAATCTGCATTTATTGCGGCAGCAAAATCACGA
>JAISCL010000296.1 GCA_031265585.1 Tannerella sp. | reverse complement strand
GTCCGAGCTTTTGTAACCGCCGAAAAGAATGTGATCGACACCCTGCAACGCTTTGTCCGGCTCGAAATAGGCGGGGAAAAAGGCCGGGCTCATCTGCAGCGTCTTCTTGTACATGTCGCTCCCCCCGGCTATCGGCCCGGTATAGTCGTCAAAACTGCCGTGCACGCGTATGACCGCTTCCGTCGTTTTAGTCAGATTGATATTGATATTCGAACGTATCAGGTACTTCTTCAAATCGACATTGCTGTTGAAATTGTTCCGCTTGTCCACTTTCAGTATTCCATTATCCTGTGAGAACGAACCGGCAATATAATATCTGGCGATCTGTCCTCCGCCCGAAATGTTCAGGTTGGCCCGCTGGTTGGACGTTGTATTTTTCGTGATCATCTCCGCCCAGTCCACCGCCGGATAAACAGACTGATTCCGGTTCGGATCCATTGTGGCCTCTATCTGCCGCTGCGAATAGGCTAACGGGTCGGAAGGCCTGCGGGTCAGAACCGCTTCGTTCGCCAGCCGCATGTAGGTAATGGGATCGGCCATTTCTATCTTGGAAGTCGGGGAAGAGAACGAGTCTTCGAACCGGAACGATATTTTTACGCTCCCTTCCGTTCCCTCTTTGGTCGTCACCAGGATCACCCCGTTTGCTCCGCGCGCGCCGTACAGGGCAGTCGCCGTCGCATCCTTGAGGATGGAAAAGCTGGCAATATCGTCCGGATGCATCCGGGAAAGATCGGATGCAGAGACTTCCACATTATCGATTAAAATCAGCGGATCGACTTTGCCTGCTCCGAATGTCGTAACTCCACGGATGAAGAAGCTGGCATCATCATATCCCGGCTCGCCACTGGTCTGATAGGAGATCATTCCGGCAATACGTCCCGCAAAAGCAGTGGTCAGGTTACTCGAAGGCACTTTCAGGTCTTTTACGCTGACCGCCTGGATCGCCGATATTACGCTTTCCTTCTTTTGCCTGCCGAAAGCCACGACGGTCACTTCGTCCAGTTCGTTCATTTGCGGTTCGAGCGTCACACGGATACGGGTCTGATTTCCCACCGGCACCGTCAGCATCTGATAGCCGAGATAGGATATTTCCAGTTGATTTTCGGGCGTTGCCTGAATGGTAAATGTCCCGTCCGAATCGGTAATCACACCGCGCGTAGTCCCCTTGACGATAATCGTAGCTCCGGGAACCGGGTCTCCATTCTCGTCCACTACGGTACCGGTAACCGTATTCCCTTTCGATTGCTGCGTACCGTTCACCGTACCGTTCACTGTTTCGGACAGCGCCGTTTCCGGCAGTCCGAATGTTAACAATATGCAGCTGACGGCAATCAGTTTCCATTGTCTCAGCCGCGACTTGCTCATTTTGTTTTTTCTGTTCATCATGTAATTAAAATTAATAGTTCAGATAATGAAATATTCACATCTTTACAAGTTATTGAAATAGAATTATTTATACTTTACGCTTACTGCATACTTATGCAATTTTTGAGGGTCTCATTCGCCTTTTTCGAAGCGGAGAGTGTCCAGTTTCCTTCGCAGTTCCACACTGGGGGTGAACACAATGCGGACGCCTGAAATTTTATCCACGGTGAAATCTTTCGGGTCGTCCACGCCTTCGCTTGAGAACGGGATGCGGAAGCTTCCCAGTTCACCCGGATTCACGCTTTTACCCATCACCAGATATTTGGGCACCGTGTCGATCAGGTTGTTGATTACGTTTCCCACATCACCACGTGCAAGCGACGACAGGTTAACGATGTCAACGGCTATTTCATTCTGTGCTACCCTGCCGTCGTATATTGGCGTGGCATACAGTTTCCCGGTATTTTCCCGGTCCTGCGGATTTTGCCGCCTTACAAGTTTATATTTCATTTTGTGGTAGTGATGTAAAAAGTATGCTGTCATAAACATTTCATATTCTATCTACATATTTGAGTATAATTTACTCGCTCAGCCGGGTCAGCAGTTTCCGCCGCGTTTCCCTGAACGACGTAATATTCGTATCGTAACGGTCGTAGCTGCGAATGACCGCCCGCGCCAGTTCGTTGGCATTGGCAGGGTCTTTCTTTTCCAGTAGACGCAGCAGTTCATAGTCGGCGATGCCGTCACGCTGGGCTTTCAGGCGGATCGAACTGTACACCTTGCCGAATGCGGGATAGACAAGAAAGGCGTCTCCTGCCGGAAATTTATGGTTGTCGGCATACAAAGTCGAATCGCCGCTCAACTCTTCCCACCAGTTGAAACCCCAGTGCAAATATCCCGTGAGGTTATATCGATAGTTAAACCAGTGCAGGAGCCGGTTTTGAATCAGTTCCCGCTCATAAAAGCGGTTTAAATACTTGCCTTGCCCATCGCAGCTGATGTAATACCATACTTCGTTGCCGGCTTCCTGTTGCTTCCGGTAGAAATCCGCTTCCTTTTCACAGTACCAGATGATGGGCGTATGCACATGGACGCTGTTTTCTACTTTTTGCCCCAAAATCGTGGCTTCAATAATCTTTATCTCCGGCTCCAGCTGTTTCAGATAATCGGCCCTCTCATTGTACGATTGCGCGTTGGTCGGTTCGTCGGAAATGGACTGCATAAAGATTTTATCCCATCCCTTGCTTCTTAAATGATTGTAGAGGGCGGGGATATATTGCGACAGAAAGAGATTGACCGTGTCGTTGTCGAGCGTCATCCTTCTGAAAACGCCGTCGCCCGTGGGAATACTTATTGTCACAGGGTTAGACTTCAAATCCAGATTGAAAAAATCGCCTTCCATGCGTTTCATGCCTCCCTCGCGAATCAAAAACTCAACCGTCCGGTCAAAGCGCGAGAAATCAAAGGTATATTGCGAGCCGGAAACGGCGTAGTCGCACAGATGCACGGACGATACGGGATAGACGTTTTGCCCGTGTTCCCGCATTATGTTTACCAGTGCCTTATGTAATTCCCAGTAACGGTCGGAATACGGTTCGACCGCCTGCCCGCCGTTCATCCTGTCCAGAAATTGCAGCCAGTACCAGTTGACTGTCCACAGCGTCTGTTCGGGCAGCGTTACATTGTAAACCCGAGCAGCGACCTGTTTTTTCAGTCGAAACGGCTTGCCGTTCATCTCGCCCGTAAGGATGATTTCGGCGGAATAGACGCCTGCCGGAGCTTCGCGCGGAACGGTATAATCGACCCACAGCGGCTGATTGGACAGCGACGCCACATCCATTGTTTCAACGTTCAACAGGGGATCGGGAAACAGGCCGGATTCCGGGGAATAGAATTTTACGGACGGAAGCTGTTCGCTGCCGCCGCAACCGTGGCAATTGTTTCCTTTTGCGTAGCCCGTAAAGGCTTTCAAATCCACCGGAATGCGGTTGTTTCCGTCTGTCAGGTCGCCGGCTTCGATTTTCAGGTTTTTGACGGGGTAAATACTGCGAAAAACCCATTGAAACGAAGCCGTTTCACCTTTGGCCACGTCGGCGGTATCGCCGTTTTCCACGAAATACAGCTGTTCCTTGAATACCTTTTCCAGGGGATCAAGCTGAACGCAATAAATCGCGTCGTTCACTTTTGTACTGCTACATCCGGCGACTGCCAAAAGCATCGCAACAGCCGGGAATACTTTCTTCCGATTTTTCTTCATTGTATTTTTAATCTTTATCATTCCTTTTGTTCAATTTTTGCAGACGCATCACCCTATCTGCATGAGGGCATAAAAAAAGCGTATAAACTCTTTAAATATCGGTTTACACGCTTTTTTAATTGAAAATTGAAAATGAAAGAAACAATTTTCAATTTTCAACTTTCAATTTTCAACTCCCCAAAGCCTCCATCCTGCACCCGACCTCCTTTCCTGAAAACGCCAGGCCGAGCAGGACGATCTTTTTACCTTTGCCCAGGTATTTCCCGTAATAGTAATTATCGTGAATCTGCTTTATTGCACGGCGAAGCAGGGTGACCGTTTTCGTTTTTGAATGATATTTCAGTTCGCAGACGACGACGGTATCGGTCTGTTCCAGTACGGCGTCGATGCGTCCGCTGCCGGTCAGCATCTCGCCCTGCGCCTTGAAACCAAGTACGTTCATCCACGACAGGAAGAGCGAATGATAATACTTTTCGTTGCCGATTTGGATGTCGTACGGAATATCTTCGAGCATCGTGCGGACGCTTTGAGCGAAGCCGGCGTCGTCGAGAACGGCTAACTGTTCCGACATTTTCCTTGTCAAAACAGCCAGTTGAGACAGCGGAACATGACTGTAAGCGCTCACAATATATTTCATCAGTGAATCCTGAACTTCCCTGTTCGGTACACCCAGCGTGTACCGGGGTATGCCGTGTATCAGTTCCTTGCTTTTGACAGTCAGATAACCGGTTTGAAACAGCAGCGGGATATTTTCGATATGACTGGGATCGAAACTGTCAAATATCTCGGAATCGGCAAGTACAGGTTCGGTTACCAGTTCGATGTCGTTCTGTATTTTCAGTTTCTCCATCAAAAACGTTGGTGTTCCGCTGGCAAACCAGTAATTGGAAAATTCCTGTTTCTTGAAAAACGACAGGGTAGAATACGGATTATAGACCGAAGTCCTGCCATCCCAGGTATAACCGTCATACCACAAGCGGA
>JAISCL010000270.1 GCA_031265585.1 Tannerella sp. | reverse complement strand
TCGGGATAGGACGGGTAATTGCGATGGTCGGGGCCTTCGAGGTTGCGATTGGCAAAGGCGTTGATATTCCAGGGCGAGGGGATTTTAATTTTCGTTTTCTCCCAGCCCGAAGCCGAGGGCTGCGGCAATTCCGGTGTCGGGCTTTTTCCTTGCTGATAGCCTTCGGGGAGCGCTACGGCCTGAAAATCCCACTGCCCGTTCAGGCATATTTCCTTCCGGAACGGCCGCTCCGGTTTGGCTGTGTAGCCTTCCGAAGGTGCAAAGACGTGGTTGAAAAACAGTTTCCCGTCGTCCGTCTGCGCCCGCATGTTCGCGATAGACGACAGGGAAATAAATAAAGACAGAATAAAATTGATACGTTTCATAATTAGATATTTTTTAAATGATGCGCCCAAAGATATTTCCGCATGCTTAAAAAACCGCTTAAAAAATACTTAATACCGGAGAAAATACGAAAAAAATTGAAAGAAGGCTGTTATGCGTGCGCATCCGGCGGAAAATTATTTCACGATTTCGTCAAAAGTCAGTTCCGGTTTGATGTTCAGGATTTCAAGGTGTTCTTCTACATATTTATTATAGCATTGCAAAGCCTGTTTCTTTTTGCCCAGTTTATAGAGGATGCCACATTTCAGTTTGATGGCGGATTCTTCCAGACTGTCCTGTATCAGGATGATTTCCGAGATATTCAGCAACAGCGGCAAATTGTTTTTCACGTCCGGATGCGTCGTCAGATTCTGCAAAAATTCGATAAGAGTATTGACGTACGCCGTTTTATAATTGTCAAACCATTCGGTTTCGTAGAACGGCAGCAGTTTTCCCTTTTTGGCAATCCGCAAGGTTGTATGGAGCAGTTCCGTGTCTAATTTTGCATTTTCCCCGATAATCTCAATGTTTCTCATCACCGTTTCGTAATCGCAGAATACCGCTCCTTTCTCGTACGATAATGTCCAGAAATCGTTTGTCCGGTGCAGCCGGATATTGCCCGTCATATTCAGAATCGGACGTAATTTATTGAAATACACATTCCGGTTGTTTCGTGCACTTTCGTAATCCTTGTCGGGCCAGAGGATTTTCTGCAGTTCGCCGGATGTGATACCCTTGCCGTCTCCTGCGGTTCGGAGATACAGCAATATAAACATCTGGCTGATGGTCGGCGTGAACAGGTTGGAGATATTCGTGCCTTTTGAATCCAGCACCTCGAACACCTCCAGCATGTGAATGGCCGGATAGACCATCTTATATTCCTTCGCCTCCTCTATTTTGTCCGATTCGTTGTTCGATTCGATGGTTTTCAGTACGGAATTGATGCGCACCATTTTCATTATCCGCTTCGTCGCCATGTATATCAGTATGGCAGCGAGGATGAGGATTACTGTATATAATAATGTAGAGGAGAACGTCGTCGTTTTGCTTGCCGTCTGCAGCGTATTTGCCGGACTGAGGGGAGGGTAGGAGATGGAGTAGATATCTACTTTGCTGTTGTTTCCGTCCATGCAGGAGGTGACGGCAAAGAGCGCCGAGCTGTCTGACGGGATGAAAAGGTCGCAATATGATTCCACGTCATTGAACAGGAACGGTATCGGGTTTCCCAGCCGGCGGAATCCGGGTTTTTGCAGGCTGTATTCGTGCAGGAACGCTTGCGTCTCGAAAACGTTGTTCGGATAGGACAGCGTATAGAACGTTTGATTCGCCCGGTTCACAACCAGCGAATTGCTGTTGGTGAAATGTCTCTCGACGTGCGCCAGTTCCCAGATCTTCCGGACATCCTGCGTATGAGGATTGATGGCATAGAGGTCGTAGTAATTGTGCGGCGACTCGGATTGTTTTCCCGAAGCGCTGCCATATCCGCCGAAGCAGAGCAAAAGCGAATCGCTCCATGCGCCCATGGCAGCCAGGTAGCGGGGATGGATGGCATCCGACAGGTCAACGCTTTTCCATTTACCGTCTGCTTCCGAAAAAATCTGCATAAGCGCCGAATACTGATGAAACCCGTATCCGCCCAATGCGTACAGGGTTCGGTTTTTTTCGTCGAAATATTTGTTGTGGTGCATGAAATATCGGATCACGGCCGACGCATCGCTATTATTCCATTCCTGAGTGGTGAAATCGAAATATCCCGGATGATCTTTTGTGAAATCATACATCATCAGCCGGTCGTTTGCACTGTCGTACAGCAGTTGGTTTATTTCCACGCCAAAGGGCACTCCACGTTCGGCTTTCATCGTATGAATACTGTCTTTTACCGCATCATAAACGTGAACGAAATCATTTTTTATGATGGAAAACCTTTTATTGTTTCTGTCGAAAGCGATTTGCGGGAATTTGCCTGCGACGGTGACGGTTGTTCGTTTTTGCCATTCGGCGCGCCGGTCGATTTCCCATACGCTGTTTGTTGCGGTCGCTTTTGCCGACTTACATTCGTCGTAAACGCAGCCGTCGCCATGTTTATTGAGTATCCAGTGTCTTGTCAGCCGCTTCCTGCCGTCGAAGATTTTGACGTCTTTCAGGATGAACGGCGCTATATCGGTGGTAGCAAAAAGGGTTTCGCTGTTCCGTCCGAAACAGATACTGAACTTTTTCAGCTGGCGGATGCCGTAATTCGCCGATTTCCGGTGTCCGTTCAGGGCAAATTCCAGTCTGTTGTTATCGGTATCGACCTTCAGTTCGGCCTTTATCCATCCGTTTTCTGCATTTTCACGTGCTTCGGCGGTCAGGAAATCCAGCAGAGTCATATTTCCGGCCACGAGCACCAGATTATTGGTCTCGATATTCGAAATCAGGTCGATATTTGTTTCGTGATTGCCTATAATCCTGAATATATATCCGAAGATATCCGTTTCGGGTCTGATTTTAAAGTCGAACGTCAGGGTAAAGCCGTCCGGAAACGAAAGCGGTTTTTCCGGGGTCAGGTTCAACTCCGTCCGTCGGTCTTTATCCACAAGAAAGGAATGGAAATAAAGCCCTTCATCCACTTTATCTTCCATGCTGTCAGGCCATGCAAAAGATAATTGAATGAATGTGATTAACAATAAAGCAACTTTTTCAAGTCTTTTTTTCCTTATTTTCGGCATCGAGATTTTAATGTATATGAGTATTATGTAATGGCAAAAATAATCATTTTTTTGTCATAAAAAGACTTTTTGAAGAAAAGATGCAATATTTTCTCGTTTCTCTATCCGGATTGACGATTATTTCCGTTTTTTGGAACTGTTTTTTCATTTTCTGACCTGACGATGGCAAAGGCTGCTGATCTTAGGCGTCTCAGACTGTAGAGGATATTATACTGCGCCCGGCCTGAAATTGTGAGATTATAGTTGTGCTCGGCGCAGTCTCCAGCCCAATGTCATCAAGTTAAGAAAAAAAA
This sequence comes from Tannerella sp., assembly GCA_031265585.1. Lineage (GTDB taxonomy): Bacteria > Bacteroidota > Bacteroidia > Bacteroidales > Tannerellaceae > Tannerella. Next base: position 242 of record JAISCL010000270.1, on the reverse strand, counting down.
CATAACAAAGCCATTGAAAATTACTCAAAAAGTATTATTTTAGAATTGTAACAAAAAAACGATACAAAATGAATACTTCAATGGCAGAAACAAATGTAAGAATAATAAATGAGTTGAAAAAAATTTTAAGAGAAATCGTGAATAATCCAATAGAAAAAGTACAGTATTGTTCTTCTCCAACAGCCTTTACGCGCAATCGCGTATTGACCATGAAGAACACAATTATGCTTGTTATGAATGCT
>JAISCL010000254.1 GCA_031265585.1 Tannerella sp. | reverse complement strand
CCCGGAACTTCCGGGAACAGACTGACAGCAGACAGTGGCTTCCCGGAACTTCCGGGAACGGACTGACAGCAGACAGTGGCTTCCCGGAACTTCCGGGAACGGACTGACAGCAGACAGTGGCTTGCCGGAACTTCCGGGAACAGACTGACAGCAGACAGCGGCTTCCCGGAGCGTCCGGGAACCGACTGACGGCAGACAGCGGCTTGCCCAAAGTTGCATACATTGCCTTTTTCCGGAAGATTCGCCATCATCACCGGTTCCTGCAATTTTATACATGTTAACAGCATGTTCTTCCGGAATCGCAGAAGCCGGTCAGCCGTAAAGTGTTTTTCGGCACCCTCTTTTCCTTAAATACAGAGGTTAGTATTTGGGTCACATCGCCTTCTACGGCCTCTACTGCAAAGCCGTTTCCTTTTAATATACGAAGAGGTGCGGAGCCTGCCCGGCTGACAAGCAGGACAGAGCAGTCAGCCAGCAGGCCGGTTAGGGTATTCCACCGGTCGCAGGCGTTCCGGCAGGATGAAACATCCCGGTTTTCAATTAACCGGATTTTCTCATTTTCAAAAGTATATATCGCTAATTGGGTAACCATTCCAAGATGTGTGTCGATCGATAACCCGTCTGATGTTGCAACGGCAACGTATTTTCCTTTGTTGAAGCTTATTTTACCGGGTTCATTCTCCATATCGGAGCCGGTATCTTCTCCCAGTAAACCTGCCGCATCAGCCCGGCACCGGGCGCAATGTTTCATTTGTTTTATATACACGGATGTTTTGGCGCGGACGATTCGCATATCGGAGGCCGACGGCTCGTACAGATCTTCGTAAGGCGTTCCTTTGACCGGAATAAGGGCAATGCAGTTTTGAATATCAGCTCCCAGTCCGGATACATATTTGGCTACTTCGCAGACATGATGTTCATTGACGCGGGGAATAACCACCGTATTCACTTTCACGGTAATGCCGTGACGCTTCAGTTCCCGGATCGCTCCGGTCTGTCTTTCGAGTAAGAGCTTTGCGCCCTCTACTCCGAAATAAGTCTTTTTGCCGAAAGAAATCCATTCGTAGATATTGGCGCCTGTTGCAGGATCTACCGCATTAACCGTAACCGTAACATGTGAGACATTGAGTTTGGCCAGGCGGGGGATGTAGTCGGAAATATTCAACCCGTTCGATGAAACGCACAGCAACTTGTCCGGATATTTTGCATGTACCCGTTCCAGCGTTTCCATTGTTTCGCCCGGGTTGGCAAACGGGTCGCCGGGACCCGCTATGCCGACTACCACCAGATTGCCGGCTTTTTTTTCAGCCTCTTCCAGACGGATCAGCGCCTCGGCCGGCTTTAAGACACGGGTTGTTACTCCCGGACGGCTTTCGTTTGTACAGTCGAATTTCCGGTTGCAGAAATTGCACTGTACATTGCATTTGGGAGCGACCGCCAGGTGGATTCGCCCGAAAAGATGCTTCGATTCGGCATTGAAACAGGGGTGCTTACTGAAGTCCGGAGAGAATGTTGTCGTTTCCATACCGAACAGTTATGCACTTCTGCTTATCACGGCAGTAAATATTTTTTCCAGCAGGTTTAACGCTCCTTTATATCCGACGTAAGATCTGGAAATGACAACTTCGTAGGATGCCGGAAACCCCACTTCGACAATATACCCGCCTATTTTTTTGGCAACATCCCGGTCCCATGTCGTGGCAAAAAGGATGGGAGGCTTGTGCCCGAAGTCCGTTTCTTCAAGTATTTTGCCAATGGTGTACCCGTCTTCCACAAAGTCGACACCGGCAGATACGTCTTCGGCTATATGCCTGTACGCTTCCCTTATCGCATCTCTGTATTCTTCGGGCGTATTTTCGGTGATGATCTGGGAGGATGGAATCAATCCCAGCTGATTGACCAGAAATTTGGTGAGCGCCAGGTTGTATGCGCTGTCTCCCACTACGGCGAATTTGGCCGGCAAGCCCCACCAGTATTCCGAATAGAAATCGGAGAAGTGTTCCAGATAATAGTAATAATCCTTTTCTTCAGACCGGATAAAATGCTCCGTTGCCTCTTTATCCAAACCGGCATAGTCCGATACTTCACGTAAAAAACGGGAAGTTTCTTTTGCCCCGATCGGTATCGCCGGAATATGCAGGAACGGCTGGCCGTATTTTTTTTCAAGATGCTGCGCCGTTTTCAATCCCAACCAGGGAGACAGCACCAGGTTAAAACCTGCCTTGGGAATATTTTTCCATTCTTCGATTCCACCCGACCGGTGACCGAAAAGAATGTTTACCTTCAGTCCGATGCCTTCGAGTATCCGTTTTATTTCGCTTAAATCGCCTCTCCAAAATGGATTTTGATAGGGAAGCAAAGACCATACATTCACCGTATGAGCGTCCTTTTCTCCGCTGTACCCGCCCACGAACTGATCAATAATGGATTTTACGACCAGTTCGTGCCCGATAAAATTATTGCCCCGGAATCCTCCTGTCTCGGCATAAACGATGTTCACCCCCTTTTCCTGAAACTCCGATACAACCGACGGCACGTCATCTCCGACCAAATCGGCAATACATCCCGTCAGCACAACAAACAGGTCTGCATCCATTATTTTAAGCGAGGCTTGAATAAGTTCGCGCAAACGCTCCGCTCCTCCGAAAACGACTTCTTTTTCGCTGGCATTTACGCTTGGCGAAACGGCTCCGCCCCCGTATCCGCTGCCCTGGAATCCATTATAAAAGGCCAGTCCCATGAATTGCTTATCGGCGCATCCCGGCCCGCAATGCGTGATCGGGATCACTCCCGGAATAGATGAAGCGGTATATAATGCACCTATGGAACAGGCATACCTGACCTGACTGATAGAGTTTGTTTTCTCTATCGTCCTGTTATTTTCTATGGACATATTTTCTTTTTTTAGATTGCTTCTATTAAATCCGGCTCCCTGGCCAGGATGTATGGATCTTCCTGTTCGAGCCACCATTTTTTATACGGCAGTTTCACGTGCTGCGAAAGATCTTCGTGAAATTTTTTGTGTGCAACGACATCCAGTATGGTTTCACCTAAATTAATTATTCCGTCGTATCCCACCGCAATATGTTCATCTCCCAGCGGAGCTGCCGGGATCCCCAAACGGGACGCCAGCGGCGCCAGTCCGTTATGCCGGATCAGGATGAAGTCGGGATGCGTCCGCTGCAGGAGGGCGTAAAACTGATACTGCTGGCGATTGCTGACACTGAACGACGGCACATCGCCGTAGTTTTTGATCAGGTATCCCAGCGAATCCTGACGGACATCGCCGCTATCATAGACCGGGTCATGATGGAAAACCAGCGATGCATTTGTTTCAACGTCCAGTTCACGCAATACCGAAATCAGGCCGTGTGAATAGGCAGAACCTGTCGCCACAAACCCTTTCAGGCCTTTCAGCTTCTTTTTCAGTTCTTCCAGTTTCGGCTTCACGCGGGCATGTCCTTTCGCGATGTACTTTTCAGCCAGGTCTTCGCGACGGGTGACCCGCCCTATTTCCCTGATCCAGGCATCTGTTCCTGCAAAGCCATAAGGCTGGGGAGCTTTCACTTCAGGAACACCGTATTCCTGCTCCAGGCCTGCCGCCAGATAAGAAGACAGGGTGTAGCAAAAACCGACCGTACATGCCGCTTCCGACATTTGAGCCAAATCATCGACAGAGGCCAGATCAATTACATAATTGACCCTCAGATTCAATTCTGCCAGCATGGGCGTAAACACATCCGACCCCCACAGGTTTATCACGTTCACGAGATCTTCCTGCTTTTTCGGATTTTTGCGGACAATCTGCCGTAAAATCCCGTGCTGGGTAGAATCAAATCCCGTACTCCAATGCTTCGACCTGAATCCTTCGCAATGTAAAGGTATGACCGGTATGCCGAGCTTTTCTTCATATTCGGCGGCAACCCCGTCGATGTCGTCGCCAATGATGGCCGTTGCACACGAAGTGCTGATGAATATTGCTTTCGGACTGTAACGGTCATAGACATCCCGTATCGATTGGGACAGGCGATTTACTCCCCCGAAAACCATGTCGCTTTCCATGAGATTGGAGCATGTTACCCGCAGGTTTTCCACTTTCTGATTTCTCATTGCCAGCCCGTTCCGGTAAAGCGAGTTATAATCGACCTGCCCCAGACCGCAGCCGACGGGTGAGTGCTGTATAAGAACGGCATCGCGTACATGCCCTGCCTGGCACTCGACCATCTGTTCGCTACAGACCGAACCCTGGCTGAAAGGGCCGCGAATCTCGCATAACCCGCATCCCTTGCCGGCTCCGCATCCGCTCGAATACAGGGAGGCTTCCGACAGTTCGGAGGCTTTACCATCCCATGCGACAACAGTGCCCAGGCGTTGTTCACGGCTTTCAACAACCGTTGTTTTCAGATTGATTTTTCCCATTTCCTGCTTAGATATTTGCCTGGGCGCCCCGTACTTCTCCCGATTCTATGACCAGTAACTGATCGGCCCATTTTGCAGACCAGGCTCTCAAATCGTCAATCTCGAGCGGTGTCGGCACACGGGACTCCGTATGTTCGTGTATCTTGCGGGCAAGGCTTCTGTAGATATCAGCCTGTTTGGAATCAGGCTGCGCTTCGATGGTGGTACGTCCCGAAAGTTCCGACTGGGTAACCGTGATGGAACGGGGGACGTATTCTACAATCTGAGTGCCTGTCTGCCGGGCAAAATCTTCTATAATAGACTGCTGGTACTGACTGTTGATGGAATTGGCGATAATTCCACCGAACAGGGCGCCTCCCGAATTGGAATATTTCTGAATCCCCTTCATCAGGTTGTTGGCTGCGTAAATAGCCATAAAATCGGAAGAGGAAACGGTAAATACATGTTCGGCAATCCCTTCACGTATGGGTACGGCAAACCCGCCGCAAACAACATCACCCAATACGTCGAAAATGACATAGTCCAAATCCAGCTCTTCAAAAATATTCTGTTGTTTCAGCAATTCTACGGCAGTAATAATCCCACGACCGGCACAGCCGACTCCCGGAGCAGGCCCTCCTGCTTCTACACAATACACGCCCTTGAATCCCTGGAATATGGCATCGTGGGCATCCACTTTCGGTTTTTCCCTAAGCAGGTTTAATACGGTGGGAATATATTTCCCGTCCCGCAATGTGTTGGTCGAATCACTTTTGGGATCGCATCCGAACTGCAATACTTTGTGTCCTGCTTCTACCAGCGCGGCGCTGATATTCGATGTTGTCGTGGATTTCCCGATCCCTCCTTTTCCGTAAATAGCTATTTGTTTAATCTTTTTAGACATACTGATTTTTTCTTTTAAGTCCGCTCCGAAACCTCTCTTCGGAGCGGACTCTTTCTTTAATTATTCTTTTTATCTGTTTTATAGAGATTCTATAATGCAGCTAATGCCTGCTCCAAATCTTCCTTAATATCTTCGATATTTTCGATGCCAACCGAAATGCGGAGCAATCCCGGTATGACACCTGTTGATTTTTGTTCTTCAGGCGAAAGCTGCTCGTGCGTCGTGGATGAGGGATGGATGATCAGTGATTTGGCATCGCCGACGTTTGCAAGGTGGCTCAGCAGCTTCACATTGTTAATCACCTGATCCGCATTCACAGGATCGCCTTTTACCTTAAAGGTTAATACGGCTCCGGCTCCTTTCGGGAAATATTTTTTCGCCAGATCGTAATACTTGCTGCTTTTCAGTCCCGGATAGTTTACATATTCCACCTGGGGCTGCTGTTCCAGCCACTCTGCAAGGGCCTGTGTGTTTTGGATATGACGTTCTACCCGTAGCGAGAGCGTTTCCAAGCCCTGTACAAACAGGAAGGAGTTAAACGGACTGATGGTGTTGCCCCAGTCGCGAAGCCCTTCAACACGGGCGCGGATATTGAATGCAATATTTCCGAACGGCCCGCCCGCACCGAAAACATCCCAGAAAACAAGGCCGTGATAGCTGTCCGAAGGCTCGGTGAATGCCGGGAATTTCCCGTTGCCCCAGTTGAATTTCCCGCTGTCTACGATGATGCCGCCGATTGATGTGCCGTGTCCGCCGATCCATTTGGTTGCCGACTCCACAACGACGGAAGCCCCGTGCTCTATCGGACGGAAAAGGAAACCGCCTGCACCGAAGGTATTATCGACAATCAACGGAATGTCATGCTTGTCGGCAATCGCGGCAATCGCGTCAAAGTCGGGAATATTTAACTCCGGATTACCGATCGTTTCCAGGTAAAGGGCTTTCGTGTTGTCGTCAATCCGTTTTTCAAACTCTTCCGGTTCGTCATTGGGCGTAAAACGGACTTCAATACCCAGCCGTTTAAATTGGGATTTAAACTGATTGTACGTGCCTCCGTACAGATGGGAGGTGGTTACAAAATTATCGCCCACCTGTAAAATATTGTTCAGTGCGATAAACTGCGCAGACTGTCCCGAAGAAGTCGCCAGTCCCGAAACACCGCCTTCCAGCGCCGCTACGCGCTTTTCAAAAACATCGGTTGTCGGGTTCTGCAAACGGGTGTAGATGTTCCCGAACTTACGCAAGCCGAAAAGATCGGCTCCGTCTTTTGCGTCTTCAAATACATACGAAGATGTCTGATAAATAGGTAAAGCTCTTGCATGAGTAGTTTTGTCAACTTCCTGTCCTGCATGCACCTGTAATGATTCAAATCTTAAATTGCTCATAATTGTTAATTTTAAATTAGTTATATATTATTTGAAAATATGCGAATGGCCACATTACAATTCTATCAACTGTAATAAACCTGTTGGAACGGGTTGGGGATTAGAGTTTACTGTACTGCTTCAGCAGCACATTCGAAAGGAAGCCGACAACATGCAAATGCCTCTTGTTTTAAAGTTGTAAGAAAAGTTTCGCCTTATGATGTCAGATAATGTTGTCATTCTTGTTCTAATTTGATGATGCAAAGGTAGGCAGAATTGTTCATTCCTGAAATACCCTAAACGCGGTATATTTTTTTTTCAAACGCCCCCGGTCGTTAAAGAGGTGATTTGAAAGGAAAAACAGGCTTATCCGGGCTTACCAAAAAACGGGCCGGATCAAGTCGCCGAACAGTATCGCATTGACAAATGTCCGTTCCGTTGCCTCCCAGACGCCGCGAAATACGGGGTCTTCCGCAAAGAGGATGATGTTGCCGGCAGTCAGGATAGAGGCGGAATTTTTGAATACCGTTTCCGATTCCTTCGGCAGATAACCGTTAAGCAGCGGGCTGTCCGGGTAAGAAGCGACCGTGTTTTCGGGACTGCCTTTCAGGACGGAAAGACTTTCTTTACTGACGGGCAGGCTCGTCCGCGTCAGGCCGTAAGCCAGCGGACTGTTGGGGTTGATGCGTGTTTCGATGACCGAAGTCGGCAGTCTGCGACGTACGGCGGGCGCCGGCGGAATGCTGTCGGCGCGGCGGGCGGAACGGGTTTCGAGCAGGTTCCGGCTGGCCCATTGCGAGGCACTGTTGAGGGTAATCAGTACGCCTCCGTTTTCGGTCCACTGTTTCAGCTTTTCGATTGCCTGGGCGCTCAGTTCGGTATAGGCTCCTCCCGCAAGAATGATACGGTTGAAGTCGTAAAGCGGTATCCGGTTGAACGATTCTACTTCGATGCGGACAAGGGGGTAAGCCAGTTTTTGGTCGAACAGGTGCCAGACTTCACCCGCTTCGGTCGAGGAAATGCCGCCGCCGGTCAGGAGCAGGACCCCGGGTTTGTGGATGCGACGGAAAGCGCTGCTTCCCAGATCGACGCCTTTCAGGTTGTAGCCGGTGGAGACGGGCAGCAGGCTGATTTCCTCCGTTTCGCCGACCGATTGCAGAAACGCGAACAGATCGCCGGCTGAAAGCGGCTGGCCGGCAACTGGAATCAGCAGCGTGCCGACGGGAAAATCTGTCGCCTGTCCCGCGTTGTTTATGGAAAATGCCTGTGAAGCCGTCTTGACGATAAGGTCTTTTTCCAGCAATCGAAACAGCGCCGCCTGCGTACGCGAATCCCTGAAATCAATCAGGTAAGCATAGTCTGAGCGGGAAAGCGGAGTGATTTTACCGGTCAGTTTTTCCTTCACCTGCGCACCTCTTGCCGGATGGGTGATGGACGCATAAGCCAGTCCCGACGAGCAGGCGACCGAGAATCCGGCTCCGTAACCCAGTTTGCTGACGTCGCTGTAGTCCTTTTTTTCGTCGAAAATAATCTGCACCAGTGCGCTGTTGGGCTGTGCGACGGGGATGATATAGGATTTTCCCTTTTCGTATTTTACGCTGTCGACGGTGATGTCGCTGTTATTTTCATACACTTCGAGGCGATGATCGAGCAGGCGGTTGATGAATCGGTTGAGGCGGAAGCGGTCGTAAGTATCCCCGATGATGTAGTTTTTCCCGCCGTCCTTCGGATTGACGGTGAAAAATTCCTTTTGCAGGTCGAAAAGGGCCTGCCGGTTATCGCCGGCGGCGTCAATGGTCGCGATGCTTGATACAAACTGGTTCCTGACCGTATGGGCAAAGGTCAGCAGTCCGTTGTCGGAAGTTTGCCGAATGCCGCGCGAAGACCCCTGCTCGAACAGGATGCCTACGCCCCCGTTGTAATCGGGATAGGTGGAGCCGAACGTTGGATTCTTGTTGTCGTAGCCTTCTTTGGTGTAATAGAAGGAGCCGATGCGGTCGAGCGCGCGGGCGTAATAGTTCGCAAATTCGGCATTTAAGCGGTAGGTTGCCTGGGGGACAAAGCGGCTTTCATTCCCGTCGGGATCAGTCGGCTCGAAGAAGAAGGAACTGTTGGCGCCCATTTCGTGATGATCGACCTGCACGTGCGGTAGCCAGTCCTGATAGAATGCGACACGCGCCTGACTTTCGGGGTGCACGATGTTCACCCAGTCGCGGTTGAGGTCGAACCAGTAGTGGTTGCCCCGTCCGCGGGGCCAGCCTTCCGTATGTTCGCGGTCGAGCGGGTGGTCGTTGATGAAGCGGATGCTGCGGTTGCAGTTGACCCATTCGGCGAAGCGTTCCTGTCCGTCGGGATTGCGCACGGGGTCGATGAAATAAATGCCGCCGGACAGTTGCTTTTCCACCTGTCCGGTTTGCGCCGCCGTCAGGTAATACGCCGAAAGCAGGGAAGCCTCGGCGCCGGAAGGCTCGTTGCCGTGTACGCTGTATCCGAGGAAGAGAATCAGGGGCGTTTCGGGCGTTTCGGCCTTGCGCACCCTGCCGCGTTCCGTACGGTAACTGTCGAGGCGGGCGATGTTTTCGGGAGAGGAAACGGCCAGGATGAGCAGGGGCCTTCCTTCGTGCGTGCGCCCGATTTCGATCAGCCTGGTGCGGTCGGACAGGGACGCCAGCTTTTCAAAATAAGCGACTATCCGGTGATGTTCCGTGATTTTGGCGCCCGTCCGGTAGCCCAGGAACTGTTCGGGCGAAGGGATTTTTTCGTCAAAGCGTACAGACGAATCGAAAAAATAATCCGGTTTCTCTCCTCCGATCATATCCTTTTCCTGTGAAAAGGCGAAAGAGGGGCATAAAACCGCTGCTAATACTAAAACTGTTACTAATCTTTTCATGTGATGTTCATTTATTTATTTCTTTATCCGGTAATCCAGCGCAGGCTTGCGGTCGCCCAGGAGAGGGGCGTATTGGAAGTCGGCGCCTCTTTTCTTTTCAAATTCCGAACGGGCTTCCTGTATGAGCCGAGGATTGGAATAAAGGTCGATAGCCGTCAGGGCGAAGACTTTGGCGGCATTGATGAGGCCTTTGGTGCCGATGGTGGCGCCGCCTGCCGCTACGTTCTGCCAGCTGTGTCCGGCGCTGCCGGGCACAAAGACGGCGGTATTGAAACTGACTGTCGGGACATTCCAGCTTACATCGCCGACGTCGGTGGAGCCGCCGCCCTGCGAGGGACGTTCTTCGCGCAAAGGCTGTACTTTGGCCACGCCGTTGAGGATCGTATCGTTCAGATTCAATCCCCTGACGATTTCGGCGGCAAAGGTACGTTCGCGTTCGTCGTAAAGGACGCCGCCTACGATTTCGAGTTTCTGCTGAACGAGTTCCTGAAGCCGGCGGTTGCCCAATAATTCATAAAATCCGGAGATGATTTCCGATGAAACGGTGGTCTGCGTACCCCTGGCGGCGCCTTCGGCAGCCTGTCCGATCCATTCCGTGAGGTCTTTCAGCACCTCGCGCTTCGGGCTGCGGATGTAATAGGAAACTTTGGCGTAATCGGGCACGACGTTGGGCGCTTCACCGCCGTTGACAATCACGTAATGGATGCGGGAAGACGCCGGAACGTGCTCGCGCAGCAGATTGACCATATAATTGAAGGCTTCTACGCCGTCAAGCGCCGAGCGTCCCTTGTCGGGAGTAGCGGCTGCATGAGCCGCTATGCCGCGAAAGGTGTAGTCGACCATCTGAATGGCGGTGCCGGTACCGACGCTTACCGCGTTTCCGGTGCCCGGATGCCAGTCGAGCACAATGTCCGTGCCCTTGAAAAGCCCTTCGCGCACCATGTAAACCTTTCCGCCGCCGCCTTCTTCGGCTGGGGTTCCGTAGACTTTGACAGTCCCTTCGCGATGATTCGCTTCAAGCCACTGCTTAACGGCGACAGCGCCCGCGATGGAACCGACTCCGAATACGTTGTGCCCGCAGGCGTGTCCGTTGCCGCCCTCTATCAAAGGCTTGCGGTAGGGAACGGTATCCTGCGAAAGGCCGGGAAGCGCGTCAAACTCGGCCAGTATCCCGATGACCGGCGCGCCCTGTCCGTAAGTGGCGACGTAGGCCGTGGGCATCCCGGCAACGCCTGCTTCGACGGTAAAGCCGTTGTCGCGAAGATGCTGCTGATGTTCGGCGGAGCTAAGCGTTTCGAGGAAGCCGAGTTCGGGATGGCTCCAGATCTGTTTCTGCAAGCGGTCGTAAAGGCCGAAAGAGCGGTCGAGATAGGCAATGGCCGCGTTGTCGAGCGGATTGTTTTTGCTTTTCTTCTGCGCCTGAGCGCAAGTGAAAATTGCCGTCAGGCAAAGAAGTAATACTGTTTTTTTCATTTGTTTGTTTATGATGTGGGGGACTGTGGAGATAGTCATTGTTCAGTATCGCTGTTAAACGGTTTTCGGGCGGCAGACTGAGCTGCCGCCGTGAAAACCGTCGCGGTAAATAGGATGATAACCAAAACCTTTTTGCTCATACTATAGTAAAACAGGTTTGTTTTAATCTTTGTATAACCTCCGCCCGGCATTTCATTCGATGGCGGCGATATTGAAGGTGGTCACAATTTCGCCGGTGTATTTGCCGATGCCGGAAATGGTGAGGGTGGCGGTTCCGGGGCCGGTGTTGTTTTTGTATCCGACGGTAAAGTCTTCGCTGAATTTGAGTTTGATGACCGTTACGGTGCCGTCTTTTTCCGTCTTGCTGACTTTGACCGACGGGATTACGTATACCGGTTCTCCCGTGTACTGCTGCACTTCGATGGGTTCGATTTCGCCCTGCGAGATGTCGGTTTTGACGTGCAGCCGTCCGTAACGCTCGTGAACCAGCGTGTTGTAGTGGTCTACATGGACGTTGAACTCTTTGACGAGCGGCTTATAAACGATGTCATCGACGAGGCCGAGGTCGATGATCGACGTGATGCGGAGGGTGATTTTGCGGAATGCTTCGTCGGTTTCGTTGCGGGCTGCCTTGGGGCTGATGTCCGGCTTTTTGACCTGTTCTTCTTCCGTGTCGACGGCGTAGCTCTTGAAGAGCGTGTTCAGCCGCGTAAGTTCCGTCAGCCAGGGCGCGAGCTGCAGGTTCTGTACGGCAGGGAGGTAATCGGCGCTGTTCAGCCTTTCGAGGATACTGTCGATACCGGCCGTTTCGGCGTCATAGTCGGTATGGGTCAGGTTCCGGTAGTTACCGATCAGGTTCAGCACGTGTTTGGCGTTGTCGCGAAGCGAGGGGTCGAAATGCTTCTCAAACGAATGAAGATTTTCAACGATTGCCAAGAAAATTTTGTCGCGTTCATGGTCGGCTTCGGCTTTCTTTTCGGTGAACTCGCTGCGGCGCATCCATTTGTAGATCTGATCTTCCTGTGTCACCTTCGTCCGGTAAGCGGTTAATAACACGGGATCATTGATCACGGTTTTGTACCTGTCGAATATATCATCCGACGTTTTGTGAAATTCGATGTGGTCGGCATTACTGTATCTGCCCACATCCGCTTTTCTTAATTCTGTGTCCATCTCTTTCAAATTTTAATTGTTTATAAATTGATATTATTCGGTTTTATCATCAGCATCAATGATTCTGTTCGCAATACAGTTGGATTGTGTCCGGAATCAATGATTCTGTTCGCAATACAGTTGGATTGCGTCCGGAATCAATGATTCTGTTCGCAATACAGTTGGATTGCGTCCGGAATCAATGATTCTGTTTGCAATTGCAATATTACCTGTCCGTCCATCCCGGTTCATAGTCCCTGTACGGGTTTTCGGTGATGGCGCTGCCGTCGTAGCCGTAGTTTTGCCAGAGGTTTCCGGGGTTGATGTTGCGCTGGGAACCCGGAATCGGGAAGCGGTAGTTTTTGGCGCTGACATTCTGTTTCGCCGGAACGCCCGATTCTTTCAGGGCTTTTACCAGGATCCTCCATCGCACCAGGTCAAGACGGCGATTTTGCTCGTAAGTGAGTTCAAAGGTACGCTCCTGCTGTATCCGGGCCTTGAAGCCCTCGTAGTCCAGGCCGGCGGGAATATCATAGTCCGCCGGGCGGGGCGTGTTGATGAAAGCGCGCCGGCGTACGGTGTTCACGTCACTGTAAGCTGTTGCGTTGGGGGCACGGTCATATTCGTTGCTTGCTTCCGCGCGCAACAGGAAAACTTCGGCATAACGCAGCACGGTACGGTCAATATTCCGGTTGCTTGCCGAGCCGTTCGGGTCGAGCGGATCAATATACTTCAGGTAACGGGGGACGTTGAACTGGTACCATTCGCCGGTCAGGTTGTTGAACAGCGAATCGGCATAGGTGACGCCCTTGCGCTGGTCGGCAGGATCAAATTCGTCGCGGAATTTGAGATCCGAAATAACCACATGGGGAAGCGTTTGGGTGAATCCCGTAGCGAAGGCGCAATGCATTAAGTGGTTTCCGCCGCCACCGTCGGACGACTGCGAAAGGGAATGTTGCGTAGCGAAGACGCTTTCCTTTCCGTTGCGGTTTTCCACCGACCAGTTCCGGGCGTACTCGTCTTCCAGTTCGTAGTCGCGGCTTTCGATGACTTCGGTTGCGATGTCGATGGATTTCCGGTACAGTTCTTTCCGCTGCGCCTCACTGTACGTGGGAGATGTCTGTCCCCAGACCAGGTATATTTTGGACAGTAATGTTTTGGCCGCTCCCCACGTGGCGCGTCCACGGTCGGAGCCGGAAAATCCGTCGGCGTGAGGCAGGCGGAGCGCGGCGTCTTTCAAGTCCGTTTCTATCTGCAGGTACACATCGTCGACCGCTGCCCGCGTCAACCGTTCGCCCTCGTCGTTTTCGCCCTTGTGCAAAACCAGCGGGACTTCACCCCAGAATTGAACGGCATACTGGTAGTAATACGCGCGCAGGAACTTCGCTTCGCCGATGATGCGCGACGCCAGCGACGAAGTAATTTCACTTCCGGGATTTTCCAGATGGTCTATCAACACATTGGCATTTGTGATACCGGCGTAAAAGGTGGTCCACATGTACGTGATATAGCTGTTGAACGGTTCCCATTGCTGGCTGCTGAGGAATCCGGCGTCTCCATTGGGATTTTCGCCGGTAATGGTCAAGTCGGAAGGCAAGTCGATCGTGTAGCCGAAGCGGGTACTCAATTCTGCCGCCTGGTAAATTCCGTTGACGGCGGAGATGGCATCCGCGTCGGTTTGCGGAAAGTTCGAGCCTGCAAGTTGATCAATCGGATCAAGGTTTAATCCGTCGTTGCACGAAAACAATCCGATATATGCAGGGAGTAAAAAGTAACTGATGACTTTTTGGATACTTATGTTGTTCATTTTATTTCTATTTTTAAAAATTAATATTGACTGCTTAATAAGAAATATTGATTCCCAGCGAAAAAGTTTTTGCTGTCGGGTATACGCCCGAATCGGTACCGCTTGCGATTTCGGGGTCGTAGCCTTTGTATTTGGTGAATGTCAACAGGTTTTGAGCCGAAGCAATGACGTTGAATTTAACGGTCGGCGCCGACGGCAGCTTAACCGGCAGGCGGTAATTCAGCGACAGGACTTTCAGTTTCAGGAACGAAGCGTCTTCAATGTAACGGCTGTCCAGGTCGGAGACGGCTACGATGACAGCTTTCGGGACGGTGGTCGATGGATTGCTTTCCGTCCAGCGGTCAAGTAAAGCCGTAGAGCCGTTATAGCTCGGGTCGGGCGTTTCCAGCGTCCTGCGCAGGGCGTTGTAGATTTCGTTACCCTGGCTTCCCTGGAATACGGCAAATAAAGTCAGGTCCCTGTACCGCAGGCTTGTTGAAAAGCCATAGATGAAATCCGGCTGCGGCGATCCCAGTATGGTGCGGTCGTGGTCGAGATCAATCCGGTGAAGTCCGTTCTCCGGGTCCAGGTCTTTATATTTGACGTCTCCGGGCTGTACGGATGTGTTGTTTTCCAGATTGCGGCTCGGCACCGGCACTTTCGAGATGTCGTCGTTCGCCTGTACGATCCCGTCGAAAAGCAGACCGTAAAAAGAACCGAAGGACTCGCCTTCTTTCAGGATCGTGTTGCCCGAAATGACATAGCCCGATCCGATCGCTACGTCCGTTACCCTGTTGATGTTTTTGGCTATGTTGGCGGATACGTTCCACGAAAGGTTTTTCCTGTCGAGGATCGATCCTTTCACTTCCAGTTCGACGCCTTTGTTGACGATGCTTCCCACATTCCTGAGCTGCGTGGTATAGCCGCTCGTGATTTCGACGGGGACGTTCAGCAGCAGGTCGGACGTTTTCTTATAGTAAGTGTCTGCGACGACGTCAATGCGGGAGAACAGCTGCAGGTCAAGTCCCAGGTTGTACTGCGTGGTTGTTTCCCATTTCAACTCCGGATTGGAGCGGTTGGACTGCACATAACCCACCACAATCTTGTTGTTGAACGAATACTTCACCGTGCCGTAGGTTTCTTCGTACCTGTAATCGCCGACTTCCTGGTTGCCGACGGTTCCCAGGCTTGCCCTCAGCTTCACATTGTTAACCGCTTTATTCCCTTTCAGGAACGGTTCTTCGCTCACATTCCACGATAAGCCCAGCGAAGGGAAGTATCCCCATTTGTGCCCCGGCGCAAATCGTGACGAACCGTCCGCCCTCAAGGTGGCCGTGAGGTTGTACCGTTCCTTCAGCGTATAATTTAACCGTCCCAGCACGGAATTTAATACCGATTCCGAACCGGCGGTAGTTGGGGACAGGAGGCCTTCGCTGGCTTGCAGGTTGTGGTACGACAGCGTCTCGTTCGAGAAGTTGGTCGAAGCGACCGTAGCGCGTTCCACGGAAGTTGTTTGCGTGCTGTAACCCGCCAGGATATTGAAGGAATGAATATGATTGATCGACTTGTTGTAATTCAAGGTATATTCATACTGCCACGAATCGCTGCGCTTGTTTCCGACCGAGCCGTAGCCTTTGGCAAGGAAACCTGCGGCAGACGACGACGGGCCGAAAAAGTTCTGCGTAGAATTGTGCAGGTTCATTCCGGCGGCTACCCGGAGCCTCAACGCAGGCACAATATCGTAGTTTACATAAAAGTTGCCGGTTACGGAATTGTTTATATTCTGCGATACGGTATTCAACAGGTCGGAGATCGCGTTGACGGTACGGTCGCCATAGCGTAAATCGCCTTTTTCGTGGACATTGTTGTAGTTGAAACTTCCGTCGGGATTGTAGATCGGGACTGCATTCGGGATCAGGATCACGTAGCCCAGGGAGTTGGAAGCGCTGCCGGTTTCTATGCCTGCATAGTCGGCCAGTCCGTCCTGGACAAGCTTGCCGGCGTTTCCGATAAGCCCGACGGTAAGATTTCGGAACAAATCGCGTTCAAAATTAAAACGTCCGGTGTAGCGGCGGAAATTCGTATTCAGTATGATGCCGTCCTGGTCGGTAAAATTACCCGAAATAAGGTAGCGCGTCTTTTCATCGCCGCCGCTGACGGTCAACTGGTGTGTCTGGGAAGTGGCGGTGCGAAGGGCGGCGTCCTGCCAGTCGACGCCTTTGCCCAAAGCCTCCAGTTGCGATTGATTCCAGCCGTAATACGGCCCCGGATCCAATTCGCTGGAAGGGTATATTTCCAGATTCAATTTCGCCCAATCCTTCGCACTCAGTAAATCAAGCTGCTTTCCTGCTTTTTGCACTCCGACGTTATACTGGTACTCAACATTGTTCCGTCCCTTTTTACCGCTTTTGGTCGTAATGATAATGACGCCGTTTGAGCCTCGCGAGCCGTAAATGGCTGTCGCCGAAACGTCTTTCAATACTTCGATCGACTCAATATCGTGCGGATTGATGGAAGCCAAAGGGTCCAAACGTCCCGCAACACGGTTCACACCTGCCGATGTGACCGACGACGATTCATCATCATAGATGATCACGCCGTCGATGACATACAGCGGTTCATTTCCGCCGATCACCGAATTTCCACCGCGGATACGGATATTAAACGCCGCGCCCGGCTGCCCGGAAGTTTGCGTTACATTCAATCCGGAAACGGCTCCT
The DNA here is from genome assembly GCA_031265585.1 of Tannerella sp. Taxonomy (GTDB): domain Bacteria; phylum Bacteroidota; class Bacteroidia; order Bacteroidales; family Tannerellaceae; genus Tannerella. Next base: position 2,049 of record JAISCL010000254.1, on the reverse strand, counting down.
CCAATCAGGCTTTCGAATGAAGTAGACACCTGCGACAGTGTTTCCTTCGAGATGGAAGTGACGGCGCCCGTCAGTTCCTTGCGCTTTTGCGTTCCGTAGCCCACCACGACTACCTCGTTCAGGAGATTTGCATTTTCGCCAAGCAGGATAACGACCGGTTCTGCGGATTCGTAAATGTCCACGTCCTGCGTTTTGTACCCTAAATAGTTAACGGAAATGGTGGCCGGCAGCGATTTGACGGGAAGGGAAAAGTTCCCGTCCACGTCGCTGACCGTTCCCACACCTCTGGAGCCAACAAGCAAAATGCTTGCTCCGATAACGGGTTCCTGCGTTGCTTCGTCAAGAACCCTTCCTGTTATTTTCACATCGTTTCCCTGCGCAAAGGCGGAAAACGGAAAGAAAACAGTTGCCAATATCAAAAAAACTGCTACCTTTGTCATGATTTTAATTTGTTTAAGATCAAGCGTCCTCCTGTCCAATTTACCGAACGGTACCGGAGGACGCCCTCTGTTTATATTATTTATTTTCCAAATACGTTCCTATCAATTTATCCAATTCTTCACCGCGCAGGTTTTTGGCGACGATGATGCCGTCTTTATCTATCAGGTAATTGGCCGGGATTGCCCGTACGCCGTAAAGCTGCGCCGCTTCACTGTTCCAGTATTTCAGATCGGAAACATGCGTCCATGTCAGCTGATCCTGCTCGATGGCCTGCTTCCAGCTTTCCCCGTTATGGTCAAGCGATACGCCGATAATATCGAAACCTTTGTCCCTGTATTTATTGTAAACGGCTACGACATGGGGATTTTCCCGGCGACAGGGGCCGCACCATGCCGCCCAGAAATCTATCAGCAGGTAGCCCCTGCCCCATTTGTCGGACAGTTTTACCGGCGTGCCGTCAGGCGTGTCAAGCGTAAAATCCGGAGCAGGCCTGCCGATGTTTACCTTATCGAGTGTTTCGAGAAGGTTTTCGAGCGTTTTGACGTACTGGGTAGCTTGCAGCGAAGAATCAAGCAGGGCGATATCCTCGCGTATTTCGTCCTGTGAAAGCCGGTAGGAAAAATCGCGGTACAGCGCGTATGCCGAAACCAGCGACGCCGGATGCTGTTTGATAAATTCGTCAATTTTAACGTGCCGCTGCTTCCTGTATTCCACGAATAAATCCTGCAAAGCGGAGCCTTCCACTTTCGTATCCCGGTAATACCGGGCCGTATCGAAAGCGACTGTCACCGGATTGCCGTCGAGAAAGAGCATGTACGAACTTTTAAGCGTATCAAGCGTTAATCCGTAGATTTCGGGAATTTCCACATTCCGTTTAAATTCAAATTCGCCGTTTTGAATGGTGGCGGAATCAATCACAAAATACATCTTGTTTACATAGTTCTGCAAATAGATTTTTCCGGATGGAACATCTTTTACGGTTCCATCAATCGACAGATTGTTTTTTTCCTTACAGGAAGGGAGCGCAAAAACAAGCAACGCAATGATTGGAAATAGATTTTTTTTCATTGTTTATTTTAATGTGGGATTGTTATTTATTTCGTTCAGTGGAATGGGGAAAAGAAAATACTCGCTATTGGGAGACAGGTCGCTGCCATCGGGAAACTTGATGACCCAGTGCCCTTTCACCGGTTTTGTGTCGTCATTGACGTCCACAAACGTCTGTTCGGGGAAGCGACGGAGCGGCGCGGTCTGTGTGCGCAGGATGTCGTAGAGCCGGAAGCCCTCGCCCCAAAGCTCGTGGCGGCGTTCGAGCAGAATATGGTCGATCAGTGTCTCCTGCGTAAAATCGCCGGCAGAGAGCGGCGACAGGTTCCGTTTCCCGCGCAGTTCGTTGAGCAGTGTTACCGCGTTGTCCGGCCGGTTGAGCCGCGCATTGCTTTCCGCTTCAATGAGAAGCTGTTCGGAAGATCGCATCAGCACAATGTCGCCGTCCTCGTCGGGATAGAGATTATGGAACTTTTTATAGCGATAGAGCTGGTACATCTGCGCGTCGGAAGGGTTCTTTTCAATCTCGAACAGCGATTTGCGGATGTCGCCGTCTTCAAA
>JAISCL010000234.1 GCA_031265585.1 Tannerella sp. | reverse complement strand
AGCCCCAGCGCCAAAACGGACAGCAGGAGCCGTTTAAGAATTATTTTTATATTTGTTTTCATACTGTTTTAAAATGAAAGATTTACACCTAAATTAATCACACGCTGAAGCGGATAGTTTAATCCCTTGCCTCCAAGTTCCACATCCCAGAGTTTAAATTTGCTAAACAGCAACAGGTTGCTTCCGCTCACATAAACACGGAAAGAAGTCAGCCGGTACTTATGAATCCATTTGTTCGGCAGGGAATAACCCATTTCGGCGCTCTTAAGACGCAGGAACGAGCCGTTCTGCATAAACCACGTGCTGCGCTGGTTATTATTGCCAATCATCGTATTCGACAGCCTGGGCCACAGGGCATAAGGATTTTGTGAAGTTTCCGACCAGTGGTCATCGGCAATGAATTTCGTCAGACCCGTTACTACAATTTTATTGTCGTCGTAGGTTCCGCTAACACCGTCCGCATTGGTCTTTTGAACAAAAGGCGTCATTTCGTTGCCATCGATCCAGAACGAATATCTTCCGGAACCCTGGAAAAACACCGAAAAATCCAGATTTTTGTGACCCGCCGAAAGTCCGAAGCCATAGTTGATTTCCGGAGTCGTAGGATAACCGATCGGAACCATGTCAATCTCGTTGATGACATTATCGCCATTGATGTCCTTATATTTAATATCCCCGGGCAAATATTCGCCGAAATCCTGGCGCGGGGAATTGAGTACATCGGCTTCATCTATAAAAAGGCGTTCAGCTACATAGCCCCACTGCTGCGAAACGGGATACGACATTCTCGACCGCCAGTCATAACCCATGGCCGCAAAATCGGGTTCTTCGTAATAGGCGTAGGTGGAGCGGGCATAAGTAAAGTTCGCCCTTCCCATCAGCCAGGTGTCCTTATTAAGGGAGTGGTTGTAATCCACCGAAATATCAATTCCATTTCCATTAGCTTCGCCCACATTTACTTGGGGTGTCGACCACAGGCCCATTTCCGTAGATATATCCGCACGGTTCTGGAGAATATTGGTACGGTGTTCCCGGTAAAGGTCCGCCTGAATCTGTACTTTTCCCTTGAACAGTCCCAGTTCTACACCCAGGTTTGTCTTGTAGGCCGTTTCCCATCCGATTAGCGGATTGGCGTACGTATTAACTTTTACACCCGCACGGTTAATGCCGTCGAAATTCAATCCGGTACGGTAAGAACCGCCGCCGCCTATATTGACGTCCGAGATGTAGAAGAAACGGGTACTGCTGATTTCGTCATTTCCTACCAGACCGTATGTCAGGCGGAATTTCAAGGTTGATATGGCGTCTTTCAATCCATAGTCCCAGAAATCCTCATTCGACACCAGCCATCCCGCACCTACGGAAGGAAAGAATCCCCAGCGGTGGCTTTTGTCGAACTTTTCCGAGCCGTTGTATCCGAAATTAAACTCCCCGAAATAACGGTCGCTGTAATTGTAGGTAAACCTGCCCGACAGGCCAAGATTTCTCTTCGGGAGCGATGCGGCCAGATTATCTGCATTTGCAGTCAGGGAATTGTGAATAATACCCACCAACATGCCGCTGACATTATGTCTGTCATTGAAAGCACGGTTATAGGCAAGCGAGCCTTCGCCGTAAAACAGGCTGGATATGTTTTTCGCTCCCGGATAATACTGTATGTATTCACTTCCGCCCAGGGGATTAATTTCAAACAGCCTGTATTCGTCCGTAAACCTGTCATACTGCGAAACCTCATAATAAAAAGGGTTGTATGACCTGGTCAGGTCAAAACTCGAGTTGCGGGTCGTGTTCCCGAGAATGCGTCCCGTCAAACCATCGACCCATTTCCCGAAATCCTGCTTCAGTTCAAACTGCGCCATCATCACAGTCTTGCTTTCCTGGCGGTAGCCTCTTACCAGTTCGGCGTACGGATTCATATACCGGTCCGAGCTTTTGTAACCGCCGAAAAGAATGTGATCGACACCCTGCAACGCTTTGTCCGGCTCAAAATAGGCGGGGAAAAAGGCCGGGCTCATCTGCAGCGTCTTCTTGTACATGTCGCTCCCCCCGGCTATCGGCCCGGTATAGTCGTCAAAACTGCCATGCACGCGTACGATCGCTTCCGTCGTTTTGGTCAGGTTGATATTGATATTCGAACGTATCAGGTACTTCTTCAAATCGACATTGCTGTTGAAATTGTTCCGCTTGTCCACTTTCAGTATTCCATTATCCTGTGAGAACGAACCGGCGATATAATATCTGGCTATCTGTCCTCCGCCCGAGATGTTCAGGTTGGCGCGCTGGTTGGATGTGGTATTTTTCGTGATCATCTCCGCCCAGTCCACCGCCGGATAAACAGACTGATTCCGGTTCGGATCCATCGTGGCCTCTATCTGCCGCTGCGAATAGGCTAACGGGTCGGCAGGCCTGCGGGTCAGAACCGCTTCGTTCGCCAGCCGCATGTAGGTAATGGGATCGGCCATTTCTATCTTGGAAGTCGGGGAAGAAAACGAGTCTTCGAACCGGAACGATATTTTTACGCTTCCTTCCGATCCCTCTTTGGTCGTCACCAGGATTACCCCGTTCGCTCCACGTGCCCCGTAAAGCGCGGTTGCCGTAGCATCCTTGAGAATGGAAAAGCTGGCAATATCGTCCGGATGCATCCTGGAAAGATCGGATGCGGAGACTTCCACATTATCGATTAAAATCAGCGGATCGACTTTGCCGGCTCCGAATGTCGTAACTCCACGGATGAAGAAGCTGGCATCATCGTAACCCGGCTCGCCGCTGGTCTGGTAGGAAATCATCCCGGCAATACGTCCTGCAAAAGCCGTGGTCAGGTTACTGCTCGGCACTTTCAGGTCTTTTACGCTGACTGCCTGGATCGCCGAGATCACGCTTTCCTTTTTCTGCCTGCCGAAAGCCACGACGGTCACTTCGTCCAGTTCGTTCATTTGCGGTTCGAGCGTCACACGGATACGGGTCTGATTGCCCACCGGCACCGTCAGCATCTGATAGCCGAGGTAGGATACCTCCAACTGGTTTTCGGGCGTTGCCTGAATGGTAAATGTCCCGTCCGAATCGGTGATCACACCGCGCGTTGTCCCCTTGACGATAATCGTAGCTCCGGGAACCGGGTCTCCATTCTCGTCCACTACGGTACCGGTAACCGTATTCCCTTTCGATTGCTGCGTACCGTTCACCGTTCCGTTCACTCTTTCGGACAGCGCCGTCTCAGGCAGTCCGAACGTCAACAGCATGCAGCTGACGGCAATCAGTTTCCATTGCCTCAGCCGCGACTTGCTCATTTTGTTTTTTCTGTTCATCATGTAATTAAAAATTAATAGTTCAGATAATGAAATATTCATATCTTTATAAGCTATTGAAAT
>JAISCL010000209.1 GCA_031265585.1 Tannerella sp. | reverse complement strand
TGTCTGGGGTAAGCATGCTCATATTATTTTGTTATCTAGTTGATATTCACCTTCAAAAATAACAAAAATATTTGATACTTACCCCTCTTTTTTGGCTTTTCTTATCCCGAACTCAGGTTTAAAAATGAGGAAGCAACAGAAACTGCATTGGAGAAGACACGTGAACAGTCACGTATCCAGTTGAAAAAATATCGCGATTCGTACTGGTTTGCCGATCGCACCGACGTCCGCTACCTTTCGCTGATTTTCATCGGCAAGGACAGGTATGAAATAGAGGAAGTGCAATAGTTTTTGCGATATCTATTTCCGGAGTATGCAATTTTTAAATACAAAATACAGCATATAGCGGCACGGATTTGATGCGGTTTTCAAAGCCAAAATTCTTCTTTGAAATACGGATTGCATATTCCGGTTTATATTTTTCCATGAAAACGCCCAAACTTTTTGAACGGTTATGCCTGCCCTTTTTAACTTCAACCGGCACTATGTTTCCGTCAAGTTGCAGCACAAAATCCACTTCCGCTTTTCCTTCGCTTTGCCAGTATGCCAAACGGTAATTTTTTGATCGAAAGCATTGCGCTACATAATTTTCAGTCATAACGCCAAGAAAAGTATTATCTGTTTCAATAGTGGATAAAACGGTTTGCAAAGGAATTTCCGAACGAAGCGTCAAAATTCCAATATCGCCCATATACAGCTTAAAATTTATCAAATTCATATAGGCGTTTATGGGAATAAAACCATGTTCTAATTGCTGACATTTCAGCGTGATATTTGCCAGATTCAACCATTCGATTGCTTCGCCGAAAATTGTTGCCGTACCGCCGCGCTGCACTACTTTGTACTGAAATTTTGCGTTTTCTTTGGCAAGCTGGGCGGGAATCGAATCGTAACATGCGCGAATCTTAACGCTTGTAGCGGTATCGGCATATTTTGCCATATCGGCAATGTATTCGTTAAGTATATTGTTTTGAATAATTTGCACTTTAAGAAAACTGTCTGTTTTAATAAATGTCTTTACAGCTTCGGGCATTCCGCCGATTATGAAATATTTTTGATAAAGTTCCAGCGCTACATGATGCAGGGCTTCGGGCATTGCTTCATTATTTGCAAAATGACTGCGGATTTCTTCCGCCAGCTTTTCGTATCCCAAAGCCCAGATAAATTCTTCAAAATCGAGTGGATACATGCTTAATTCATTGACTTTTCCAACAGGGAAAGAGTATTTTTCACGATTGACAGCCACGCCAAGCAGAGAGCCTGCCGCTACGACATGGTATTCCGGCGTTTGTTCGCAAAAATATTTTAAGGAAGTCAAAGCTCTTTCGCACGCTTGAATTTCGTCGAAGAAAATCAAGGTTTTTTCCGGAGTAATTTCCTGCCGTTTAGATGATTCGATAAATTGAATAATTTTTTGGGGCGATAATTCCTTTTCGATAAAAGCGCCCACCGCACCTTCAATTTCCATATTGAGATAAACGACATTTTGAAAATATTCCTCGCCGAACTGTTCCAAAATATAAGTTTTACCCACCTGACGCGCTCCGTTGACGATTAAGGGTTTGCGTTCCCTGCTATTTTTCCACTCTACAAGTGAATCTGAAATTTTACGCTTCATACGCATTTATTTTTGAACGCAAAAATACTGAGATGTTCCGAAAAATCAAAATTTTCTGATTTTTCGGAACGTTATAATCGGAAATTCAATTTCATTTTGTATTACTCTGGCAAATTTCGCTATATTTGCAGACAAATTTAGACGTTCTATGGCCGAAGCGCAAATTATAACAAGCCAGTATGTTCAGATAGATCAGACACCTGCGGGAATTGGTGAGCGTATTTTCGCACGCATGCTGGATTATCTTATTATGTTCATCTATACGGTAGGAATGGCTTACCTGATAGATTCGACGAGTTTATATCGCCTGTTCAGGAATGCGTATGGTGAATTGTGGGTTTTGGTATTGTTTTTTCCGGTTCTGTTTTATTCATTTTTGTGGGAGATCCTGAACCGTGGCCGGTCACCCGGTAAGATGGCTTTTTGTATACGTGTCGTCATGCGTGACGGGACGACTCCTATGATCGGGGCGTATTTTATGCGTTGGATGCTGCTCCTGATGGATACTTGGGCCTGGATAGGAATCATTGTTATTCTGCTGAATAAAAATAATCAGCGTCTGGGAGATCTGGCTGCCGGGACGGTTGTGATCAAGGAGAAGGATTATCACCGTATTCATGTATCACTTGATGAATTTAATTACCTGAGTCGCGGTTATCATCCCGTTTTTCCCCAGGCGGAAAATCTTTCGCTTGAACAGGTGAATACCATCAACGAAACCCTGGCGCGTGTGGATGCACACCGTCCGCAACGCCTGGCCATGCTTTCCGTGAAGGTGAAGGATTTTCTTCGGATTACCCCGGCCCTGGACGATGAGACCTTTTTACGGACACTTACACGTGATTATCAATATTATGCGATGGAAGAAATTTAATTAAACGGGTTACAGGATGAAACAGGATTTAGTTTATGCAGTATTGTTTTTTGTTATTTTATGCAGTCAGGCCGTGTCTGTTCAGGCGGATGGAAAAACGTTTACGGTAACGGTTTCCAATGAATGGAACCATTCCAGGGCGAATGAACCGGTCGTGCTGGATGTTAAAGGATTGAATTGCGGGTTCAATGCGATCTCTGCTGTTGTAATGGATGGGGAGACTGAAGTATCTTCCCAGTTAGATGACCTTGACGGAGATCTGGTGGCGGATGAAATTGTTTTTGTTACAGATCTGCCGGCATCGTCCGTAAAAACATTTCGCGTAACGGTTTCGCCGGATAAGAAGCAAAAAGAATATCCTTCCCGTGTTTATGCCGAAATGCTCGTCAGTGATAAAAATGGAAAGCATGTGCCTGTTTCTTCGCTGACCGTACCGGGAACCGTCGATATCTATAATCAGTTGCATCACCATGGCCCGGCTTTTGAGTCGGAACAGGTCGCTTATCGTATCTATTTCGACCGGAAACAAACTGTAGACATTTACGGCAAGTTTAATAAAGGACTTGAGATTGAAGAATCCCGGTTTTACCCGACGGACGAACAACTGGCCCGCGGTTTTGGCGACGATGTACTGCGCGTCGGCGGTAGTTGCGGATCAGGTGCGCTGAAAGGATGGGACGGAACGAAAGCTACGCATATAGAACCCGTTGCAAGCCGTACGGAATCTATCCTTGCCTGCGGGCCGGTACGTACGGTGGTGGATGTATTTGCGAATGGATGGCAGTATCAACAGTCGGTTTTGCGGATGAAAATCCGCTATATTTTGTATGCCGGGCATCGTGACTGCGAAGTGCAGGTGTCTTTCGATCAACCGTTGAAACAGGAAATTTTTGCGACAGGGGTAGAGCATATAAAAGGATCCGTTTCCCGATCCGATCATCAGGGGCTGGTTGCAAACTGGGGTACGGACTGGCCGGTAGATGATACGGTTAAGTATGCAAAAGAAACCGTCGGCCTGGCCACCTGTCTCCCGCAGGAAATTGTCCGTTCCGAAATACATGACAGTGAGAATTACCTGTATCAGGTAAGCGCGGAAGGAAAACAGGGCTTTACCTATCATATCATGTTCACTTCAATGAAAGAAACCTTCGGCTACAAAACCCCGGAAGCATGGTTTGACTATGCAAAAAAATGGAAAGAATACCTCCTGTCTCCCTGTAAAGTGACCATTGAACGGGGATAATTGCTTCAAGCGGTTTTACTTCGTCACAGTTTCACTGGTTATGGCGAAAGGAAAAGCTACCAGCCGAACGCTCCGTCCGTCATCCACAGACCCTGTACCTTTAGTGTCTGTTCTATGATGTCGCGCGCAACGCCGTCTCCTCCGTTTCGCGCGGATATGTATTTTGCCAGGTGCTTGATTTCGGGAGCGGCGTCTGCCGGAGCTACCGGCAGGCCGACTCTTTCCATCACTTCATAATCGGGCACATCGTCGCCGCAGTACATCACTTCTTCATCTTTCAGGCCGGTCAGGATAAGGAACTTTTCATAATCCCTCAGCTTCACACTGCTGCGCATATAGATATGCCTGATTCCTAAACGTTCATACCTGATCCTGACGGCTTCGGTATATCCGCCGGTAATGATTCCAACTTCAAACCCTTTTTTCACAGCCAACTGTAACGCATATCCGTCTTTTATATTAACCGTACGCATTGGGTCTCCATCCGTCGCAAGCGGAATCCGGTTTGATGACAGCACACCGTCCACATCAAAAATGAAGGCCTTTATTTTTTTTAAATCATAATGGATCATGACAGGGGTATATTATTTGTTTGACAGCTCTTTTTATAAATGTTTGTACTTATGAGTTCATATATTTCACGCATTTCCGGATCTTTCAGCAGGGCGAGATGCTGTTTCATAACAGCGTGGTCCTGTCGTATGGCAGGACCTGTTTGCGCCCTGTCCGGACTCATTGTATGCAATTTGTTTGCCGTTTCATCAATCAGGGGTTGCAATACATGCCGGTCGATGTTTTGTTCTTCAAGCAACTGTGTGGCTATGCCATACATATAATTACTGAAATTACATGCAAAGACTGCCGCTAAATGGAGATATTTACGCTTTTCGGAAGTCATGACGTATACATTTCCCGAGACCGTCCCGGCTATTTGCCGGATTTCTTTTTCGCTTGCCGGCGTATTACCCTCGATAAACAGGGGCGCTTTATAAAACTTCGTTTTACGGGTTTTTGATAAAGTTTGCATGGGATAAATCACCCCGTACCGTTCCGCATGTTTCTCAAAGATCTCCATCGGTATACTTCCGGCCGTATGTATCCAAAGTCCTTTGTTGGCAGGAATTTTACGGATCAGGCCCGGCAATGCGTCATCTTTTACGGAAAACAGATAGATATCTGCATTTTTACTGATTTCTTCAATACTTGCGGTATAGGGGCAGTTTAATTGATCCGCAAGCGTGCGGGCGCTTTTTTTTGTGCGGCTAAACACCTGTATGATCGAAAACCCCGCTTCTTTCATGGCTAAAGACAAATGCGTAGCCACATTGCCTGCACCTGCAAATACGACACTGTGACTTCTTTTCCCGGCATTTGCCCGGTCTCCTTTTTTTGACTGCATTAATTCCGAAATTTTATCATTATATCTATGCAATTGTATTTTTATCAGCGGGAGAAAACGTTTCTATATGAATTTTTTCCCAGGTGAGTTTGGTTAAGTCGTTAGGTTTCCGCTCCTGCTCTTTGTATCCGATTCCTATGATACAAAGGACGCCGAAGTGATCGGGTATCTCAAGTAATTCCCTTACATACTGCTCTGATTCCATATCGCCGGTAAAACGGTTGCGTACATGGCACCAGCAACTGCCGAGACCCCAATCTTCGGCCTGTAACTGTATAAATACGGCAGCAATGGACGCATCTTCAATCCATGCATCCGTTACCGTCCTGTCCCCTATTACTGCGACGGCCAGCGCACATTCTTCCAGAAAGGCGCCTCCGGCATTTTTACACACGGACAGTTGCTGAAGTAGGCGCTTGTCCTCAACAGCCACAAATTCTATGGATTTGCTGTTTTTTGAGGTAGGAGCCAGCAGCGCTGATTGAAGTAATTTCTGTACATCCTCCGGCGATATCTGCCTTTCGGTGAATTTACGCGTACTGCGCCGCGCAATGATCAATGATTCAAAATCTTTCATACTCTCTTTTTTGACGGCAAAGGTAATGCAAGCCGGGTGAAGTACAAAATGAACCCGTTCTTTTTATATCCGGGGCGCCGCTGTCACAACCGGAACAAGATGTCAATAAAGAATCTGAAGCTTATCTTTTTTGGTAATATTTTTATCTCCGGTAATACGCTTTGCGTTTTTTTTGCGTTTAGTATATTGTTATGAAAGCAGGAAGTATTATCAGGTAAACGTCTCTGGATTTTTAACCGGAGACCTCTTTATGAAGAAAAGAATTTTGAATTAAAATTATCGTATGAAAATGCGTGCAATCGTTATCGCACTTATCTGTATATCGCTGAATAATAGTCTTTTTGGACAGGAAAGTAAGCGAGCTAAGATTTCCGGGCATGTACGTGATGCTGAAGGGTATCCGATTGAACAGGTCAATGTTAGCGTTAAAGGAACAATTATCGGTATGGCAACAAATGAGAAAGGGTATTATTCCCTTTCCGTAAACAAAGGTGATTCCGTCACGCTTGTTTTTTCGTGTCTCGGATATAACAAAGCGGAACGTATTATACCCGAGCTATCCCAGGATCTGTCTTTGCATGTAAAAATGAGTTATAAGTCTATCGGACTTGGCGAAGTAACCGTGACTTCCCATAGAGTCCGGACAGATATGATGGAGTCTCTGGACGCGAGTAAAATAAGACGTTTACCGGATCCTTCCGGCGGGAGTATTGAAAGTCTGGTTGTTACTTATGCCGGTGTTTCGCAGAGTAATGAATTGAGCGCTCAATATTCGGTCAGGGGCGGAAGTTATGATGAGAACATTGTTTATGTGAACGGATTGGAAGTTTTCCGTCCTTTTTTGATTCGCTCCGGACAGCAGGAAGGATTAAGTTTTATTAATCCGGAAATGACTGAAAATGTACAGTTTTCGGCAGGAGGTTTTGAAGTAAGGTATGGAGATAAGATGAGTTCCGTGTTGGATATAACCTACAAGAAACCGGAAGGGCTTGAAGGTTCGGTTAGTGCCAGTATGTTGGGAGCGAGCGCCTATGTTGGCTGTGCGTCCGGCAAATTTACACAGGTAACCGGGTTGAGGTATAAAACCAACCGTTCTCTTTTGGGAACGATGGATACGAATGCCGAATATAACCCTAATTATACGGATTTGCAGACTTATATGACTTATCGCCTGACGCCTAAACTGGAAGCTGACTTCTTAGGAAACTTGTCGGTTAATAACTATAATTTTACGCCCCATACCCGCGAAACCCTTTACGGTACGGTTCGAAATCCCCGGCTTTTTAAGGTTTATTTTGAAGGAAAGGAGCGTGACCGGTTTCAGACATTGTTTGGCGCATTAACGTTGAAGTATACACAAAATGAAAATATACAGTATGGTGTCCAGGCCTCCGCATTTAACAGTCGTGAAGAGGAAAGCTATGATATAACAGGCTTTTATAATCAGAATAGTGCGGAAGCCGGAACCTCAACGGAAGAGATTGCCTCGCCGCTTGATGTGGCCGGTTATCACGAGCATGCCCGTAATAAACTTCATTCAAACGTAGCGAACGCCGGCTTTTTCGGTAATGCCAAAATAAATGCAAGTAATACGTTGAAGTTTGGTGTCAACGCTCAGTATGAACATATTATGGACCGGATAAGCGAATGGGAAAGCCGGGATTCATCCGGATACAGTCTTCCGCAAACCGGTTCTACCGTGAATGTGATATCAAATCTGTTTTCGGATAACGAATTGGAGAGCTGGCGTTATTCGGGATATATTCAGGATGTATTCAAGTTTCGTACGGAGAAGGGGTTATTCACGATAATTGGCGGTTTACGTGGCAGTTATTGGGATTATAATAAAGAATTTATTATTAGCCCCAGATTGTCGGCAGGATTTATTCCGGTTGCAAATCAGAATTTAATCTTGCGTTTCGCAACAGGTTTTTACTATCAGCCTCCGTTTTATAAAGAATTGCGTATCACGAAGCAGGATGAATACGGGAATAACATCATTGCGCTTAACAATAAACTGAAATCGCAACATTCGACTCATTTTATTCTCGGAAGTGATTATACATTCCGTGCAGTGGGACGGAATTTTAAGTTTACATCGGAAGTGTATTGTAAAAAACTGGATGATATTAATCCATATACGGTTGATAATGTAAAGATTCGTTACTATGGAGCGAATTGCGCCAAAGGGTATGCGATGGGCGTTGACATGAAACTTTTTGGTGAATTTGTACCCGGAGCCGACTCCTGGCTGAGTGTTTCGTTGATGCGTTCAAGGCAAACTATTGATAAAATATTCAAGGTGCCGATGCCCAATGATCAACAGTATAATATATCCTTGTATTTTCAGGATTATTTTCCGGGAAACAAGCGTGCGATGGTTAATCTTAAAGGGATCTTGTCCGGAGGACTTCCGGTTACGATACCGAACAAGGGTTGGGAATCATATAAGCGTCGTACGCCTCCTTATCGCCGGATAGATATTGGTTTTTCATATCAGATTGCCGGCGGAAAAGATGCTGTTATGGATCGTCCGTTCTTCCGGAATTTTAAAAATATATGGTTGGGCCTGGATGTTTTCAACCTGTTTGATATAGGTAACACAAATTCATACTATTGGATCACAGATGTTTATAATGAACAATATGCGGTTCCGAATTACCTGACCGGACGTCAGCTTAATTTCCGGTTAAGCGTTGACTTTTGATTTTTTATCGGTAAAGATTCCGGCTGTATAACATAAATATTTGTTTTCCGTCAAAAATTATTCTCTACATTAATATGCAGTATGGAGAATTTGCGAAAAAAAATATTGAACAAAATACATTCTATATCCTACTATTTATCAACGATTTGAAAAAAAAGCAGCAAGAGGGGATAAAAAAAGATATAAAAATATTTGGATAATGTTGGAGGAGTTTTTATCTTTGCACCCGCTTTGAGAGAAA
>JAISCL010000183.1 GCA_031265585.1 Tannerella sp. | reverse complement strand
GGAGGATTGACTTTTATCTCCGCTCCGTTCCAGCCTACGGCGTAGTTGCCCGAATACCACAGCCACATGGTTTCTCCGTCCCTGCTGATATATTTCGAAGGGATATTGACGAAATAAGCCTGTTCTCCGAAATTTTTCAGATAGCTGACAAGTTTCCATTCATCGGTCAGCGAACCGGATTCCAGAATGTAAGTATTCATTTTGGCGCAGGTGTTTCCGCCGTCGGTAACGCACATCAGGTATTTCTTTATTGCAGCGTTGTACGTGACGGTCACACAGCCCATATTGTTGTTCCACTCCAGCAGGGGCTTGATTTGCGAAAAATCGTTCGTCCACAGAGCATTTCCGGAAGCATCCTTTCCGGCGTAAAATTCCCATTTCGAAGCGTCGTTGATATTTTCGACCGAAGGCGTCACCCGAAGCAGATATACGTTGTCGCCCGTAATCCAGCTTGCATTCCAGAAACGGGGTTTGGGGTCGTTGATGTCGGCTCCGTGGGCAACCATGTAGGCTTTGCCGTCGGGAGAATGTTCCATGTTTTTGCCGAAATCGACGAAATGCGGAGAACCGATTTTCACGGGATAACCGTTCCATCCGCTTTCACCGAACAAAGCTTTTTCGGGCGTATGCGGACAGTTTTTCCATGAACGTCCTTTGTCGGTAGAGATCCTGAATCCGACAAAAGGCCCCAGCCAGGGCCAGTTATATACCATGTCGCCGTATTTTGCCTGTCCTGAAGGCCCGAGACAGTACGTCCCGTAGTACCAGACTCCGTTGTGCATCAGGCTGCCGCAGGGATACCGTCCTTCATAGGGTTTCGGCGAGGCTGCCTGTAATCCCAGACTGTAAATGACCGGATTCAAAGGATCGTCACCTTCAATCACCGCATGACCTGTGGTGGCTCTTTCCCCACCGCTCTGACTCCTGTCCGAACTGCCATCCAAACGCCAGCATATTCCGTCGGTATAGGGAGAATACAACAAATCGTCGTCTCCCCAGGTCGGATACCATGTGTCGGCAAAACGGAATCCGCTTTTGACGCCCAGGAATTTTACCTGACTGTACGCTTTCGACTGCGTAAACGGACAGTCGGCAGGCGTTTCCGACTTCCAGACAAAAGGATCGAACTGCTCTGTCTCAGGTTTCAGCGGTTCAACCCTGACGGAAGGCTGCTTTGTTTTCTTATCCCGCACTATTTCGACCTGAGCGAAAAGCGGGAAGGCTATTAAAGATAATAGCAAAATAATAATCTGTTTCATCTGTAAAAATTTTAATTATAAGTTTGTTTATCATCCGTATATAAATCCATCTCTTTTTGCATGGGGCAAAGGTAACTAATTTACTCGAATATTAATCTGCTGATGCGTAACATGAGTTATTAATAGATAACTGTCCGAACCCCGGTTGACAGGGGTTCGGACAGATCATCAAATTATTCATTCAATCACTCAATCACGGAGTTTTGGAAAGCCGGATATCGGCTATATACAGAATCACCTGATTATTTCCATCATATGCAAACGAACTTGCTTCATGTCCTATATTAAAGACAATGCATCTGTTCCGGCGGTTCGAAGTATTATCATTCGCCCACCAGTTGTTCGGACTCATATCTACAGTGTATTCCTTCCATTCGGTGCGTATCTGGGCGGCGTTAATCCTGTCACTGCTGAAACTGACGTCCCAGTTTTGCTGTCCATACGCACTGTTTCCTCCGAAATTCCACATGTAGTTCATCGGCCTTATCCACGGCTGCAAAAACTCGCCGTAGTTGGATGCGGACATGGTTTCGGCGCTGCTTCCGCAGAACATCTTGAACTTCAAATATCCGTACCGTTGAGAGTCGTACATGTATTCCTTCGGAAGATTCATTGCAAACGAGGCGCTTTGCTTGCGGATGATACATTTGTAAATGTTTTTTCCGTCGCTTTGAATCAATTGCTCCAAGTGCAAATTGACAGGATCGCCGTTAACCGTCTCACTGCCCGGGTTAAACTTTCCTATATCCGAATAGCCCGGACGGGGAAGATAATCACCGGAATAGTAGTTCTCCATTTCCCAGTTGTTGTCCACCACCTGTCCCTTCACAAAGAACTGCGGCTCAATATAGACCTCGTTGGGGAAGAAAACCGGGTCGTCGTCCTGCACCAGTTTAACCGTTCCTGAAGCCACATAAGGCTCAAGCAGCTGATCCAGCTCCATAGTGCCGGGAATATAGCGCAGCCATTTCAACTGTCCGGATTCGAGCAGGTTCTGCAATATATCCAAATTCGCGATACGCATGTCCGCCGGCTTTTCGACTCTCCGCATAAAAGGCTGCCAGCTGCCGCCTCCACACATCGTTTGCACGGAGTTTCTGTTATACAGCAGTGACGGCATCACGTTTTTCAGTCCGTAACCGGTCAAATCCAGCGAATCCAGATTCGGGAAATAGTACAGATCCATGAAAGAGGGCGTGTGCAGGGGATATACCAGTTTCCGCACATTGTCAAGCGCATCCGCAGGCGAGACAATGCCATTGGCGGCAAGTATGCCCTGCTCTCTAAAGATAATCAGGTTGGAAGCATCCACGCGTAGCGTATCTATCGAATTTTCGTCGGGCAGGAACAGCGTGGTATATTCCGGCAATCCGCCTCCGAAATCTGTAATCTCAGTACCCGTCTCATCTGCCGGAACAATCACTGTAACAGTTTGACCCGATGTGTTCGTATATATAACCTCCGACCACAGGGCGTATGAAGGAGCACCTCCCCAGCCGATAGTCATGTGAGTACCCGATATGTCCACACTCGAAAGCGAGCGGTTAACGAGCATGTTCAGGAAATTGTCCCCGACTGCCTTGCCCGAGACCTCGTAGGGCAGCGAGCGGTTGCCATATTTGTCGAAACTCACCAGTTGGAAGAGATATTCGGACGCCGGCATGTCTTCGATTATCCTGCTGAACGTTCCCGAACGGCTTCCTACTTGAATATCGACCGAATCCGCCCGTGCATTTCTCGTAAAATGAACCCGGACAAAATCAACCCTTTGACTTTTAATATGGACTTGAATTTCTATCCGTTTGAAGCCTGCATTTGCAGCGGCGCTGTCTGCTTTTTCCGCATACAGTATTTCTTCCCTGTCGAGGAAGCGATTACCCAGTTCGTTCATGTCGGAACAGGCAAAACACAGCCCGCACAGAGGAAGCAGAAGCCAAAACAGGCGCCTCAAAGAAACTAATGAAATTATATTCTTTCTCATAATCTTTAACTTTTAACTTACCTGTTGTCTCCATAAACCGTTATTTCGCCAAGCTCGAAAGCGAGGCTACCACCCCAAGTCTCATAAACTCTGATACGCAGGTATCGCATTTTTGGCAGATCCGGATCAATATTAAACATATTGCCGGCATTATACATCGCTATGTCTTCCGCCGAATTTTGTCCCAGAGGCAATCCCGATGGCTTAACGCCGTGATGGTCGCATATTTCCGTCCAGCTATCCCATGAGCCTGTCGGATCAAGTTCCGCACAGCCATATATTTTAAATACATTAGGCTCGCCTCCGCGAAGTACCCACTCGCCACCGCTATATCCCAACAAGTGTATGCGATAGATTTGGGCAGTTATTCCCAGATCAAATGTAATGGACTTTGGCATTATACCGTCGCCTGAAGCAATGGCAGTAAAGCTGGAACGCACCCCGTCCCACAGTCGCGATATATATTGTGAGCCTGCAACAACTCCGTCGTTTGGCAGGGGAGTTTCGCGGAAAAGCGACTTGTCAAACTCTGCAAGGAAAAGAGGCGTCAAAGTGTAATACTTTGTTTCCGTGCTGTGTCCCCAGCGATCCCGGGCATAGACGGCATAATCGCCCTCAACAGCCTCCATTTCATTGTTTCCGACACCAAAGTCGCCGTTACGTACAGTACTGAATGTTTGTTCCATGTGTACATATTCGTCGCTGGCGCTGTCTTTTTGAAGCACAACGATGACAAATTCATCGCCGGATTCGTTAATCCATTTAGCGCGTATTCCTCCGTAATCGGGCGTTAATTCCAGCGCATCGCCGATACTGTAGATATTTGGTTTCAGGGGCGTGATTTCCTGAGTAACGGGCAAGGAAATATTGCCGCTATTGTCAACTGCATACAGTGAAACCTCTTTTGCCTGCGTATCGCCGAAACCTTCGATAACAAGCGAATCGGCATAAATCGAGGCTATGGATTCGCTTTCCACGCCTTCATCGCGCGAAAATACCGCCTTCACATACAGCAAATCCCTGTTATCGGGCAGAGTATAGCGGAAAACCGCTCCGCCCGGGGTTGCATACCAGCTAACGCCCGATACAGGATCCGGCGCGTCTCCATCTACCGGCTGCCGTCCTACAGGTTCTTCCCTGCACGAAAAGAACGAAAGTATAAGGCATGCAAGCGTTAATGCCCTGACGCCGGATAATAATATAGTCCTTACAATTTTCATATTCATATAATTTATAATTCATAATTGTTTACCATCCATAATTTTGAATGAGATTATCGTTTACAAGCATGTTGCTTTCCCTGATGGGCCAGAAATAATCCCTGACGGAAAAACTGACCTGATAGGGATAAGCCTGCTGAAGAATATAAAACTCTTCGCCGGTTTTACCCATATAGCTCCAGCCCTGCGGCTGCTCGTTCAATTCGTCGATTAAGCGCCAGCGGCGGACGTCCCAGAAGCGTTTCGATTCGAACATCAGTTCGATGGTTCGTTCACGACGAATGATGTCCCTCAAATCTTCCTTCGAACGTGTTGGCCTGTCGCTGACGGAAGCGTGTTCTGCCCAGGATTTCTTTACTCCGTCCAGACCCGCCCGGGCGCGAATGGAGTCAAGACAGTCGAAAATCTGCACGCTGTGAGCGCCGTTCGGGCCTTCCAGTTCGTTGTATGCTTCGGCATACATCAAGTAGAGTTCAGCGAGACGATAGATCGGGAAGGGAAAATATTCGGGCGTACCGATAGCAGTATTAGTCTGCGATGTTTCATACGGGGCTAATTTCTTGGCCGAATAGCCCGTACACGAAAACGCACCGTTAATATATCCTGAGGGATAGGTGTTATAAAACTCAAGATATTTAACATTTGCAGGGAAGTCATAATAACCGGCGCCGTAATATATACCCTTGTCAAAACCAATATCGGCATAGAAGCGCGGTTCGCGATTATAATGCAGATAGACGGTTTGCTGTCCTTCCTTCACGTAATATATTTCATCGCCGGAAGAAGTTTCGGGACGGATTTTGTAACGGTTTGAATACCATTCGTTTGCCGCCCACTCTTTGTCTTCGTCGATTGGTACGCCATTGGAAGAATAGAAACTTTCGACCGCTTTTATCGTCGGCGAATGTTCCATGCGGATTGTCTGATTCAGACCATCGGTATTGAATCTCATTGTTCTTGCATCGCAGTTGCGACAGAGCAGGTTGATGTCATAATTGGTCGAACCCCATATCAGTTCGCTGTTCCAGCGTTTGCAGACTGCCTGTCGCAGCATGGTTTGGCGCTGGAACACTTCATTCTGGTTGTACGTACGCGCTTCGATTTCGCGATAGAGTCGTTTCCCTGCCAAATGACAAGCCTCAATCGCTTTTTCCGCGGCTTCGGCTGCCAGCTTCCATTTGTTTTCATCGTAGCCGTCGGGGAAAAGTTTTACTTCGCGATTGTCAACTATACTCGAATATAAATCGTTGTCACTGTTTACGAGCGGACTTGCAGCCCACAGACGGACGTCGGCAATCAGCGTCAGGGCGATCAGTTTGTTTGCCCGTCCCGCTTCGGTGCCTTCTATCATATTGCGTTCTTCGGGCAAATCCGTCAGGGCGTCTTCGAGCATGGTAACGATATATTCTACCACATTCTCAACCGGCTCGCGATAAAGTTTCACCTCGTTTACGTTTGCCGAAAGCGGCAAATTGACGTCCACAATAGATACCGGTCCGTACTGCCTGAGCAGCAGCCAGTGATAGTAGGCTTTCAGGAATTTTGCTTCCGCAATCCAGCGTGCGCGTTCATCTTCCATCATGTCCACCTGTACTTTCGGGATTTCCTCAAGGAAGATATTGCAGTTGCGTATAGCCTTGTAATAAGTCCCCCAGTTGTCAAAATAGGGCGAACTTACATTTTGTAGACCCCGCGCCAAATACGAACTTGTATAGATGGGAACCGACATTCCCATGGCGTCGCGTTGCATTGTCTCGTCGCTTCCCCTTGCCGGGTCTCTATTCAGGTCGCCTGCCGGCAGCCTGTCGTTGTAGCAAGTATAGAGGAACTTCTCCGCCGTATTTCTGTTGGCGAATGCATATTCTATTGTCGCCACATTATCGGGAACGACATCAAGGTAGTCACAGGAAAAAATTCCCAGTCCGCATGTCAATATTAAAAGCCATGAAAACAGGCGTTTTAACGATACTTCAGTTTCTATAATTCTTATCATAATCGTAAAATTATTAAATTGTTAGTCAAAATGCCAACTGCAGGCCTATGTTAAATACGCGCTGTACCGGATACCCCAGTCCATTACCTGCCATTTCGGGATCCCAGAGCTTGAATTTGCTAAAGCAGAGTAAATTCAAACCGCCGGCATAAATGCGAAAGGTATTCATCCTTGCTTTGGAAGCAATTTTTGACGGAAGCGTGTAGCCGATTTCGACCGATTTCAGGCGAAGAAAGGAGCCGTCGCGCATAAACCATGTCGAAGTCCTGTTATTGTTGGAAACAATATTAGGCGAGAGGCGGGGCCAGAGGGCATACGCGTTACGGTTGTCCTCCGACCAGTAACTGTCGGCGTATGCTTTCAGCAGGGCGCGCTGTCCGCCGATAAAGGGAGCGGTAGCCTCCGTGTTTATCCAGAACGATTCCCGCGCCAGTCCCTGGAAGAAAAACGA
>JAISCL010000125.1 GCA_031265585.1 Tannerella sp. | reverse complement strand
CTCTACTTTGGAATCAGGCAATAATTCCTTTTGCCTCTCACACCACTGTTTTCTTTCCATCGCATCATGCACAAAGGCTTTGTCTGCAAATTCATACAGATGCTCCATGGCATGATAAAAATCAAGTATCGGACAGGAGTATGGGTAATGGTCGGCAATCCAGTCTTTTATCCATGTCGCTCCATCGGTGATAAATACCGGCCGGTGATCCAACCTGCCGTAAGAGTCGATTATTTTTTGAAGCCTTTCTCCAAAATCGTTGCTGTTTCCCAAACGCACTACATATTGTGAGGCAGACAAATAAGAGGAATTACTGTTGGGATTCAGACAGTCACTCCCCTTGAAGAGTCTGCCCAGCCTGACTTCTTTCCACGGCTCTTTCTCCCGCATACACAGCATGGAACCGTCTATCTCCAAATACAGGCGTCCCAAATCCTGCCATATTTGGTCGAAGGATTTTTAGTAATCATAGAAATTGTCCTTCGCTTTGAGGGATTCTATTTCCTCGTATCGACTGGACGCCATGGCTAAATATTCTTCCTTTGTCATTGCTTATAATTTTTTTAATCCTCGCAAAGGTAATACTTTTTGGACAATGCGACAATTTGAATTGCACCCGATGCGTTTGCCCTGATACTCTTACATCTTTTATTTGTTTATCAGTTACCTTTTTGTAACTTTGCGCCGTAATTATCCTTTAAAAAGATTGATATGAACACATTTAATGACATTATCAGAATCAATTCCGAAAAACGGTTCGGAAAACCCTGCGTGAGGGATACCCGTATCACGGTTTACGATGTGCTGGGATGGCTGTCGGCAGGCATGACGTATGACGATATTCTGGCCGACTTCCCCGAACTGACACGGCAGGATATTCTTGCCTGCCTTGCATTTGCTGCCCAGCGGGAACGTGCCCTGCAATACGTCTGAAATGAAACTGCTGTTCGACCAGAATATTTCGTTTCGTATCCTTCGGTTATTGCCGGAGGATTTTGCTGGTTGCCAACAGGTACGCTCCGTGGGCCTGAATGACTGCAACGACGTGGAGATATGGCGATATGCAAAACAAAACGGTTTTACTGTTGTAACTTTTGACGCCGATTTTTTTGACATATCCATACTCAAAGGCTTTCCGCCCAAAATCATCTGGCTGCGTACCGGAAACCTGACCACTTCCGATATTGCCGAACGTATCATCCTCAATTCTTTAAACATCGCTTCCTTTATTGATAATCCCGACCAAAGCTGTCTGGAGATTTTTTAACCGTTTACTCTCAAATTTCCATCCGCATTCCCGTTTCCAGCGATGCACATGGAAATTTATCGCAATGCGGATAGAAATTTACGGGCGGCGTTTCATTGCTTACACTAATTGCTTACACAATTATTCAACGATTGTATCGCCGTTTTCTCTACGGCGGTCGCAGGCATTCTGCCACGAAGAGAAACGTCCCGACTTTCTCATTAAAATCCACAAGCCGGCATCGTCTTTTTCATCGACGTATGACTGGTCATAACCGCTGTACCTGTTCCTCCCGCGTTCCGTATCGTAGTAGAAATGGTAAACGCTCGAGCCCCACCCGTCGCCTTCGCCTTCCACGACGGCAACTTCGACGTAGTCATCCATTGGCCACTGGTTGGTGAGTACCATGCGCTTGTCCTTTTCGGTCTTGCCGAGATGGTGTGTCAAAAGCCTGAATTTATCAATTTTACCTTTGCCACAGCAGTTGTGAATGGGGTAAAACTTTCTAAAATGGACTTTTGACACACCCTCCCGCTTTGGTGAATTCTTTGCCTTTGGCAGCTTGCTCCACCATCTTTTCGGCGGCGTTGTCCAGAGCGTTACCCTTTAACTGTTCTTTGTTTGCGTTCCCGCCGCAGGATACCGCTGCCAGGCCGATAGCCAGCACTGTCACACTGTTTTTGAAATTTATTCTTTTCATTTGATTGCAATTATTTTATTAAATGATACTGTTACTTCTTCTGATTTTGCAGGTTATTTATTTCTTCTTCTCGCTGCCCATCATTTTGAGGGCTTCGATTATCTTTTGCTGCTCGGTCTTGTTCGGGTCATTCTTGATTTCGTCCAGCTTCCTGTTCTGCTCCTGCTGTCCCTGTTTCAGCATTTCCGCCGCATTCTTCATTGCGTCGAACTGGTCTCTCATCTGCTCCATAGCTGCACTCGTGTCAAACCATTTATAATCACGCGGTATCTCGAACAGGTGTGCCGGTTGCGCCCCCTGCACAATGTTGCGTGTGATGAGGTTCATGACGTTTAACGATTCCACATAGCATATCACCAGGTCGAGTGGCTCGTAATACCATTCGGTGTGATAGGAACTTTCAGACTGTCCGTTGGCAAGCGTCCGGTGCTTTGTGATTCGGTAAACGGCACAATCATACCCTTCGATCGTTTCACGCCCGGTGAGTTCCCTTGTAGAGCCGGCATCCTTGACCACTTCGACCATTTGTCCGGGGGTGAGTTGCTTCGAGAGAGGGAGTTCCGCTACGATTTTCGTCCTTTCGACAATCTCGTAGAATTTGAGCGAGTCGGCGCGGTATACCGTAACCTTGAATGTGCCGTCGTTCCGGGGTGTTTCCTGCCTGAGATGTCCTTCGGCAGAGCGCCACTCCCTGCTGCTTAACTTGTTTGTATGCTCGTCGAACACTTCGCTGTACAAAGGTATTTTCTGTGCCTGTGCCTGTGCGGTCGCCATCGCTACGAGGCAGACCGCGAGTAAAAGTATCCGTTTCATTATTCTACGATTTTAATGCCCAGACCGTCCAGTTTCTTCGCGGTGCCGTACCAGCTTTGCCAGTCGCCGTCATCTGCTCCGTAGCTGAAATGCGTCCACAAATCGGCGTCGTTAGCTTTCGTTACGGCCAAATTTTTAGCATCGAACAGTTCCTTGCCGATATTTGCCCGGCAGAAAGTGTAGTCGGAGTTGTCCGTGCATTTTCCGTCCGCGAAGGTGCGGACGGTGTAAACCGTCCAGTCGCTGTTACCGCCCACCGTTACCAGCCGCTTGTCCTTTTCGGTCTTGCCGAGCGATTTCATTTTTGCCAGTGCCCCAGCGGTATAGTCGGCGGGCTTTGTGGTCTGCGATACCACCACCGCGCTGCCTTTCGGAGCTTCGGTTTTCGTTTCCGAAACCGTATCGCTTTGTTTGTTACTGTTCCTGTCACCACAGGAAACCGTTACTAAACCGATAGCCAATGCTATCAAACTGATTTTTAAATTTACTGTTTTCATCTTTTTATTCAATTAAAATTATCATTACTAACTCAAGTTTTTAAACACAAAAAAACGTGCAAACCTTTCAATATCGGTTTACACGTTTAATAAGCTGTATTGCGGATGTGTCGTTCGCCTATTCTTTCTCAATCTCCTTTGTCCGGTTGCCGAGTGAACGCGCGTTCAACGGACTGACAATTTTTTGTCTGGTTTTCAGCGATTCAGCAATTAAAAATTCCTTTGTATTATTTCCATTGCTTAAGCTTGGATGCAAGCTCTCCCTGTATCGGTCAGTTTATAACTGCCCGACAATTAAAAGTCCTCTCATGT
>JAISCL010000120.1 GCA_031265585.1 Tannerella sp. | reverse complement strand
CACTTGCGCGCGTGATATGCAAATTTAATTTGACGTAATCTCTAATTAATTCAAGTTGCCAGTTATACTTTTAGGCAATATCAAAAAAGGTCAATCCGTTAAGAATGTGTCTTTTACGCACAAACTAAAACAGGATTGACCGTGGTTACCAAAACCGTTGCAATATACGTATTTTTTGACGGTATTCTCAAATCGGTGGACTGTAAAGAGCCGGTAAATCGCAAAACGACCGGTTCGGAGATAGCTACCGTTATTCTGATCGCCGCCCGTTATTTTGGCGGAAATATGGAGACCTGCACCGGCTTTGTATGCAGTACGGGCCTGATGCCCCCGGTGCCGGACAAAAGCCGTTTCAACCGCAGGATGCATAAAACCGGAGAACTCCCGGCTGAACTGTTCCTTTATCCGGGCCATGCCACTAAGGAATTGAACATAAACCATACTTACTGTATTGACAGCTTTCCGGTATCCGTCTGTCAAAATATCCGGATTCGAAACAGTCGAATGATTAAAGGGGAAGAATACAGGGGATACTGTGCGTCCAAACGGTCTTATTTTTACGGATTTAAAGTGCATGTGATCATTACCTCCGACGGGATTCCGGCAGAATATACTTTTACAGCCGGAAATACGCATGACCCGGATGGAATGAAACAGTTACCCCCGAACCTGTCGGCAGAAAGTGAAATGCTGGCCGGCAGTGCTTATACGGACTGCCTTACTGAAGATATGATGGCTGATGACGGAATCCGGCTGCTTGCCGCAAGGAAGTCCAATTCCAGAAAACCTCATAATCCCTGTACGGAATATCTGATTGCTGTCGGTAGAAAGCGTGTGGAAACCGCATTCAGTGATATTGCCAAATTGATGCCCAAAAAGATTCATGCTGTAACTCAAACCGGGTTTTTAATTAAACTTATTGCTTTCATTTGGGCCTATACTTTCGATAAAATTTATAATCTATAGATAGCAACTTGAATTAATTAGATTAGCTGTTTTGTTTTCATACCCGAAGGGGGGTGCAGTCGACGGGGATGTTGCCGGATCTGCGGAAATCCGGCAACATCTGTGTCGTCTGCGTGTTCACGGTCTTCATCCTTTCGTTTCGGTCAGGCTGTCGGTGGACGTGAAGGTGGCTTTTGCAATGGCTTCCTTCAGGGCTTTTCCGGGGGTGAAACGGATGTTGAGTTTCTCAATGCTCCGGCCTGTGACTTCTTCGCGCGTGTCGTGGGCAGCGCTGTGACAGGTCAGGTGGAACGATCCCCAGTCTCCCAGCTGCACACTCTGTCCGTTGAGCAGCGCGTTGATGAGGATTTTCTGGTACAGGCTCAGCGCCATTTCCGCTTCCTTGGCATTGAGCGTCGTTTCGTCGGCGATGAGGCGCGCGGCGGCTTTCTCGGTCAGCTGTCCGATGATTCTGATGATTGCATACCATTTCCAGTCGCTTGTGGGTTTGCCCGGCATCGGGCGTCTTACTTTGTTAAAAAATACTGCCATAATGTTCACTCGTTTTTGTGTAAATCCCGCCTGTTTAAAGATGCGCGATTTACGGGTTTATTATTTGTTCATTAACTCGCCTGCAAATCTATATACAAATGATTTCTCAATCGACAAAAAAAACCGTGTTTTCCATGAAATGGTATCCAGCGTCCATGAAATAGCTCTATTTACCCATGAAATGATTTTTGGGTTTTGAAAAAGCCCCCGAAAATCGCAAAACCGGAACTGTTTTTGGCGGCGCAAAGCAGGAAATTTCCGGATTTTTTATGGTTTCCCAATAAGTATGCGTTATCTGCAACCGGTAAATTAAAAAGTAAAGTAACCATGCATATAGCGAATCTCATATATGATGTAGTCTTCAAATTCATGATGGAAGACAGCAAGGTGGCAAAGGCATTCCTTTCGGCCATCATTCAGGAAAAAGTCACCGAACTTGACTTTGACACAACGGGGAGTACCGTCCGTATTCCATCCAAAACAGAAAAGGAAACGGAAACGAAAAAAAAGCCGGAAGGATCGGGCCTGAACCTTACGGTATGTCGTTTTGATTTTTCGGCATGGATAGCCCTTCCCGGAGGCAGATACAAGACGGTGGTGATCGAACTGCAGAAGGCGAAATTAGCTTCCGACATCATGCGTTTCCGCCGCTACCTGGGGCTGCATTATCAAAATCCCAACAATTCATACGGCGAAGGTAACGACCGTAAGGCGCGTCAGATATACTGCATCTTCCTGCTGTGATACGAGATTGGAATACCCGGAACTCCCGTTATCCGTGTAAATTCCAGCGTGGAAGACGTTGCGACGGATAAGCCGCTGCAAGGCGCCAACGAGTTCATCAGGAGCCTGCACCACCGTTCGTGGATCGTGCAGATCGAACAGTTGAAGGATCACCGCCGCACCGACCTGGAAAAACTGCTGAGCATCTTCGACCAGGAAAACCGGACGAAAAACCATCACATCCTGCATGTGGACGAAGCCGGTTTCCCGGAAGAATACCGTTCGATCATCCGCCGTCTGCGCATGGCCGCCGAAAGCGAAGAAATACAGATGGAGATGGAAATGGAAGACGACTATGTGGAAGAACTGCGTGATAAGGAACGGAAGATCGCAGAAAAAGAAAAAATCATTAAAGAAAAGGTGAAAGTCATTGAAGAAAAGGAAAAGGCTTTGCAGGAACAGGGAAAGGCGTTTGAAAAACAGGTGAAAGTCATTGAGGAAAAGGACAAGGCGCTTGATGAAAAGGACAAGGCCTTTGAAGAACAGGGCAAGGCTTTGGAAGAAAAAGACAGGCTTATTGAAGAATTAAGGAAACAGCTGTCCGGGAGGCGAGAGTGATTTTAGCACGCAGATGACGCGGATTAAATAAAATCTGTGTGCCTGCTGAGCGGTTTGGGAAATGAAAAAAGGAGGATGTCTCAAAAGTCTGAATTTATCAATTTTACCCTTGTCACAGCAACTGTGAATGGGGTAAAACTTTCTAAAATGGACTTTTGACACACCCTCCTTCCGGATTTAAACTTTTCAAATATGAAATTCAGAACGGTTCATTTTGATACAGGAAACGCCGTATATTCTGCTTCGGCGTTTTTTCAAATTCGTGTGTACGGAGCTGGAAATCAGATACCTTGCTGTAGTAGGGCGTATGCCTGTTCAGCGCGGTAATGTTTCCGGTCATGATTTTTTGCAGATCCTCTTCGGTATGTCCGTCCTTTTGAGCCTGTTCCCATGCCGGATAGATCAGCGCGACAAGCGTTTGTTTGTGCGTTTCCTTTTCTTCGCGTGAGACGATCAGGGATTCGTTGACGTAAGGCATATTATTCAAAACACTTTCTATCTCCTCCGGGTAAATATTTTGTCCGTTGGAACCCAGAAGCATGGTTTTGTTGCGGCCGCGGATAAATAAAAAGCCGTCGTCATCAATGATCCCCAGGTCTCCGGTATGCATCCAGCCATCGTCTGTAAAAGATTCCCGTGTGGCTTCCGGATTCCTGTAGTATCCGAGCATGGTATTCATGCCCCGGACTAATATTTCTCCTACTTCCCCTTTGCCGGGGGCGTCGATCTTCACCTCCATGCGGTCGATAATGCGCCCGACGGAACCCTGTTTGAATGTATCCCATTGCTCGTAGGCGACAAGAGGCCCACACTCCGTCATCCCGTAGCCTACGGTGTAGCGGAACCCGATGGATTTAAGAAACGTTTCGACTTCCGGGTTGATCGCAGCTCCTCCGATGATAATTTCGGTAAAATCATCCCCGAAAGCGGCGCAGAGCTGTTTGCGTATTTTTTTCCGGATCAGTTGTTTCGTGCCCGGAAGCCTGTATAACAGTTTGACAGGCATTTTTTCCAGTATGGGAAACACGCGGCCGCGCACTATTTTTTCAATGATGATCGGTACGGCGATAATCAGCGCGGGACGTATTTTATGGAACGAATTGATCACAATATTGGGAGACGGGATGCGTGGCAGGAAATGGATATGGCAGCCCTTATTCACTCCGTTCAGCGTCTCGAACGCCAGGCCGTACATGTGCGCCATCGGAAGCATGGACACAAAATGGTCGCCGTCTTTGATGAACGGGAGCTTATCGTATGCATACTGCGTATTGTTCAGGAGGCTGCGGTAGGGGAGCATCACGCCTTTCGAAAAACCGGTCGTTCCGGAAGTATAATTGATAATGGCGAGTTCATCCGGTTCCTCTTCATGATAGGCAATGCTTTCAGGCCCGAATCCCGGATATTTTTGCAGGAAGGCCGTTTCAAGACTGGTATATGCCTTTTTTACACGATCGGGGGCGCTTATGACGGATAAGTCTTCAAGCGATATCAGCGTTCCTATCTCCGGCATTTTATCCGGATCCAGGGATTTCCGGTTATACTGCGCGGCAAACAGCAGCTTTGATTCGGAATGATTGACGAGATGATGCACGTTATCCGGGGTAAAGTCGTGTAGCAAGGGGACTGCTACTGCGCCGTATGACAGGATGGCAAAGAAGCTGATGCCCCAGCGCGCGGAGTTCTTCCCGATGATCGCAATTTTATCTCCCTCTTGTATACCTGCTTCGCTGAATAGCAAATGAAGTTTTTCAATTTCTTTTGCCATGTCCCGGTAAAGGAATGTCGCGCCGTCGTAATCACTGAAGACAGGCATATTCCAGTGATTTTTAATGCTTTCTTCAATGAGAGCTAAAAAATGTTTTTCCATTGTGTGAAATCTAACAGTTATGACAAAGGTAATGCAATCGGGGGGAAATACAAGATGCGTCCGCCTCTTTTATTGTTTTTTATAGGACACTCTGCCGTCATGCCGGCAGAATCCCTCATTGCCAATTGTTAATAATCCATATTAGAATCTAAAAACCGAACAGTATGCGCTTTTTTTTAATATCTTTGCCATTATTGTAATAATGAGACTATTATGGGAAAACGTAGATTTATTGGTGTATGCCTGTCAGGCATTGTTTTGTTGTACACAGGGTGTTCGAATAACAGCGGTGAAATGCCGGGTATGGAGAAAAAAAACCGGATAGAGTTATATATTCCGGATGCAAGGGAGGTCCAGCTGTACAGTACGGCTACTGAAAGTGAAAATTACATGAAGGATTGCTTCGTGATCATCTTTAACGGTAGCGGGGTTTACAAAAGCGGGGAAAAAATCGATGTAGCAAAAATTACACGAAACGGTTCGGCGACGGTATTGCTGCCTCAACTGGTTAATGAGGCCGGTTTGGGCGACATAGTCCATGTGATTTGTAATACCGGGTTAACCGCGCTGCCGGGCGGCATAACTGTGGAAAGTGACCTGGATGACAGGTTTAAGCCGGAAAAGGATTACTACTTCAGCGGTGAATCTTTACCGATGTCGGGACATAATACAGTCGGGTCGTCGTCTATGGTCGTTACATTAACACGCGCCGTTGCAAAAGTTCAGATTGAACTGGATGGCGATTTTAATATCGGTGGAGAAGGAAGCGTCCCCTGGTGGAATGACTACATGAAAAATTTTGATGAGAGCCGTTGCGGATTTATAGTCGGCAATTATGCCGGCAGGAGCCGTATTATTCCCCCGTTATCCGGATTATCCGGGAATGTATCGGGCCGGACGGCCTTTTACGGGACTACGGCTGAAAACCGCTTTATTCGCTTTGTGCAGCATGCCGGTTCCGCGGATAGCATGACAGTCTATGTGAGTGAGTATCAGAACAGTATAGCAGACTGCGAGGGGAATACGCTTCCGGAGGATCAGTTTGATGATAGGCGCCAGTTTTTGCTTATGATAGACCGGGTATCCCAGGGAAATTCACTGCTCGGTGACGGGATGAACGCGAATGCCTGGCGGCTCGATTTTTATGATGCGGCAACTAAGAAATACCTTGATATAAGACGGAATTACCATTACCGGTTTATCGTAAAAAAGATACGGAGCGCTCCCTACGCTTATCCGCTCCCGTCCGGACCGTCCGGGATTGAAGACGCCTTCCTGGGCGATCAGGAAGTGTGGCATAATCCGGGAAGCAACATAGAATATAAAGTAGCGGTGAAGGAAGACTGGGCAAACAGCAACTATTCAAACGGACAGTATGCCCTATCCATAGACAGGGACACGATTACGGACGCCACTCATCCGTTCAGGTTGAAGGTACAGGCGCCGACAGGAGTAGACCACAGCCGGATAAAAACGCATATCCTGAATATCTATGACCGGAACGGCGTGCCGGTCGGCAGTTCGGGCAGCGACCTGGAAGTAAACGGCTATCCGAATGCCTCCGCCGGCATTGTTTTCCCGACCGACGGCACGGAGACTTCGTTTACGTTTAAGATTAATGACGATCAGTACCTGGACAGCGCGTATATGATTATTCAGTTGGGAAACATATACAAAAAAGTGCTGATTACGCTGATCGATGACTGGATTTACATGCCGGATCCGGGATTCCGGGAATATTGCAGTCAAAAAGGCTTCCTGGGTAAAATAAGAGCTGTGGATAACCGGTATGTACTGCTTTCTCCCCGGGGTGCAGCAGCCGATACGATCACAATGCAGCGTACTACCGTGGTTTATGGTGTTAATTGTGGTGGCGTTAAGGTCAGTATTGTGTCGGATGTAGATATTTCCCTGTATTCGGCTGTATCCGATTTGACCGGCTTGGAGGCGTTTACGAACCTTGAGTATTTGTATGTAGCGGGAAACAGCATGACAACAATAGATGTTTCTGCAAATACCAAACTGAAAGTATTAAGCGCATACAATAGTCCGGTAGCTTCTATAAAGTTCGGTAGTAACAGGGAACTGTTTGTCATCTTCCTTTCATTTCTATTTGGTAATTCGATGGAGTCGCTGGATATTTCTCACTGTTCCCCGAATATGTGTACTGTTGCCGCAAGAACTAAAGTCCTGATTTTAACGCAGGATCAGCAAGACGCAAATATAACTTATGCGGGTCTCATCGGGTCGCGGCAGATTGTCCCGTCTCCTTATTAGGAGAACTGTAAGCCGAGGAGGATTACTCCCCGGATGTCCGGACGGAATAAAAGACGCCCTCCTTCCTGTATCCGGCGGGTGCAAATCCGGTGATTTTGCCGAATATCCGGGTGAAATGATATCGGTTGGCAAACCCGGTTTCTTCCGCTATTTCATCGATGCTTTTGTCCGAATGAAGCAGCAGGAGGCACGCCGTCCGGATTCTTTTTTTCTTAATGAAATGCTGCAGCGTATCCCCGGTCGATTCCTTAAATAACCGGGAAAAGGCGTTTGTAGCCATGTTGGCCATGCCGGCTAACGATTCGTTGGTGAACTCTTCGCCGATATTGTTTTCTATATGGCTGATAACTTTGGCGATCCGTACATCCCGTACCGGATCGTTCCATTTTTCTTCTCCCATCTTGAACAGCAGTTCACAGATCAGCGACTGCAAGGTAAGGAAAATGGTGAAATTAAACCGCGCCACATTCCGGGTAAGATAGCTTCGCACTAACTTTATTTTATCTTCCATATACCTGTTCATGCGGAAAGGATAGATTCCTGCCGAAACATTGTCGTAAGGATACCCGAGTGTGAAATGAATAAAAAGATGTTCAATAGCCCCGTTTTTCAACAGGTCACTGCGTTCTTTCCGCGTTGTTTCGGAAATGCGTCCCCCTGCCAGCCAGTACCCTTCTTCTGGAATGGTGTGATTGTAAAGCCGGGATGAATAATCGGTATTGGGTGCAATCAGGTACAGCGTATCCGGTTCCATTTCATACACCTGGTGTTTATACTCTATGAAGCCCCCTTTCTGTTTATTACTGTAGATACGCCAGAAAGGAAAAGACAGCCTTTTATGTTCCCAGTTTTTTATCCACCAGTAACGGCAGCAATGCATCTGCAGATTAAAAAGAGGAAACGACTGAATAATTTCGGAAGGATCCCCTGTATATAACTTTTCCATGATAAATAATATTTAGGATACAAAGATAATCATTTCCACCCCGTGCAAAAATCTTCTACCGACATTTCATCCGGGATTTTCAGGCAGGAAAATTATAACCGGCATTCCAATTCTGCGGTTCGTTGTGTAGAGGCTGTCTCAAAAGCCAGACAGCCTCTTTTTTTTTGTACTTTATCCGATCAAAAAAGAGTAAAAAAACTTGCAAAAATATTGGGCTGTTTGCAGGATTTTTCGTATATTTGCAACTGATAATCAATCATATAATTATATGCAAAG
>JAISCL010000115.1 GCA_031265585.1 Tannerella sp. | reverse complement strand
ACTATCTATGTGCACGTCTAATCCTGATGTTTTCATTGCTCTTTTTGTTTTTTAAATTCAATACAAAAATAGTAATAATCAAGTTATGGCATAAGGGGGCGTCGATTGCCCCCAATTTTTATCCGTCTGTGTGTATATTGAAAATTTTCATGTAAATTTACTATCAGCGTATTGGGCTAGTTTTTTTTATCTCGGCCTTTGCCAGAGTGCGTTTTGCCTCGTCCCGTTCGTGATAAATGGCCTTGGCGAACTGGTAACTGAATCCCACCTCGTGCATCAACTTGTAGGCGGATGATAATTGGACGGTTGCCGGATAACTCTTTTCAAGGTGGTGGCGTACTAACGCGCCCGTCCAGTTGGCCGTGTTGTAGCCAAAATCTTCGGGACTTTTCAGCAAGTCGCCTTGCAACTGGTATTTTTGATCATTCGTCACGCGCGGCTTTCTACCTCTTCCCGGTTTTACGCGTAGTCCCTCAAGACCTTCCGCGTCAAAGCGATCTGCCCAGTTGCAGATTTGCTTGAAGCTAACGTGGTAAATTTCCGTGAGTTTTCGGCTGCTGTAGCCCCTGGTCAGTTATAAAATAGCGTAGAGTTTGATGCTAATTTTTTTATTTTCATCGCTTTCAAAAAGCATTTCGATCTGTTCTACCGTGTAATTTTTGAGTCTTTTTACGTTGCGTCCCATAATTTTTTTAACTTAAAAATGATAACGCAAAGATAGAATATATTTGTATATTATAAAAATGGAATTTATATAAGAATGTTTTTCCGCCCGTACCTGTCGCTTAAAGCCCCAAAAACGGGAGCGGCAAAAAACGTACAAGCAGCAAATACCGACATGAGCGCACTCATGCCTACGACAACCTGCTGCGGGGGAAGGTACCTGCCCACCATAAAAGGCAGAAGGGGCAGCACGACAGAGAATCTTTCTCCGACTTCATTTTCACATTCAATTTATTTAAAAGAAAGTGCAAAATTACCAGCTATTTCAGGAATAAAATAGCCGTATTTGCCACAAAAACAGTCGTAAAAGACATATTATGGAAGAAAACAGACGGCAAACAGAACAATTATAGAGTTCATTAAAACGGCTCCCAATGTTCATTCGTTATTTACAATATAAAAAAAGCGCAAGTTGAAAGAACTTGCACCAACAGGAAGGTTATTTAAAAATTGACTGTTCTCACTTACATATTATGTAATGATTTGTCTATTTACAATTTTAATTCATTCAACAATAATTGATATATTTCTTTCCAGTCCGCTTCGTATAATTTGGTTTCCGGATCTGCAAGTTTTGAAAAAATACGGGAAGAAAAGAATTTATCGCCTGCCGTTTGTTCGTCAAAACCGAAATCGATTACAAGTTTTTCGACGACCGGCTCGCCAATATATGACAGGAACAATACCTGTTTTTGATCAATGTATTTTAGAAAAACTAATGAAGCAACTGTACAAAAACATATTTGGTGTGTTTCTTCGTGCCACTTCAGTTCCTCTAAAAAATCCGTTTTACTAATCCGTCCGTTCAAATAATAGACAATTCTGTTTTGTACCTTATCATCCGCTACCGGACCTTCTACAATATCATAATCGTGAGCCGGAGCGGGAATTTTATCATTACGGTTTAATACTACAAAGTCAAGCCATTCTTCGCTGTAAGTTTCAAATTGTTTTGTTTTGCAGTTGCGAGTAACTAATTCGCTGTAATAAAACTCAAATTCGGTTACAAAGCCATTGTTTTTATAACGGTTTTTCCTTTTTGCCCAAAATTCTGCTTGTTCTTTTAATTTTGTTACATAAAAACCCCGTCCGAAATCCCTGTACGGTTCACATTGCAATAAATCTATTTGCTTGATTTCAATATAACTGCCGTGATATACTTTCATCGGAACCCTCCGTTTTCATAACAAACTTTATACAGGTCTTTAACCGCATAAAAGGTGCTGTCAGTATGCAAGGCCCACCAATGCTCGTTGAGAAAATCCCAGCCGCCGTATTTTTTCAGATAAAAATAAGCGTCCTGAGCATTCATTTTGTAAGCGTCGGCAAAAGCAGGCACGATGTATGTTATGAAACTTATTTTATCGCTTGTCGCCTTATCTA
Source organism: Tannerella sp. (assembly GCA_031265585.1). Lineage (GTDB taxonomy): Bacteria > Bacteroidota > Bacteroidia > Bacteroidales > Tannerellaceae > Tannerella. The sequence continues at coordinate 3,567 of JAISCL010000115.1, read as the reverse complement.
TTACTTTATTCTGCATCGGTTTTAATATTTCTGATCCGGTGGCAAAGGTATAAAAATTTTTGTGCACAAAACTTTAAACTATACAAATTTTGCCGGGTAACGGATGAAAAAATATAGCTATATTTGCCACAAAAAACAGCTGCATATTATGGAAGAAGACAGACAGCAAACAGTACCGAATGTTCTGACAAGGCTCGCTCATTTATTGGATACGGAAGTAAAAAACAGGAGACTGGAAATCCCCGAAAAATTCGGCAGGGGTTATTGTGCCGGGTTCATTTTTAATGAATATATCCGGTTGTTAATCTGCAATTATGAACTGAACGATGACCTGGCTATTAAAAACCCGGACGTCGATGCTTCCCGGAGAACGATATTTTTCAAGTTTCAAAACATCTTCCCTCACACGGAAGCATTGCCGGCGGAAAAGCATTTAAAGGCAATACCTTCCGTTTTAATTGCGACCAGCCGTATAAATACCGACGAAGTTATTTCAATCCACACAAATACTGCAGTCATTAACATAGAAGTAGATGCGAATTATTTGAACGGACTGTTTGACTTGCCGGAAAAATCGCCGATGTTGCAAAGCCTGTTACAGAACGCGCAGCCCTTACTGTTCGAAAGATGATTTATCCTTCCTTACAGAAAATTGTGGATGAAATCGTAACCGAACCGGTCGATAAAACTTTTAAGCTGTTTTTTCTGAGAATAAAGGCGGAAGAAGTGATTTGTCGACTGCTAATGGAACTGGAAAAGCGGGACGAAAAACATCTTTACGCATTAAACATTCAGGATATACAAACCGTTTATCGCGTAAAGGAGCAAATGCTTGAACATCCGGAAACTCCGCCGGTGATTAAAGAACTGGCGGTTTATGCCAATATGAGTCCATCCAAGCTGAAGCGTTTATTCAGGCAAATTTTTGGCAACAGTATTTTCAGCTATTATCAAACATTCAGGATGAAAGAAGCCGCCCGCCTGCTGAAAGAGAAGAAACTGTCTGATTCAGATGTGGGTTACAGACTGGGCTTTACCAACCTGAGCCATTTTTCAAGAGTCTTTGCAGCACACGTCGGAATGAAGCCGAAAGAATACAGCCGGTCTTAAATATAGACTTGTCTATTTCACCGGGCAGCATTGAGTTCGGAAGACAATTAACCCGAACCTGATTGGACGCGCCCCGACGTTTTTTAGGATAACCCGGACTGATTGTTTATCTTTGCAACGGAAATAATCTTAAACGGTTAAGAAATATCAAAAACAGGAAAATGGAAAAGAACAGGGGATTAGCCATTGTTACAGGTGCAAGTCAGGGAATTGGCGCTACGATTGCGAAAGGTTTGGCAAATGACGGATACCGGGTTGTCCTGATTGCCCGAAACAGGCAGAATCTGGATAAAGTATATGATGAAATTATAGAATCGGACGATAATACATTCGAACCGGTTGTACTTCCATTAGATATAACCGATTACACAAAGCTTGATAATGCAATAAGAGACATCAGCCAAAAATACGGAACAATTGATATACTGATAAATTCCGCCGCTTTGTTCGTGGACGGGTCATTAAATGAACCGGTTGATAATTTCAGGAAAATCATTGAGACAAATGTAATTGCACAATATGCCATATTAAAAACGGTAACTGAAATCATGAGAATTCAGAGGAACGGGTATATATTCAATATTGCTTCCCGCGCAGCAAAGTATGGCTTTCCGGGTGGAGGCATCTACGGTTCAACAAAATTTGCTTTTGCAGGATTAGCCGAATCCCTTTACCGTGAATTAGCGCCATTAGGAATACGGGTTACTTCCTTATGCCCCGGATGGGTGAATACCGAAATGGCTAAAAGCGCCGGAACCCCTTTAAAAGATGAAGAAATGATACAGCCTGACGACTTATTGAATACGGTTCGATATTTGCTGAATCTGTCCGAAAACGTATGCATTAAAGAAATCGTTCTTGAAATGAAAAAAAGTATTATATGACGCTTTGGAACGATGATACGGCACAGCACAGCAGATTGTTTACGCTTTGCCCGCCAATTCAGCACGCAGATGATGCAGATTCGGAGGATTTTCACAGATAATCTGTGTTCATCTTTAAAATCTGCGTCATCTGTGTGCTAAAAACGCCTTTCTACGCCCCGAGTTTTTCCCGTAAACGATAAAACACATAATACACCAGCGGAATAATAATCAGCGAAAGGAACATTGAGCTGACGAGCCCGCCTATCAACACCCAGCCGAGGCCGTTCTTCCACTCCGCGCCTGCGCCATGAGCAATGGCTATCGGGAGCATACCGACGACCGTGGCGAGGGTAGTCAGCAGTATTGGGCGGAAACGGCGTGCGATTGCCTCCAGCAGGGCTTCTTTGATGGCGACGCCCTGTTCCAACTGCCGGTTGACGAAATCGACGACCAGAATAGCGTTTCGGGCGACCAGTCCAATCAGTATCAGTATTCCGAGCATAGTAATAATGCCAAGCGGCATCGCCGTCAGCCCAAGCGTGAAAAGCACGCCAATCACCGCCAGCGGTATCGAAAGGATGATGACGAACGGGTGCAGGTAGCTGTTGTAGAGCAATACCATCAACAGATAGACCAGCGCTAAAGCTATCGCCATCACGGTGAGTAGATCGCCGAAACCCTCTTCCTGATTTTCCATGTCGCCAGCGTATTTGATTTGTATCGACGGGGGCAGGTTCAGACCGTCGATCGTTTTTATCACGTCTTCGCCCACGTCGCCGCTCGGACGCCCGACTACCATGCTGCCTATCGTAACGGAACTCGTCCGGTTGTAGCGTTCGAGGCGCGAGGGACTTTCGCTTTCGGTTATCGAGGCGATCTGTTTGAGCTTTACTTCCGAGCCATCGCTGTTGATGACGGTCAGGTTTTCGATGTCGGATTTGCTTTTGCGGTTGGCTTTGTCGAGGCGGATGTTGACGTCGTATTCCCGGCTGTTATCGCGGAATTTGATATCGGTATTGCCGGTAAAGGCATAGTTTAGCGCTTCGCCGACTGCCATTTGCGAGACGCCGAGCCTTGCCATTTTATCGCGGTTGAGGATGACGTCGATTTCCGGGTTGCCCGCCTCGACCGAGATTTTCAGGTCGGAAATGCCGGGTATTTTTTTCATGCTTTCCACAATCAGGCTCGACGCGGACAGTATTTCGTCCACCTTATCGCCCATCACGTACATTTCGATGGGCGCATCGTCGCTTCCGCCGAAAAGGCTCGTGGGGACGGTCGTTACTTCGGCTTCGATCACGTGCTGCTGCAGGAACAGTTTAATCTGCCGGGCATACTCGCGGTCGGAAACGTTCCGCTTCTTGTAATCGACCATTTTTACGTTAATCTCCGCCCGGTTGGCTTCCACCGCTCCGTTTTCCTCGACCCCCACGCGGGTGAAAAGGGAAGTGATGAGAAGCTGTTCTTTCAGCAGGTTTTCCGTTTGCAGGGTGATGAGGTTGGTTTGCCCGATGGTAGCGTCTTTGGGCATTTTCAGCCGGACGTTAAATTCCCCGCGGTCTCCGGCGTCCATAAATTCCGTGCCGATTAT
>JAISCL010000067.1 GCA_031265585.1 Tannerella sp. | reverse complement strand
GGGTCAGCACCGCCCAGTGCACGGTCGGCTCGCCGCCGCCGTGGTAGTTGATTTCGATCTGCTCCGCTTTCCGGCGGACGGCGTTGCGCAGCACGAAGTCGATGCCGCGCGCGGCTACGTCGAACGGCATTTTCTCGCGCACGGTGTCGCCCGCCGAAGCGTAGCAGTACGTGCAGCGCAGGTTGCACGCCGTGGTCAGGAAGAGCGATACGCCCACCGGTTCGGGTGCGCCCTCGCACAGTCCAGAGGGCGGCGTTTCGGTGCCCGCGTCCACGATTTCCAGCCGACGCAGAAACTCGGCGATCGTCCCGTCCGGGTCTGCCTCTGCGCGGTAAACGCCTTCCTTCAAATCCGCCAGGAAGTTAACCACCGGCGCATTACCCACAAAGGCGGCCTTCCGCAGGGGCGCATAGACCAGATACCGGTTTTCCTCTACCGGAATAATAAAAATCTCAGCCGACAGTTTCGGCTTTTTGTTTGTTTCTTTCATTGTCTTACTGTTAATTTTTTTTCATTTGTAGAGACGCGATGCATCGCGTCTCTACGCCGCCCCCCTTCACATTATACCGGTTTTCACTAATCACGATAATCCCATGAAAATGATTAGGCATAACCACGTATTCGCCCAACATGATATTCATATCGGGTCGTAACCCAGGCGTTTTCAGCCATTCGACCTGTACGGTTTTTCCGGTTTCGGACAGGCGCATCCTGCCATCGCTGATTTCCCCGAAAAACCGTTCGCGGTGTGCGGTGCAGACGGTTACGAAATACGCGGCGTTTGACCCGTAATCCCAGTCCTGCCACCGCGCCGGCGGTATGCGGTATGTGTTTTTAAATTTGTCTGCCATCCTGCCCTATATTTTTATATTATCTAATTCGTTACCAGTGCGATTTTTGTATTGCCGCTGCATTGCATCCCATAACCGTTGTTATTGTGGAAACGCGGTGCGCCGTGTATTGTAGAGACGCGATGCATCGCGTCTCTACAGCGTCGCAACAGCCCAACAACTGCACTTTCATCCATATCTTCCTTTTTAACCTATTACCACCTTTCCATTTTCAAAACAATATATCCCTCCCTGTCTCCCAGTTTTACTTTTGCGACGCCGTTCCTGAAGTCGCCGGCTTTTTCGAACTGGGGTTTAACAGCCCAGCTTCCGGTTCTGTGGAGATACCCCCATTTGCCACCGGAACGTGCAGTGAGGTATCCTTCCGAAAAATTGCCGATGTCTTCCAGTTTGATACCCTTACATTCATATCCGTTTACGCCGGTAATGGTCATATTTCCTCCAAACATCCCGCTAATCTTGAATGAGGTTTTGATTATTTCAATGCCATGTACATCAAAAAAGACCGGATACGGATACACGAGAATCGCCTTGCCAACCCCGAACGAAAACTCTTCGGCTACTGAAAACTGCGGAGGAACCACCCATTCGCCGGCCTGATTGACATAACCCCATTTGCCGTCTTCCTCTTTAGGGATCAGTTTTTCCGAATTGTCGGTTTTTGCTTTTCCGGACGCAGGCCCTTCAACCCATTTCCATTCACTGTTTGCGTTCTGTTCGCAGGAATATCCCAGCGCTGCACAAATAAACACTATTGCATAAATAATGCTGACTGATGTGCATCTTCCATTTCTAAACTTTACTTTTTTCATATCCTTTTCAATTTTCAATTCTTCCTGCTCTTATGGCTTCGCAGGTCTTGCCCTGTTTTTTTTTGTAGAGACGCGATGCATCGCGTCTCTACGGCATCGCAACGAAGACGCTACGCCGAGCGGAAGGTGATTCCGGCAATTTTTGATTGTCAAAAAAATCTTTCCCTGATTGAAGACGCGACACACAATGCGAAGATGGGCGGCAGTAAAGCCGGAAGCGCAATAAACGGTATCGGTATCCATCCGTAGAATATTACAGCACGTGCACCGCTGTTGATGTAAAGCTTCGTAAACCATACAGCCAGGGCAATGCCCACTGCCATTACCACAAGTATTAAAAAAACACCAAGCGCCTTTTTTCCTATACTCTTTTTCTTCATTTCTTTCCTCCTTTCCTTTTCAACTTTCAGAATACAAGAAGGGTGGAGCCTTTACCGCTGTAGAGGGTGATTTTTTCCGGGTCTTTTTTGGTCGGAAAATAATACGTCATGCCTCCTGTCACGAAAGAGAATTTGTTCGCTTCGAAGGTGGAACCGCCCACCGTGATTTTTGCATTGATCACCGGGCTTACATTCCCGCCCTGGATGTTCATCAGCGCCGGCACGCCCGTCAGTGTGACATAAGTGTACCCCTGCGAGTCTTTTCCGATTTCTTCCACACTGACGGTATACGTGTTGCCGTCGTATGTGACCGTTCCCGTTTTTCCCAGCAGGTTGTCGTCATCCTTGTCGCAACCTGCCATACACCATACGCCCCATATAAGCAGACATGCCATTCCCAGGCGTTTCAGCGCGCCGCCATGGGCGCTCTTTTCATTTTTACAGTTCATCTTTTTCATATACTTCTTTGTTTTAAATATTTGTCCCCTACTCTCTTATCCGACTTTTCGGTTCCGCCGTTTTTTGACCTTGATTTACTTGATTAAAGGATTCTCAGGATGGAAGTCCGAACGGTTTTCACTTCACGACTTTCTCCATCCATCTGCTGCTACCGCGGACAATCAGCACGCCGCGCGACAAACTGTTCCACTCGAACGCAGCCTGACCGGCCGGCTTCTGCACACGGTACAGCAACTGTCCGCCGGCGGAATAGATCGCAATCTGTTCGGCGGCGGGACTGTCAACGGATAACAGATGGCCGTAAATACGAACTTGCATCTCTGCCGTCGGGATCATTCCCATCCCTCCGCATCTTCAAAAATGTTTCCGAACTCCTCCCAGACAGCGGCCTTCTGGTAGAGGGCTTTCGTGCCGTCAGGAACGTGCAGGGTACAGGAAGACAGCGGTACACGGTCAAACGCAGTGCTTACAATGAAAAAAAGCGGCTCTTCCCATTCAACGGTCACATCCATCAGGCTGCTGCAATTGTAAAAAGCACCGTATTCAATAGTTGTCACGCTGTTGGGAATGATCACGGACGTCAGGCTGCTGCAACTGGCAAAAGTACTGCTTGCAATAGTTGTCACGCTGTTGGGAATGGTCACGGACGTCAGGCTGCTGCAACCGGCAAAAGCAGACCATTCAATCGTTGTCACGCTGTTGGGAATGGTCACGGACGTCAGGCTGCTGCAACGGTAAAAAGCAGACCATCCAATCGTTGTCACGCTGTTGGGAATGGTCACGGACGTCAGGCTGCTGCAACCGTGAAAAGCATCGTACTCAATAGTTGTCACGCTGTTGGGAAGGGTCACGGATGTCAGGCTGCTGCAATCTGAAAAAGCAAACCCTCCAATCGTTGTCACGCTGTTGGGAAGGGTCACGGACGTCAGGCTGCTGCAATAGGAAAAAGCACCCCCTCCAATCGTTGTCACGCTGTTGGGAACGGTCACGGACGTCAGGCTGCTGCAACCGTCAAAAGCAGCCCCTCCAATCACTGTCACGCTGTTGGGAATGTTATAATGCCCGGATTTTCCTCCCGGATATTGAATCAGAACAGTCCCGGCTTTATTGAATAAAATACCGTTAATGGAAGACCAGGAACTCCCATTCTCCACCTTAATGGCAATCAGGCTGCTGCAACCGGAAAAAGGTCCATCTCCAATCGCTGTCACGCTGTTGGGAATGGTCACGGACGTCAGGCTGCTACAACCGGAAAAAGCACCGTATTCAATAGTTGTCACGCTGTTGGGAATGATCACGGATGTCAGGCTACTGCAACCGGAAAAAGCCCACTCTCCAATCCTTTTCACACTGTTAGGTATGGTCACGGACGTCAGGCTGTAGCAATAGGAAAAAGCCCGCTCTCCAATTGCTGTCACACTGTTAGGTATGGTCACGGATGTCAGACTGCGGCAACTGGCAAAAACAGACTCTGCAATCGCTGTCACGCTATTGGGAATGGTCACGGACGTCAGACTGCTGCAATTGTAAAAAGCACCGTATTCAATCGTTGTCACACTGTTGGGAATGGTCACGGATGTCAGGCTGCGGCAATTCAGAAAAGCATTCCCTCCAATCGTTGTCACGCCCTTTCCGATAATGACGGCGGTAATATGTTCCCAGAAACTGTACCAGGGAGACTCTTCATAACCGTAATCCGGTATTGCCCCGTTTCCGCTGATGGTCAGCTTTCCGCCGGAGAGCGACCATGTAAGGCTTCCCGCTGTTCCGCTCTGTGTGAAACCCGTCTCCGTTTCTTCCTCCAGGTCATCGTCATCCTTGTCGCAACCTGCCATACACCATACGCCCCATATAAGCAGACATACCATTCCCAGGCGTTTCAGCGCGCCGCCGAGGGCGCTCTTTTCATTTTTACAGTTCATCTTTTTCATATACTTCTTTGTTTTAAATATTTGTTCCCTACTCTTTTATCCGGCTTTTCGGTTCCGCCGTATTTTGTAGCTGTTTATTTCGTATCACTTAACAAAAACAGATATTGCAATAGAGTTTTGTGCGCCGGAAAGGGTTTGCTCTTCGCCATTTTTCCACAACTTTCCCCCATCTGATACGAAGCCTGAGACATAAACATCGTTCCCTGAAACAAAGACGGAAGAGGCTACTGCAAAATCTTCGGTGCCGGAAAGGGTTTGTGGAATGCCGTTTTTCCATAAAACCGCATGATCGCCGCCGTCCCTTCCGGATACATAGACATCATTGCCTGCAACGCGTACCGAAGCTGCAAGTGCTTCTCTGCCGTCAGTAAGTTTTTGCGGAACGCCGTTTTTCCAAAGCACAGCATAGTTTCCTTCACTTCCGGCAACATACACATCCTTTCCCGATACGTAAACAGAATTGGCTACGGAACCATCCTTTCTGTCGGTCAGGTATTGAGCAACGCCGTTTTTCCAAAGCACAGCATGATAATCACTTACCTGCTCTTCCCACCCTGCAACATACACATCATTTCCCGATACAAAAACCGAAAAGCCTGCCGCGAAATTGCTTCCATCCGTAAGGAACTGTTCCTTGCCGTTTTTCCATAAAACTGCATACGTATCATCCCGTTCGTCATCCCATTCGTCATCATATCCGGATACATAGACATCATTTCCCGATACGAAAACAGAGTATGCCCCAGCGTCGGAACCGCTTCTGGGAAGGGGCTGCACGACGCCATTCTTCCACAAAACGGCGTTGTCATCGCTCTCCTCGTCATACTCGGAGCCGGCAACATAGATATCACCGTTTCCGGATATAAAAACAGAACTGGCTACTGAACTTGTTTTCCCTGCGGAAGGCTGAAGAAACTGTTTTTTGCCGTCTTTCCACAGCACCGCTTTCATATCCCCGTCCTCTCTATCTTCAGGATCTATTTCAGCGCCGCAAACATACACCGCCACATCTTCTTTCCCGGTATCTTCCTCTTTGTCACCGCATGAAGTCATCATCGCAAAGCAGCAAACCATTGCCGCAAGCGCCTGTTTTACATAATTTGAATTTTTCTTTTTCATATACTTTTCAATTTTCAATTATTCCTGCTCTTATGGCTTCGCAGGTCTTGCCCTGTTTTTTTTTGTAGAGACGCGATGCATCGCGTCTCTACCTGAACCGCGCCCGGTATCCTGCTTTTCAGGCAGCATCGCAGGGTCGACGGCTGATCCGCGGGTCGCCCATTCACCGCCTGCATCCTGTCCGCAGAAATATCCCAGCGCTGCACAAATGAATGTTACCACATAAATTCTTAAATACGTTTTCATCTTTTTTCTACTGTTTTCATTTTTCTTACATTTTAAAAATTTGTTACAGCCCGTCCTTCGGACGTTTTACATTTACAGTCCTATCATTGCGTCATAACGGTGTGCCGGATATTTTATCGGCAGCATCTTTCAAGTCCGCATTAACAATCAGTTCCCGGACATCTTCCAGGTTGAACACATCATCATTCCGCTTGCTTACAAGGTGCATAATTCCTGCCATGAGAGCCTGCGCTTCTTTCTCCTTACCTTTTTTCAAAGACACCTTGGCGACAGCAAGGAACAGGGTTACGGCCATCCCGATTTCCTTTTTATCGCGCGAATTTGTAATCAATAGAACCAAATCGTCCACGTCATACTTTTTCCCGTCGCCGGTAGTCACATATTTGAATCCGGCCAGCTTTTTAATATCACCCGAAAAGCTCATGTTTATAATGTTTTAACCCGGTGCATCGAAGACGCTACGCCAGGCGGGGGATCACTCCTCCATAATTTTAAAACTTCCCGTAGCAGCCGAATAGTTAATTTGAATTTCACCTCCCGGCAGGGCGTCAAAACGGAAGTATCCCAGATCCGATTTGAGCCATTTGATGTCAATTCTGTTTTTCAGCCGGTCGGTTTTCATTTCAATGGTTGCTCCGTTCTCCAGCTTTTCCTGCTCCGCACCGTTCAGATAGACGCGCAACGTGGCCGATCCTCCGCTAAAACGCGGCTCCCGGTACAGGCGAACGGTGCATGGCGCGTCAATCTTCTTTTCGATGTCCTCCGCATCCGTTGCCACCTGATCACTTTCTTCCACAGCGCCGAATTTCTTCCAGTAAGACGTATCCTTATATTCGGCTATGCACCCTTTCGGCACAATGAGTTTCGCCTTTTTGGTTTTCGACCGGTAAAATGTAGCGATGTTGATACCTGGCGGCAGAGCGCTTTTGACTTCTACCGTCGCGAGCCTGGAGCAGCCGGAAAACGAATAGCTGCCAAGGACATCGACACTTCCTGCAACCGTCAGGGAGGTAATGTTTTTGTAGCCGTTAAACAAATATTTACCTGCCTCCGTGATGCCTTCTTCGATCACTACCGCATGGAACTGTGAACGGTACGGGTACCAGGGCGACTGCTGTCCAAACATAGTAGTCGGCACCACCCCTTTCCCGCTTATATACAGCGTTTCACCCTCAATACGCCACTTCACCTCGGACGTCATCTCTCCGCCAATCTCCTGCCCGTACGCGCTCAGCGCTACCATTGCATAAACCATCGACACGACAGTCCATCTCATTACTGCTTTTCTTACATTCATTCTGTTCATTTCTCTGTCTGTTTTGTGCTCCCTTGCGGAAGCGGTTTTAATATCTTTATTTTATCCATGCACTGAAATTCCCCATTCTACGCGGTCTCCGGACTGCGCCGGGCTAATCGTAGAGACGCGATGCATCGCGTCTCTACAGCGTCGCAACCACCCAACAACTGCACTTTCATCCTTGCAAGACTTACTTTTTCTTGATGCGAACGGCGTCAAACTCAGTTTTTCCCGTCCGGTTGTCCATCAGCGTGAATGCGGGCCGTCCCACGAAAGCGCCCATACTCACCCCGCACCGGATGTAGTATTCCTTTCCAAATTCAATCTCCAGGGGGATTTCGGATTTCGCTTCCGTCCTTCCCCACAGGGATTGCAGTCCGTCGCGCGTCACCCTGACCGTCGTTTTACTGTTGTTCGTCACGCGGAAGAGCGGCTCGTCACCCATGTGGATGTGATAACTTACGACTGCGCCGACAAAGGATTTCGGGCGGTAAATATGCAGCAGGGCGCTGGCATCATCCGCCCGGAGATTCTCCGTCTCCTGCCGTTCGACCGCGTCAGCTGAGGCCGGGGTCGCCGTCTTTCGCGTCCCGCAACCGGTCATTAGCATTATTGCTGCAAACAACAGCATACATCCCATCACTGCGCCTCTCAGGACGCCTTTTCTTCTTTTAAAATATACCTTTTTCATTTTGCTTCTGTTTTTGTGCTCCCCCGCAAGAGAGAGGGGCGGTTAATACTATTTTTTGATAAATGGTTTCAGTGGCACTTTCTGATTGCCGAATACAAAACTGAGCGTTTCCACATTCAGATCTTTGGGGACGGCTACTATCAAGCTATAAGTAGTATCATTCGACAGCGCCGCACCCGCTTTATAGGTTTTCCCATCCGGGGCTACAAACTTCCCTTCATTGTACAGGACGGAAAGGGCGTCGCTTTCAACGCCTCTGTTCAGGGTGTAAGCGAAGTTTATGAGAAAAGGCTTTTCTCCGTCTTTTATGTTCCCCGGTGCAAACGTGGAGTTCAGAAAAATCTCGCTTACCTGACAGCTTCCACCTTTAAATTTAAATGTTACAGCTTCTGTTTTTTGAGCCGCCGTAGCGGGTGCTTTCGTTTTCTCCTGCGCCATCGCCCATGACAGCGACAGACTGACTAATGCCATTACGGCAATCCATAATTTCTTTTTCATTTTGTTCTTTGTTTTATGCCCCCCTTGCGAAGGCGGTTCATACTGTTATTTATCCGTTTTTAATTTTGAATCTCAATCCAATTTATCTGCAGGACTTGACCAGTCAATTTTCTTCATATTTTCCCATCCGGATACGCCGTTTTTTGTCTGGTTCAGCAGGCCCCACAGGATAAACAGCCCGAAAAATCCGGCTATTGCCTGTATTATATTTACTCCCAGATATAAATTGATAATAAAGATGATGATCGACGTCAGCGCGAGGCCATAGAATCCGATTTTGTTCCAGGTCAGCAGCAGTATGACGCAACCGATATTTATCAGTCCGAGAAAAGCCAGCACAATTCCGATAGGATGGTCTGCCAGCAGTCCCATAATCATTGCCGATGCATTGCCGATCAGGATGATCACCAGCCATGTGGTCAGGCATCCGTGTCGCTGTTTGGGCGCGTTTGCCCGTGTTTCTTCGGCTGTGTCCGGACGGAGGGGCGGTGGCGGCGTTTCCGTTTGTTCGGGGGGCGCTTCTTGCAGCGAATCGAACGCCATTTTTGCCCAACTGTCCAAGAGTCCGCCGTCGGCGGTATAGACACCGTCCGATACAAGCGGTTCCGTTTCGACGGACGCCAGCGCCAGCGGATTGCCGGCGCATACGGACGAAAATTCACCGTTCCGGCTCAACGCCTCGCGGATAGACTGCAACTGCTTCTCCGGTGCGGACAGCCCGATGATACAGACGTACTCCCGTCCGCTCAGCGTTGCATTGGAGTCGCCCATCGATACGTGGCAACCCTGCAACAGATTCGCCGGAAGGTTTCGGAATACGGTTTTGTAGCACGCCGCACCGTAAACGCCGGTATCAAACTTTTTCTTTACGGCGTCAATATCGAAACGCACGTACAATGTGATCATATTTTCCATTCTTTCTTATTTTGTGCCCATAAGGGGCGGTTATTACTGTTTTTCTTTTCATCATCCGCAGTAAAATTATACGGGCGCCGGCCGCTTTGAAAAATCTTTTTGTTCATGACATATCTGTTTTTAAATTGAATATTGAATTATTTACTACCTTTACCGCATCATTCAAAATGGAATGATATGGAAAACAGGATTTCAGGTGTAGAGACGCGAAGCATCGCGTCTCTACCGCAACCACCTAATAACGGCGCTTTCATCCTTGTCTTCATTTTCAACTTTCAATTTTCAATTTTCAACTCAACAGTTCTGTTCCCGGATTTTGCAAGGCCAAAGCCTTGCTTCTAATCCGGCGCAGCGAAGACGCTACGCCGAGCGGTATAATTCTAAATTCTTACTTTTCAATCGTCAGCTGTACCTTAATGTATTTAAGTTTGATGCGAACATATCCGCCCGACTTAGCGTCGAAGTTGAGCGTGCGAACGGAGTCGTTTCCATTGTAGCGGACTGTAAGTTCATTATGATCCAGCACTGTCTGCATCATAATCATATTGCCGTTTTTCAACACTCCCTGCTCCACGCCGTTCAGGAATACGCGAACTCCCAGGGCAGCGCCAATGAGATTGCTTGTCCGCTTCAGCAATACGGCACACGGAGCCTCCAGCTCAGTCGATTCAGCGGCTATCTGCTCTGCATTCATCTTCATGTTTTCAACGAACTTGTCTTCAGCAAACCCACTCTTTCTGAATGCTGCTACAAGGACGAAAATATCGCTGACAACAAAGGCGACAATCAGCCAAAGAAATTCCGTTTCGGAAAGTTTCATGCCGAACCACTCCATATAGCTACTACCGTCGCTGTAACCTGAAAATCCTATGATGGCAATGAACACCGTGAACAAAGCCCATGCTATTGCTTGAAATTTTCTCATGTCTCCTGTTTTTTTATCTTTTTCAACTCAATACCTAAAATAAATACCCTGCTACAATCGAAACATTGCTGTTATGCGCCTTTGCTCCCGTAACCTTGAAATTGTCGCCGTTCGTTTCGGTAAAGCCCTGTTCGACCTGTATCCCGATAACGACTTTCCCGTTGTCGAAGAAAGCGCCAACCAGTGTACCCGCGTCGAAAGGCTTAAGGATGTCATCGTCGAAAGTGCTTACCGTGGCGGATTCTCCCGAAACGGTAGCCGAGGTATTGCCTGCAATTCCGCAGGCCAGGTAAAATCCCAGGCGCGGCTCTATCTTCCATCCCCTGCCGATGTTGAACTTATAACCTACTGCTGCCGGAAGCAGCAGATAGGCCGCCGTAGAGGTGAGCGTAGAACTGTTGCCGGAAGCCATTTCAAAACCTTTCACACTGATATCAAGTCCCGAATGGAAAAAGAAGCGGGGTGTAAACGAATGTTCGAGTGTTACGCCGGCCACTGCCCCCAGGACAGATTCCAGCGAAGCAAAATCGTTCTCGCTTTCAATATTAACCGTCGCAACATTAATCCCGCCCTTGATACCCCACCGGGTTTTGCGGGCATCTTCGCTTGAAACCGTTTGCGACCATACATTCCCTGCCGTGGCAACCGTTATGATAGCCAATAATACAATTCTGTTTTTTAACAACTTTATTTTCATTTCATTTCTCTTTATGCCCTTTCGGGCGGTTTTATATTAACTATTTGAATGGCATCTCCTAATTATCTAAAGTTACCAATATCCGCCACAAAAATACAGAGTGTTCAAACAGCCCGCAATCCCACTTATGGGGGAATAACATTATTACTTTCATTCCCGTTTTCATCCCTGAAGTTTTTAGCATCCTTACTCTACCTAATTCCATAATCTTTCTATTTTATTGTAATTAAGTATCTTGGATAGCTTTCCTGAATTTTTTTACCTCTTCAAACAACACCTTGTCCCCATTAAACAAAAGCTTAAACCCGATTGTAACAGAACGGTCTAAAAAAGCATGCCTGATACTTCGAAAAAACAAAAAAAGTGAATTATCATTAGAGCCGCGCCGGATTTTTTTCAGATGATCATCCATCAGGCAACGGTTTTGATAAATACCATGCATGGCATACCATGCGTATTTACCTGCCTCTTCACATTTACCCAGCTTTAAATAAACCTTTGCCATTTTGTAATAGATAGAGTATATTGTTGAATAATTTTTATACCCACTGACTAAAGATGCGTATAAAAACTCCGTACATTGCTCGTAATAATTCAGACATTCCTGATACCGGCCAAGCAATCCCGCATATTCGCCCAAATCATCAAATAGCAAGGCAATGTTGTGTGAATGACCGCATTTAAGCAAATCGTCTTTTAGTTCAACGAGCTTATCAAATGCGCCTTTCAGATCAGGATCATTCTGTCCACGCCCATATAAATCAATGATTTGCGTACCTTTATAACGTTTGAAAAAATTGTACATCGGTTTTAGAAGACCCTTTCTCTTTCTTAAATGCATCATTTGTTCTATGCGAAATTCAGCCATACCCGGCAGAGGATTTTTCGATGCGGACGGCATAATAACCTGATTCCGTCTTATGACTTCGCCAAAATCATGGTCGAATATATATTTTTCCGATACAGCACTCATCGCGATATAACAAATGCAGAAAACAGTCACGATCCAGGTTAAATTCAAATCAGTAACGACGGGAATAAAAGTTAAAATGGAAAACACGCAAAAAAGAATTTGTACCAGGGACGTAATTGTTCTTTTTAGTCCATTCTGTTTTTTAGCCAATCTAAAAACAATATTTCTCCAATAGAATGACGAAAGAATACTACTGAGGATATAGAAAATCGTCCCCATTAATAAGCAACTATAGAAACTGTTTGAATTAACCAAAATATCCCCTAATTGATCAAATGCAGTCAATAAATTTTCACTGTTTGTCGTAACAAAAAAAACGCCAAACGCAATAAGAGCCAGAAAAGGCAATATACTTGTAAAAAATCCTACTATTCCGTATAGAAATGAAAACAGCACAAAGGGAATCCAAAACAGTATTGGAGTATTACCCGCAAGACTTCTATCCAAATAATCCTCCTGAAGCAAATATCCATGTTTTGACAGGTTCCTGACCACGTTTCCGCTCTGCCTGATCAGTTTTACAAAACGAGTCGGAAGTCCTTCGTTCAAAAACGCATATTTAAAAACAGGCATCATTCCATCCACGTTTTCATCACTCATATCACGTGGACAGACTACCGTAATATGCGGAGCAATCATACAGGAACGCAGAAGCAATGCAGCTTCCAGCTCTGCCGCAGGCCAGGGCTTTTTACAACTTATTTCATCACAGAAGCAAATCACATAATCTGCGTCGGACATCGCTTGACGCAACTGATGCCTCCACGAGGAACCCACTGCTATGGAACTGTGATCTACGAAACACTCGCTTCCGTAGCGATTGAACTCAGACAATACGGTATTCACCTGTTCTTTCGACCATCCAGAAGAATGTGTATAACTGCAGAAAACGCGCGGTCGATTTGAAATATGTAAAAACAAAGGCAACCGCAGCATTTTTTCCATAACACTACTGGAATGTCCGGTCAGTTTTCCGGGAAGTTTTTTTCCGGCTTTTGTGTGTTTATCCGCTCTTAAGTGTCTTAGAATAAACATGCGTTTTCCGATATAATACTGGCGTCCGATCAGATTTATCAAACAGCCTATCAAAACCATAAACAAGAGGTTCCAAATACCCAAACCAAGTTCTTCTCTGTAAAAAATATACTGAAGTATCCCGGAATATGTGCCGCAAAGTAAAATAAACAATGAAAACATGTCGCTATTGGATTCGATCAAACGAGTATATTCGTCGGAAATACCAATATTCCGGCTTCCTCTTTTCCTGAGTAAAAAAGTTACAAAGAAAAGCAATGGAGCAATAACAATTCCGTATGTGAGCAGGGGATGCCATTCATAGTATCGGTTAAATAATTCAATAAAAGTCGCATCAGGTAAAATTTTCGCAAATTGAAAGTCTTTTAACAGGACCATTGCAAAAGCAATAGCATAGATCACTTTTGCTAATAGACCGAATATCAGCCGGAAATAACCTTCCATCGCGCGAAATCCATAATATCTTCGAATATTGTTCCGGTTGGCCAAATAGTATTCGATTTGTTTGATGAGTTCCTGTAAGGTATTCGGGACAATATGAACAACGTCTCCAATTCTTGACAGCGCATCTATGCTTTGTGAATCAATCAGGCTGGTCAGTTCGCTTTGGGGGAAATCCACAGGAAAGAGGTAGAATCTGAACCAAAGTCCACTTCTTTTGTTGAAACGCTTTAAGATGATCTCAGCAACATCTGAAAATTCTTTTGATAAAAGATCCTCCCGGGTAACAGGATAAAAGACCGCCTTTACAGACTCTTTTGTTGACAGCATTTCAAGAGAACAAACATCTATTTTTTTACCGAACTTATTCCGTAAAACTCTGTAACAATTCATTTTCGAATCGGAAAGCGGCGTATTTGCCAAAAAAAGAATATCTGTCGCCATAATTAAACCTCCCCAGCAAACCTGTTATCCATCAGATGCTTCACTACATCACTGTTTTTCATCTTTTTTGCTTTCTGCAGGACATTACAGTCTGCCATGTTTAAATAAAAATTCAATAATCCCATAATAATTTTTCCTTTCATTTAAATTTATAATTTGTATCATTCTAAAAACATTGTCCTTTAGTCTTCTTTATTTTTTCTTTCTATCATCTATCATAACCTGTCTTCAATGATATCTGCAATCCATATCCGGTCGGTTAGTTTTCTGACTGTTCTTTCATTTTCAACTTTTAACTCAATGCTTCTGTTCCCGGATTTTGTAAGGCCAAAGCCTCGCTTTAACCAGGTGCAGCGAAGACGCTATGCCGAGCGGGGTTCCACATCGTTTTATTTATAAAAAATCATTGGGGCATGGAATAACCGTTATACCATTTCCGTTCTTTCCTGATTTTGCCATCAGGAAGTTGCCTTGCCATTTCTGCCATAATACGTTTGCCGGAACCGTCAAACCAGACAGTGCTGACAGGAAATCCTGTTTTCATAATAGCTTTACTGTCGTTACTTTCTGAAGATGCGGAAAAAATTTGTTCCAACATATTTTTATTTGACAGAAGAAGATTCGCAATCCCGCTTTCAAGCTTGTAAAGCGAGATAATGGTGGTGCCTGCAACGCCTGTAACAGTCCGTTCGCCCATATCCGAAAGATCTTCAATTTTTGATGGTTTCATGGACCTGAAAATAAAACAATCCCATTCGCAAATGTTCGTTTTCCCCGTTTTATTCTTCACTAATGTATTAAATGCTTGACGGTAAACAGCGGCCTTTTCCGATGTAAAATCAATTCCTTCCAGTGAAAATACCTGTTCCTGCGGATACATGGACAGTCCGCAGACCGCCTCTCCATCAGGAGCAAAGCCCAAAAAAATACCCATCATTTTGTCTTCCAATTTAGGCTTTATAAATATTTGCTCACTGATTTCATTGACTACTTCAATAAAATCGCGCATATTCGCAACCGGATCATCCCGATGAAAAACTACGGGTATTGTCATACAGGTTTTGGTCTGTGGCAAAAGCGGTAAAGAATATACCTCCACGTTCTTATTGGATGCAGCGATCTTCTCTCCCCACGATCTGATAAGATCTATCATGCCGTTACCGCTCTCTTTTGCTTTTTCAGTAATGCTTGATTGAACGTCGTTTGTGCTGACATTTTCACTCCCTATTGAGCTTTTACCGCTCTCTTTTGCTTTTTGAGTAATACTTGATGGAACGTCGTTTGCGCCTGCATTTTCACTCCGGGAATGTGTTTCCGCATTTTTGGAGTTACATCCGGTAAACATCATCGTGGCGATGCTTATTAATACGAGAATTGATAATTTTTTGTTCATCCTGTTTTTATTTTTAAAGTTAATAATACCTTCTTATCCCATTTTACTTTTGGCTTTGTGTCCCCTTGCGGATAGTGATTATTTTTCATTCCAAACCTAAAATACAAACCCTGCCGCAATCGAAACATTGCTGCTATGCGCCTTTGCTCCCGTAACCTTGAAATTGTCGCCGTTCGTTTCGGTAAGGCCCAGTTCGATTTGTGTCCCGATAACGACTTTTCCCTTCTGGAAGGAACTGCCAATCAACATGCCCGCGTCGAAAGGATTAAGGATTTTGTCGCCAAAAGTGCTTACGCTGTCGGATTCTCCTGAAACGGTAGCCGAGGTATTGCCTGCAATTCCCTGGGCAAGGTAAAATCCCATGCGCAGCCCTATCTTCCATCCCCTGCCGATGTTGAACTTACAACCTATTGCTGCCGGAAGTTGCAGATAGACCGCCGTAGATGTGAGCGTAGAACCGCTGTCGGAATTTATCCCAAAGCCTTTCATACTGATTTCAAGTCCCGAATGGAAAAACAGGTAGGGTGTAATTGAATGATCAAGCGTTACGCCTGCCACTGCTCCGGTGACAGATTCCAGCGGAACAATCTCGTTCTCGCTTTCAATATCGACCGTCGCAATATTAATCCCGCCCTTGATACCCCACCGGGTTTTGCGGGCATCTTCGCTTGAAACTGTTTGCGACCATACATTCCCTACTGCGGCAACCGTTACGATAGCCAGTAATACAATTCTGTTTTTTAACAACTTTATTTTCATTTCTTTTCTCTTTATGCCCTTTCGGGCGGTTTTACATTAATTATTTGAATGGCATCTCATTGACTTTATAAAGTCACTGATATCCGCCACAAAAATACAGGGTGCTTAAACAGCCCACAACCCCACTTATGGGGGGGGGCTGTTCTTCTCTTACCATAATGTTTTCCCGAAAACGGCCGTCAGCAATGCTTCCGGCGGGAATCCTGACCGTCAGAAGTCCACCCTGAGCGACAGGCCACTACGCAGTTCCCTGCCCGACTGCACCCCTTTCAGCGGATTTTCGTACGAGAGGGTCGGACGCAAGTTGAGCTGTGCGCCATTGCCAACATCCCACGTCAGGGCCGTATTCCTGCGATTGATTTTGCCGGCCGAAACGGGAGCGTCTATCATCGACCACAGGGCAACGCCGGTAAGAACGAGCGCCCCGATGGCGCCCAGATTGTCGTCCTCCTTTTGAACGGCGGCAATACACAGTCCAAACCCTCCCGTAGCAACCGCCGTCATTGCAATGCCTTTTCCGGCCTGGCCGTTATAGAACTGTCCGATACCGGGATAGAGCCATGACAGGAACCATGCCAGGAAAGGGCTTTTCCTGCGATACGCCGGCGCGCCGGTTTGCGTGAAGGCCGCGTCATAAAAGTTAAACTCCTCAAACGCAAGCATTGTTTCAAGTTCCGAAACGTCCGAAACAGCGCTTACGACGGTTGCCGCCGCTTCCGATGTTTCTATTGTTTCTACTGGTTCCGGTGCGGCTGTTACTTCCGCTGTTTCCGATACATCCTGCCCGTACGCACATAGCGCCGGCATTGCATAAATCATCGACACAACGGTCAATCTCACTGCTTTTTTTCTTAAATTCATTCTGTTCATTTTTTTGTCTGTTTTATGCTCCATTCCTTGCGAAGGAGCTGTTAATTAATCTCTTTATTTTATCCATATACTGAAATCTATTCGGATTCTTCCGTCCGGCGCAGTCTCCGGATTGCGCCGGGCTAATTGTAGAGACGCGATGCATCGCGTCTCTACCGCAACCGCCCAACAACTGCACTTTCATCCTTGTCTTCATTTTCAATTTTCAACTCCATTATTCCGTTCCCTGATTCTGCAAGGCCGGAGCCTTGCTTCTAACCCGGCGCAACGAAGACGCTACGCCGAGCGGGGAATCTCCTCCCTGTATCCTATTTGCCCTCATTTGCGCAAGCCATCATGAATTTCAGCAAAAAGAGGCCGTTATATGTATCGGAACCACCGCAATAGGTATCAAGCAACCATTTGGCGGTATCCATATCAAATTTCTCCCCTCCACGATCGTATTGCTTTTTTACACAATACAAAAATGCATAGGCGACACAGTCCTGCTTTGTATAGCGTGTGCCATCCGGATGATGCTCCCACTCTAAAGTGCCCAGTAATTTCTTATTCTTCTCAATCTCCTTCCTGAGCTTACGCAATTGTTTGTCTGTCCTTATTCTATCTTTTTCAATCGCGGATTTCGAGTTTAAAAAATCAAATAATCCCATAATACTTTTACATTTTAAATTATTCCCTACTCGTAAGGCTTTTCAGGTTCCGCCCCGCCGAAGTTTTGTGTGGTCGGCGGTGCCACGCTGCAAGGCTGCGCCTTGCTTTTAAGCCAGCGCGACGAAAAACGCTACGCCGACCGAAAATGAGATTTCTTAGTTTTGTCGTATAAATGTCAATGTATGATGCATCGGCACGATACCGCCTTTCGTCATATAACCGGAAACGGAAGATGGATCTCTTTTGATTTTCTCAAAAACTTCAATACGGAGACTGTTCTCAGTTTCGAGGAATAATTTGTAATTAAGGTCTTCGCTTTCGAGGGATAATTTGAGGTCACAGGAAAAAATAAAATTATTCTTTCCCGATTCACCCTTGACAAAATTGTCGCATTGCCATTTATTATTCTTCTTAAAAGCGGTCGCTTTTCCGTTTTTAAAAATACTGCCGTCCGACATGTCAATACCGGAATGAAATATTCCTTCTTCCTGAAAGGATAGCAAGTGATCTTCTTTGTTTAAAGATTCATCCGGAACTCCCAATGCCATGCTAATCTCCTCGACATCGTTAGGATCCGTATGGAACGATATTCTTTTCATCGACCATACGCCAATAAGTTTTTGTAATCCCTTAAACTGAAAAGGGACTACTACTTTTCCGGAGATATCTATCACGCCCGCTTTATCATCCAACTCGACCGATGCCAAACCTCCGGAAAAGGGTTCGACCTTATCATACTTCGCAGGAATGGCTTCTTTTCCGGCAGTATCCATATATCCCCATTTTCCGTTTGAATTTATTTTTGCCAGGCCCTCGGAAAATGTTCCGATAGAATCAAACTCCAAAGGCAGAAATACCTTTCCTGTTTTATCAATTTTCCCCCATTGTCTATCCAGCGCCACTAAAGCATTTTCGCCGGAAAAAGCAAAAGCGGCATCATATTTCACAGGAATGGATTCTATTCCGTTTCTGTTAATGAATCCCCATTTTCCATCTGTTTCTACCGCCGCCAGACCTTCCGAGAAAATGCCGGCCACGTCCCATTTGGGCGCAATCACGCTTTTCCCTATGGTGTCGGTATAGCCCCATTTGCCTGTACTTTCGTCCTGCACCGGCAACAATTCACCCTGATATTTCTGCGAACACGCAAAAATCATCCACAAACTCATACTTACTGCAATAGCAGCTAACATTCTTTCTTTCATATCCTTTTTTTATTTATAAATATATATTCTCTACCTCCGCTCGACTGCGCCGGGCTAATCGTAGAGACGCGATGCATCGCGTCTCTACCGCAACCGCCCAACAACTGCACTTTCATTCTTTTCATTCTTACATTTTATCCGTGTTCTCCGCCTCCTCTGTTATCCGGAATTTCTTCCAGGCGCAGTGGGATTGATACTTGACAGCTGTCCCTTCGGGAACACGCAGCGTAATATTACCCGGAGTCAATTTTTTAAACGTAGATTTCATAAATGCAGGCTTGCTGACACGACACACCGAGGGATTCGTCCAGTGAACCGTGATTTCATTCAGATTCGGGCAGACGTGAAAAGCATACCTTTCAATCGTCGTCACGTTTGCTGGTATATGGACGCTGACAAGATTCGGGTAGCCTGCAAAAATATCGCTTCCAATCGTCGTCGGACCGGAGGTTTGTATATCCACCGTATAAATATTCTCCCGACTGGAATACCAGGGTGATCGCAGATAAAGGCGATAATTCGTCACATCGCTTACTTTCGATACACTGTAAGCACTGAAATAATCCGGCATTTTGCCCTCGCCGGTAATGACGAGCGTGTCGCCGTTCAGTTCCCAGTAAAGGCCGGTCTTGCCTATCGGGGCAGTTTGCGCATGTACACTTAGCACCAAAGTCAGGATGATTCTCGACAGCAGGGTAATGAAATACATTCTTTGTGTCATTTCCTTTTTTGTCTTGTCAGTTTTCTGTTTCATTTGCTTTGTTATTAAAGTTATTATTCAATCGTTTGTCTGGTTCGTAAAATATTCGGTTATGCTGTGTGCGGGATTATCTTAAAGCATGTGTCGTTTTTTATGTTCTTATTCTCTGGCAGATAACTGTACGGAAATTCCTATGTTATGTGTGTTGCGTTCGCCCCCGTACAATTGTGTATTGTAATGTAAAAACCTGTAATTTAGTCGTACATACCTGAAACTTAATGCAGATAATACACCAAATGCAATTTTGTTTCCTTTATTAAATGTATCAGGGTCGTCGTCAAAAAGAACGGGCGTCTCGTATGGATAATCTCCGGGTACTTTTATTTTACTATCATCATAACTCGGCGCTCCCCATGGATTTCCTACACTTTTCGGTGTATGTACATGCCCTCTCGTAAAATGGTCAATAGAAAATAACGGTCCTGCATATACGCTTATTTTACCTAATGATATTCCCAAAGGACTGCCGATTAAAAAACCATTACGTCTGTGTGAGTAAAATACTTTCCCGTCATCATGAACCGTATAGTCACCATAAAACGTCCCGCGAGAAACATATTTAAACGTCCCGCACGGATTTTCATACTTAGGGTCAAACATATCTTCATCCGAATGTATAAATCCTAAATATATAAAACTAACTTTTGTGATACGAATGCCCAGATCGTATGAAAACCCAAACCTTTGTCGGGTTCCTTTGTCCGGGTTTAAATCTATGTCGAGAAGCGTCATGCCTCCGTAAACAATTTCTTTTGGTAGAGAAATCACCTGTCCGTATGTCATCACAGTCGAAAGCAATCCTGACACCAATAACGTTCTGATAATTAAATTCTTTTTCATTCTTTTTTATTTTATGTCCCTTGCGAAGGTGGTTATTACTATACATTAATATATATCCTCTACCCGTAAGGAAATGGCACACCATCTAATCATTTCGGGCGATGCAATCCCCTGCGGATTGCCGGATAATATGTACCTGCAAAGGACATCATAAATCAGGAAGTAGAAAACCCCATTTGTGGGTAATTTCAGGGGGGCATATACACTGTGTTTTTCCGGTTTTATCATTTTTTCCGTTATTATAATTCATAATTCAAGATTCGCAACCGTCTTTTCCATTTTGTCAATCACGACAACCAGCGTTTTAGCGTAGTCCGGGCTGGTGGCATACGTTCCGGCGATGCGGCGGGCGTATTCGCGGGGGTCGTGACGGTGGGGCCAGGCGGCGCTGTAAAGCGGGCCTTTGAGCAAGGACAAATGGTCTGCGAGGCTGTCTTCCAGCGTATCGTAGGCGCGGAACTGGCGGTATACGGTATAGCGGTATCTGTCCGGGGCGAGCTGTTCGACCGAGACGGTCCGTTCCGGCGGAGTGAACTGTCTGTCGGGTTTGTCCAGGGTGATCAGGTCGGTCAGGGTTAGGGGTGGGGGGACTATAGAGACTGTAGGGACCGGAGGGACTGTAGGGACTTCTTCGACGAAATATCCGGCGGCATGGCTGTAAATTTGCATTTCAGCACAGTTGAACAGGCCGAGAAAGCCTTCCCGGTTGTTGAATACTTTGATTTTGTTGATTCGTATGTAAAACATGATTCGCAACTGTTAAATACCACATTCTAAATTATTTGTTTCTCAATTCCTGCCGCATCACGCCTGCCCGGCGACGTCCTGAAAAAAACAGGCGTGATGTGGTGGAATCTCAAGCTATCCGTTAAGTAACCGATAGCTATCTGTCGAGTAACGGACAGTCATCCGTTGGGCAACCGATAGCTATCCGTTTGGTAACAGATAGCCATCCGTTATACCGTCTTTTTAACTCCGGCATCTTTCATAGTAGACAGGATCCGGGAACCGGGACGGTAGTTCACCCATATACTGCGGATGGAACGGCTGTCCACGTCCTCTTCCCTGTCTTTACCTGTACTGTGCAGCGTCGGATAAAGCGTTCCCAGTTTTTCGAGCCGTATCATTTTGCTGTCGGCCAGTTTGTTCTGAATCACGTTCTCCAATGCCACAATCACTCCGCGAATATCCGGTTCGCTCAGTGCGCTGAATTTTTCAATTTCCTTCACCAAGTCGTCTACCGTCACTTCGCCGTCAATTACGATCGATGCGTAGTATTTCTTCGCACCTCCGCCAGCCACTCCCGGCTGTATTCTCTGTATGCTTTTATATTTAAGTGCCATAATATAAAGAATTAAGTTTGTGTAACATAATAAATTCTCTCTAAACCATGACGTCGCTTTCCATTCCTGTTCGTAAACCGTATCCTGCACCTTTCCCGCCGGACAAAAAAAAAGCCTGTGACGGAAGGATACAACCTTCCCCTCACAAGCCTGAACGGTTTACGATAAAAATTTATATGAGAACCTGAGAATAACAGGTTTCTTATTTTTTTTATTTGATTGATTTTTAGTATACGCACGTGCGCGTACATTAAATGTACTACACCTGCTCGTCTCTCTCTCTCTCTCTCTCTCTCTCTCTCTCTCTCTCTCTCTCTAAGAAATAACCGGAATTAGCCAACCAATTCAGGTTAATTAATCCAAAAACAGAAGAATATTTTTTCATAGCGGTTATCATAGAGATTGTTATAAAATTTGCTGCCAAAGATAATGCGATTGATTTGATAATCCAAATTTTATTTGAAAAAAAACACGATTCGACGATTATTTTTTTATCTCCTCACAAAAACAAAGTTATTTCCATGTTCGCGCGCTCAACGACGGGGTGCAGGTATTATTCTATCAACCATCGTTTTACGCCCCGTTCTTTTTGCGAAAACGCTACGCCTGTTTTAACCGTTTTTCGGTGGTCTGCAGCGTAGGGGATTGCGTAGTCTTTACTGTCAATTTGTTTCAGGGCATCTTCGGCAGTGGCATTGCTGTCTATTTTGAACTCGAAAACGTAGATATTGCCGACCGTTTTTACTACGGCGTCGGTTCCCTTTATTATTCTTTACTTCGGTTTGCACAAACTGCCCCATCAGCGTGAAAAGCAAATAAGTTTGCTTCCATTCGAAGGAGACGCGATGCATCGCATTTCCACTTATCAATAAAGCTAACATCATAATTTGATATTTATCATTTTTTTTCTATTTTTGCCGGTGCAATAGAAACAATATTGTTAATGAACAAAAAGGCATCATTCATACTACTTTTGTTCTTCTGTTCTCTCTTACATGCACAGGAAGACACAACTGACGTATATTTAAATAACGAAGGAATAACGACGGGGGATGCCTGCGTCATGAGCCGGACAAAATATGCCGGCGCCCCTTCTCTGTTTGAGCAAAAAAAATACAGCGAGACCGAACAGCAAATCATTGAACAATTAAAAGTGATAAATGCCCGCCAGGTAAAATTAACCGTCATGCTGATCCTGGTCGCCCTTTTGCCGGTTGCGGCCATCGTATTGCTCTGGCTATGGTTTTATTCGGCAAAGAAAAGTCTAAAACGTCGCCCGGCTTTGATAAAAGCCGAAAAAGAGGATGCGGAGCTCCATCTTAAAATGGAAGAAGAACAGGCTGTCAAAGCGCTGCCGGAAAAGGATGAAGCGCTACCTGACTGCCGTATGAACGGGATAAACGATAAAAAACAGGAATCCGTCGGGGCGGAAGAACCCCTTCTGAAATCAGTCACAGAAGATATCGCCCGGCTGATTACCAAAAAACTCCCGGATAAAAAAGACTACGTCAAATCGCTGGGGCGCATTGACGGACAATATATCTCCGCGCTTAAAAATGCCTATAACGGAAATCTCTCCATACCTTATATAAAATACTGTGCATGCTTTTCGATCGGTATGGAAATCGGGGAAGTCTCCACCTGTTTTTCCATAGAACAGGCCTCTGTACACATGGTAAGATACCGGTTAAAGAAAAATTTCGGACTGGATAACATGGATGATCTGGATGTTTTCCTTCGCACTTATGAGAACCTGCTGCCTGCTCATTCAAAAGAACTTCCGATCTGCGAAGTCATTAAGGAAGACCTGGAAAAGTTAATAAACAAACACCTGAAAAACAAAAAGGATTACAGTGAAAAGCTCCTCCATTTAAACGAAGCATCTATAAACAACATCAAAGACAGATACGACGGCAACCTGTCCATACAATATATTAAATACTGTATATGCTTTATAATAGGGCTGGAAATTGCAGAAGTTTCAGCCTGCTTTTCCATCGAACCGGCATCAGTACACGGCCTTCGTTACCGTCTGAAAAAAAGATTCGGATTAGGCCCCGACGATAGCCTGGAATTATTCCTCTCTGCGGCAGCTAATACTGTTTCAGTAAAAACGACGGATTAATCCGCAAACAGACACCTATGGAATAACTCGCATTGTTACCGAAAGCGGAAGGTGCATAGATTCCCGTATTCCGGTTATACATTTTTCCCGATAAATAGCAATACGCCTCAGCCTTCATGCCGAAGGCAAAACCTTTACTTAAAGGATGTATATAATCGGCGCCAACATAAAGAAGTGCAGGGTCTTCGTATAACATATCTTTTTCCTTTGTGGAGATGGAACCGTAAAACGCACTGCCGAAAACCGGCATAAAATTCCTGCAGGACCAGTAAGAAGTCCGGACATTGAAGTTCGACAGTTGCACGGTCAGTCTGGTATAGAAACCAACCCCTTTGTCAAATGTATATGCACGTCCTTTGGGGAAATTATAACCTGCCAGATCAAACTCTGCATTTATAAATCGAAGGACTTTGCGGTTGCTGTTCCATGTCACTCCCGCACCCGCCGCACCGTTCGCGACGGTTTGCACATCTTCGTCCGTTATGTCAATCTCCCCTCCCTTGTGATGCGCTAAACCCTGCAGTTGAAAATAGACATGAAAAGGAGACTTCGGAGAATTTGCCATAAAACAGGCGGATGCCCCGGCGACAAAGGACTCCTGTTTGGTATCCAGGTTATAAATATAGGTCATCCAGTCCACCCACGTATCGAAATGAAGCCATTTCGAACGATATAAAAGTTGCAGGCCGGTTTCCGGATCGGAGGTCAGATTCAGTTCCGGATTATATAGCGGCTCTATCAAATGATGGTTGGAATTGCCGTAAATATCGCCTAAAACAATATCCACATGTTCCGAAAGAGCAATATGCGCTTTGAAATAAGGCAGGACATGTACATTGCGCGCATAATCCTGCCCGTTCCAGGTAGAGATCCCCTTATAGGCAAATGCCGGATACCGGGTGCTCCCCCAGAACCAGATGGAATGAACCCCTCCTTCCAGTTTTAGATTTGTAAGCGGGTAATAGGAGGTCTTTAACTGCAACCAGAACCCGGGCAGCGTATATCCTTTTTGAACGGTTGAAGAAAACTCATTGTTTTTGAAAAAGGAAATATTATCTATTTCCAGCGACAGCTGTCCCTTGCGCAAGGTGTCTATATGGCTATCGGATCTATACAGCAGGTCTGTCAACTGCGCACAAAGTTCTTCCCTGCCGGATAAAAAAAATACGGCACAACAGACCAAACATATATTAAACAGGCGTATTCCCACTTTCCACACTTTTTCTGTCAGTTAACATGATCAATAGCAATATTGCCAATGCGACCATTATGAAAAAGACTGCAAATTTAAAAAAATAGTTTATGATCATGTCTTATTGTCAGAAAATTAAATCAAAATCGTCTGGAAATATGTTTTAAAACATCTTTCCAGGTCGTATCATATTAAATAATAACACTAATTTTACGCTCAATTTAAAACAATCTTTATGAAGAATGAACAGACACTTTCCGGTCTGCTTTTGGCTGATTTCCGGAAAACAGTTGACGGAAAGGAAATTAATCTTTGTGTGCTCACAAACAAAAACGGCGCTGAAGTAACGATCCTGAATTATGGAGCAAAAATTGTATCCATTATGGTTCCGGACAAAAACGGGAAACTGACAGACGTAGTAACCGGACATCAATCCATCAGCGACTACCTGGCATCCGAAGAACCCTATTTCGGCGCCGTATGCGGACGCTATGGAAACAGAATAGCCGCAGGGCGGTTTTCGCTGGATGGCGCTGTCTACGACAAACTGGCGATCAACAATGGCCCCAACAGCCTGCATGGCGGGATCAAAGGCTTTAACGCCGTCGTCTGGGAGATGAAACAAACGGATAAGCAGACCGCAGAGCTAACCTGTTCTTCGGCAGACGGGGAAGAAGGTTTTCCCGGCAAACTGGATACAACGGTCATATACCGTCTTACGGACGACAATGAAGTGGTGATCTCTTACCATGCCGTTACGGATCGGCCAACGGTAGTAAACCTGACCAACCATTCTTATTTCAACCTTTCGGGAGCCGGTGATCCGTCTATCGGAGACCACTTGCTCACCATTAATGCGGATTACTATCTTCCGACAGACAGTACCGCGATACCCTACGGCCCGAAAGAAAAAGTGGAAGGAACACCGATGGACTTCCGTCAGCCTCATGCCGTCGGCGAACGTATAAACGATCATTTCGAGCAGCTTACTTTCGGCAAGGGATATGACCATACCTACATACTGAACAAAACGGAGAATGAACTTTCGTTCTGTGCACGCTGCATCTCTCCAAAAACAGGCATCGTAATGGATACGTATACCACAGAACCCGGCGTTCAGCTTTATACGGGCAACTGGATGACCGGCCGTTTAACCGGAAAAAACGGGCAGCGCTACCCCGAAAGAGCGGCGCTATGCCTGGAAACGCAGCATTTTCCCGACAGCCCGAACAAACCGGAGTACCCTTCAACCACCCTTCGCCCCGGCGAGGTTTTTGAAAGCCAGACCGTATATAAATTTTCAGTGAAATAAACAGAACTAATTACTAATTATAAAAATCTTTTCGCTATGACACAAAAAAAACAGAACGGGAGCATAATTGCGATTATTACAATGATGTTCCTTTTTGCAATGATTTCATTTGTAACAAATCTTGCAGCGCCTATCGGAGTAATCTGGAAAAATCAACCCGGAATCGAAGGATCCAACTTCCTGGGAATGATGGGTAACATGATGAATTTCCTGGCATACCTTTTCATGGGTATTCCGGCCGGCAAACTTTTAATCAAAATCGGTTACAAAAAAACCGCATTACTTGCAATCGCAGTAGGGTTGTTAGGCGTATTCACCCAGTACCTGTCAGGTATCATCGGGGTCGGATCGCAACTGTTCGGCCTTCCTGCCAATTTCTATCTTTATCTGCTCGGCGCATTCATCGCAGGGTTCTCCGTCTGTATGCTGAATACGGTTGTTAACCCGATGCTGAATCTGCTCGGAGGGGGCGGAAACAAGGGAAACCAGTTGATCCAAATCGGAGGAACATGCAATTCGCTGACCGGAACCGTAACTCCCATGTTCATAGGAGCGCTGATCGGCGTAGTGACAAAAGACACCGCTATCTCCGACGTCAATCTTGTACTGTTCATCGCAATGGGCGTATTTGCCGCCGCGTTTTTAATCCTTTCAATGATTCCCATACGGGATCCGGATGCGGATAAAAAGAAAGACAACATTGTTTATGAAAAAAGTCCGTGGGCTTTCCGCCATTTCGTATTGGGCACCATTGCGATTTTCGTCTATGTAGGCGTGGAAGTAGGCATACCGGGAACCCTTAATTTCTTCCTGGAAGACCCCGAAGCGGGAAATGTAGGAGCGACCGTTGCCGGATTTGTGGCCGGAACATACTGGTTCCTCATGCTTGTCGGCAGATTTTTAGGCAGCATGATCGGAGCGAAAGTCTCAAGTAAAACAATGCTGACGTTTGCATCCGGATTAGGTATCCTGCTTATACTGGCCGCCATAGCCTCTCCGGTAGCCGTAAAATCGTCCATGCCGGTCTTCACCGGTTCCGGGTTTGCCGTAACGGAAGTGCCGCTTAGCGCATTATTGCTTGTCCTCTGCGGATTATGCACCTCGATCATGTGGGGTGGAATTTTCAACCTTGCAACCGAAGGACTTGGAAAATATACGGCGGCAGGCTCCGGCATTTTTATGATGATGGTCGTCGGTGGAGGGATCCTTCCGCTGGTACAGAACTGGGTGGCCGACATGTCAACCTACATGATCTCATACCTTGTCCCCGTAGCCGGTATGGCGTACATGTTATATTATGCACTGGCAGGAAGTAAAAACGTAAATAAAGACATTCCCGTAGATTAAACATATTGATTAATTATAAATAAAGAGTGAAAAATTATGGATATAGAACACGTAAGAAGTCGTTTTATCAAACATTTTGACGGAAGCACAGGATCGGTATATGCTTCACCGGGACGCATCAACCTGATTGGGGAACATACCGACTACAACGGTGGCTTTGTTTTTCCCGGAGCCATTGATAAAGGGATGATTGCCGAGCTGAAAACAAACGGAACCAACAAAGTCCGCGCCTATTCAATAGATCTGAAAGATTATGTCGAATTTGGCCTGAACGAAGAAGACGCTCCACGTACAAGCTGGGCAAAATATATCTTTGGCGTATGCCGGGAAATCACCAAGCGCGGAGGCAGGATTGCCGGTTTCAACACGGCATTTGCAGGAGACGTCCCTCTCGGGGCAGGCATGTCATCATCCGCCGCCCTCGAAAGTACGTATGTGTATGCTTTGAACGACATGTTCAACCTGGGCATCGACAAATTTGAACTTGCAAGGATAGGACAGGCCACCGAACATAATTATGTAGGCGTAAACTGCGGCATTATGGACCAGTTTGCCTCCGTATTCGGAAAAAAGGGAAGCCTGATCCGCCTCGACTGCCGTTCGCTGGAATATGAATATTACCCCTTTGATCCGAAAGGATACAAACTGGTACTGCTCGACACATTAGTAAAGCACGAACTGGCATCTTCAGCCTATAACAAACGCCGCGAATCCTGTGAAAACGCAGCGAAGGCAATCGGTGTTGAATTTCTACGGGATGCGACGATAGAACAGCTCAACGGCGTAAAAGAAAAAGTCAGCGCGGAAGACTTCATGCGCGCCGAATATGTAATTGAGGAAATACAGCGTGTCCTGGATGTGTGCGAAGCCCTGAAAGCGAACGATTATGAGACCGTCGGACAAAAGATGTATGAAACACACTGCGGAATGAGCAAACTGTATGAAGTAAGCTGCATCGAACTGGACTACCTAAACGGGATTGCCAAAGAATGTGGCGTCACCGGTTCCCGCGTAATGGGCGGCGGCTTCGGAGGATGCACAATAAACCTGGTCAGGGACGAACTTTACGATGCATTTATAGAAAAAGCGAAAGAATGTTATAAGGACAAGTTCGGCAAATATCCGAAAGTCTATGACGTCGTAATCAATGACGGGGCGCGTAAGCTGGCATAAAACAGTCGCACACGCTAATTACACAAACGGGTTGTTCCATGAAAGCGAACAGCCCGTTTTTTCTTTAGCATAAAACCGCCCCGCGCGGGTTAAATTTTCAACTGCAAAAAGGGTGTATTATCAAATTAATGCCTATTTTTGCCGGCGGAATAAAACCGGGAAAGAAATGAATGGATTTGTAAAAGTAGCGGCGGCAGCGCCGGTGACGGAAGTGGCGAACTGCACGGAAAATATCCGGCGGATCGAATCGCTCATGCGGAATGCGGACGAACAGGGAGTGCAAATAATGGTTTTCCCGGAACTGTGCATCACGGGCTACACCTGTATGGACCTGTTTGCACAGCAGGCGCTGCTGCACGAAGCGGAGGAAGCCCTGCTCCAACTGGTAAAAAAAACGGCAGCGCTGAACCTGTTATGCGCCGCAGGAATGCCTCTGGCAGCGGAAAACAACCTGTTTAACACGGCGGTCGTTTTTCAGAACGGACGTATCCGGGGCGTCGTTCCGAAAACGTTTATCCCGAACTATAAAGAATTTCAGGAAATGCGATGGTTTTCTTCCGCGAACAGGCTCCAATCGGATACGGTACGGATCGGAAATGAAATGCACCCGTTCGGAACCGACCTTTTATTCGTTGCAAAGCCTCCGTTCGAGACCGGCGACGCGGAAAACCCTTCCGGCAAAAAGGATCACAGCACCTGTGAAGCCGTCGTCGGCATTGAAATCTGCGAAGACCTGTGGGCGCCCGTCCCGCCAAGCTCAAAATCAGCCCTGCAGGGAGCGAACATCATCCTGAACCTGTCGGCCAGCAACGAGATCACCGGCAAGAACCGGTACCTCAAATCGCTTATCGCCCAGCAATCCGCACGCTGCATCTCCGGATACGTATATGCAGCCGCAGGATTCGGAGAATCCGGCACCGACGCCGTCTTCACAGGAAAAGGATTCATTGCCGAAAACGGCTCGATCATAAGCGAATCCGAACGGTTTAACACGGATGACAAACTGGTCATAAACGACATAGACATCGACTGCCTGCAACACGACAGGCTGGTAAACACGAGCTTCACCCTACCCTGCCGGAACGGATCCGCAGCCAAAGCGCGCCGGATATCCTTCGACCTCGCTCCCTGCAGGGGCGCGTTCGGCAGGCAGGTCGACCCGTACCCGTTCGTACCGGCAGAAGACGGCGCGCTGAAAGAACGGTGCGAGGAAATATTCAACATCCAGACATTCGGACTGATCAGGCGGCTCAAGCATACCGGCGCAAAATCCGCCGTCGCCGGCATCTCCGGCGGACTGGATTCCACGCTGGCGCTGATGGTCACCGTACGCGCCTTCGACATGCTGAATATTCCACGCAAAAACATCCTCGGCGTGACCATGCCCGGCTTCGGAACAACGGGACGCACCTACCGGAACGCCGTATCCCTGATTGAGCAGTCCGGCGTCTCCTTCCGGGAAATACCCATCAAAGACGCATGCAGGCAACATTTCAAAGACATCGGGCACGACGGGAAAACCGCCGACATCACCTACGAAAACACACAGGCGCGGGAACGCACCCAGATCCTGATGGATCTGGCAAACATGACCGACGGCATCGTGATCGGAACCGGCGACCTGTCCGAGCTGGCGCTGGGATGGGCCACCTACAACGGCGATCACATGTCGATGTACAACGTGAACGTCAGCATCCCGAAAACGCTGGTCCGCTACCTTGTCAGATGGACAGCGAACAACCTGTCCGACCGGGAAACGCAAAAGACCCTGCTGGACATCGCAGACACGCCCGTCAGTCCGGAACTGATCCCGCCCGGCAAAGACGGCGCCATCAGCCAGCAAACGGAACATCTCGTCGGCCCCTACGAACTGCACGACTTCTTCCTGTATCATTTCATACGCTTCGGAGCGCCGCCGGAAAAGATCCTTTTCCTCGCCGGACGGGCCTTCGGGGAAAAGTACAGCGACCCGGAAATCAAAAAATGGCTCCGGACATTCCTGCGTCGCTTCTTCTCCCAGCAATTCAAGCGCAGCTGCCTCCCCGACGGCCCCAAGGTAGGATCCGTCAGCCTCTCCCCCCGTAGCGACTGGCGCATGCCGAGCGATGCCTCCGCCCGCCTGTGGCTAAATGAAATCCCGTAGCTCACGGATAAATTTTCCGCCGATTAAATGGGAATTATTAAAAAAAAACCTACATTTGCACATTCAAATTTTAACACCATGATTATTTACGGATATCGTGAAGCCAGGCTTCAAACTAAAACTTTCGAGGATGGATTCTGCACCGCTTGCGGACAAAAGGGAACCCTGACCGCTACCGTGTTTTCAAGACATGCCCACATCATGTGGGTACCGCTTTTCCCTTTCTACAAAAGGATGGTCATCCGGTGCCAACACTGCGGAAAGGAATTTCAGCTGAAAGAAACGCCGGAAATCCTGCACAGCCGGCTGTATGAATTTAAGAAAAGCCAAAAGCCCCCGTTCTGGCAATGGGTCGGATTATTACTCTTTATCGTCTTTATTTTTAACATCATCCTCTCCGTGCAGCTTGACAACAAAAAAAGGGAATCATTCTATAAATCACCCCAGCTCAACGACGTATACTGCCTGAAATACGACGAAGGATACTCCCTGATGTATATCGACGAAATCAGGGACGACTCCGTCTTTTTCATTACAAACGACTATGTAGCGGAAAAACACTCCAATGCGAAAAAGCTGCACCGGCCGGACTTTTACGATGCGGACACGTACTACGGATACAGCAGGGAAAAACTCGACGAGTATTATTATGACCGGAAAATAATTAAGGACATCTGGCGCAACCTCCCCTACAACAGTGAATACACGGAAGACGACGAGCCGTTGACGACAGACGACGGCGACGAATCATACGAAGACGAAGAAGAGGAAGAAGAAGAAAATGACCCCACAAATGGGTGACATTTGCTTCCCGGAGCGTCCGGGAACAGACTGTAGGGGTACAGTGACTTTCCGGAGCGCCCCGGACACCTATGGTTTTGGACGCAAATCGTCACGAAATACATCCCTTCCTGTGAGTAATCGTATTCTTTCAGACGGACAGAACGGCGATGATAAATGTCCGGGTTATATTTATTGTTCACATCACAACCCATACTTTCGCATTTTATTAAACAGCGTTTTCCTGCTGACATGTAAAGACTTGGCGGTTAGCGTACGGTTATAGTCATAACGTTTAAGCGTATCCTCGATTAATTTCTTCTCCATGGCAGAGTTCATCTTTTTGATAATGTTCGGTTCCGTTTCCTCCAGCAACTCCGCCTCGATGGACTGCGGGTAGCCTTTGATACGCATCGGCAAGCAGTCTGCGTCGATGAGGCCATTCTGGGATAAAATCATGGCGCTTTGCACGGCATTTTCCAGGTCGCGGATGTTTCCCGGCCATTCGTACTGCATCAACCGGTTAATAGCCTGTTGAGTGATTCCGGTGACATTCAAATCCAGCATCCGGTTGTATTTTGCGATGAAATAGTCGACCAACTGCGGAATATCGTCGCGACGCTCACGCAACGAGGGGACTTGTATCGTGAAGACATTCAGGCGGTAAAACAAATCAAGGCGGAAATCGCCCTGCCGCACCTTCTCCTCCAGGTTATGGTTGGTCGCCGCGATGATGCGCACATCTATCGCAATGGGCTTTTTACCGCCTACGCGGGTGATGGTGCGGTTTTCCAGCGCTCGCAACAGCTTGACCTGCGCTTCCGGCGGCAGTTCGCCTATTTCGTCGAGGAAAAGCGTCCCGCCGTCCGCCTGTTCAAACGACCCCTGATGCATCTCCCGCGCATCCGTGAACGCACCCTTCTCGTGTCCGAACAGCTCGCTTTCAATAAGCGGCAGGGGGATCGCCCCACAGTTTACCGTTACCAGTTGCCGGTCTGCGCGCAGGCTGAGGTTATGCACGGCACGCGCAATCAACTCCTTGCCGGCTCCGCTCTCACCGAGTATCAGCGCCGTGACGGACGTGACAGCAACCTTGCGAACCTGCGCCATCACCTGTTGCAGCTTGGCGCTGTTTCCTACGATCTGACCGAGCGCTTGCGTTTCATCGAACCGTTTTTTCATCCGGTTCAGTTTGCCCGACAGGTTTTTGTATTCGAGGGCGCGATGCACGACGAGCAGCAAATTGTCGTTGTTGAACGGTTTTTCGATAAAATCATACGCGCCGTCCTTGATGGCATTTACCGCCAGCGAGATAGACCCGTGCGCCGTGACAATGATAACGACCGTTTCGGGATATGCGCCCTTTATCCGCTTGAGCGCTTCCATACCCGTCATGTCCGGCATTTGCTGATCAAGCAGGACGACGTCCGGCAAGAAGCGTTCCGCCTCGTGCACCGCCGACAGACCGTCTACTACTGCCGATACTTCGTATCCTTCGTCCTTCAACAGCAGGGTCATCACTTTCCTGATTTTAGCCTCGTCGTCGGCTATTAAAATGCGTGCATTCATGTTATTTCCATATTATATTCATTTCATATCGTTTGCGGGAGCTTAATCACCACCGTAGCGCCTTTGCCGGGCGCGCTGTTCACCTCCATCTCACCGCCGTGGCGGTTGACGATGCCGTACGAAATGGGCAAACCCAGTCCCGTTCCATCCTTTTTGGTGGTATAAAAAGGGTTAAAGATATTTTCAAGGTCGCTCTGTTCGACGCCTTTCCCCGAATCGGCAACGGTAATCAGCAGGTATCGCGACTGGTAATCCAGTGAGCGTCCGTTTTCAATGCCCAGCGTCAACAGTTTTGTCCCACTGTTTTCCATCGCTTCCACGGCGTTGAGGATGATGTTGAGGAATACCTGTTTCAACTGAGAGATGTCGGCTGTAACGACGGTGTTTTTGACGCGAATGTCGAAACTCACCTCCACCTGTTCCCGGACAAGGGTATTGTTCAGCAGGACTAGTGTTTGCCGTAACAGTTGCGCGACATCAACACGGGCAAATTCCAACTCGGAGGGCTTGGCAAACGACAGCAGTCCCTGTACGATTTTATTGATACGGTCTACTTCTTCCATCAACTCGCTGATCATCTCCACCTTGTCGGAATCACGCATACCCTTTGCCAGGTATTGTATAGAACTGCGGATGGCAGTCAGCGGATTGCGGATCTCGTGCGCCGCACCTGCCGCCAACTGTCCGAGTATCGCGAGGCGGTCGGCGCGGTACATCTTTTTGATGCGCGCACTCTGTTCCTCGTAGAGAGCGGTATTTTCGAGGGCAAAAGCCGCCTGGTCGAACAGCAGGCTCAGCAGGTCAATGTCCTGTCCGAAGAAAACTTTCCCGTCGGAACGGGCGCCCAGCATCACGAAGCCGTTCAGCCGGTTCATCACCTTCAGCGGGAAAATCAGTTCGATGCCGGTCTCGTGCAGCAATTCCCGTTCTTTGTCCGACAGATAAGTCATCGTCTCTCCCGACCGGGAAACCTGGAAACATTTTTCATTCACCGACAGCCAGTTGGTCAGTTTGCTGTGAGGCGTAAACTGAATATTCCGGAACAGTTCGTCCTGTTCCTGCCGTTTTCCTCCTGTACGGATATACTTTTCCGTTTCGAGATTCAGCAAAAAAACAACAATCCGCTCAACCGGCGAAATCTGTTTGATTTTCGATACAATGTTAGTCACCAACAGTTCCCTGTCCGCGATAAGCATCAGCGAACGGTTAAATTCCGTAAGCATCATCCGCGAAAACTCCCGCCCGGCGAAATACGGTTTCTTTTTCTGTAAAATCATATTGCCTCACTGTTTTAGTTCGATTGCAAATGTACATGAAAATTTTCAATATACACACAGACGGATAAAAATGGGGGCAAATGACACTCTCAAATATCTTTTCCGGATTGAACGGGACAATGTCAAGGTATTTCAGGACGAAGACAAAATTGTCAAGTCTACTATGCCGGACGAAGCAGTAAATTCCATAAAGTTTTTTTAGGATGACACTTTACTTCGGGATGATTCGGATGCGTTCGCCGGCTTTTATTTCAAATTCTATCAGGCAGTCGTCCAGCTGTTTGACGGGGATTTCTTTTTTGCCGGACAGCGCTTTTACGGGTATCCGCGTACGCAGCCGGCAGGTGTTGTCGAGCTGCGCCGTGATGTTTGCTGCGGACAGTTGTCCGTCCCGCCATGCCAGACTGACGTCGTAACCGCCCCGGGCGCGCAGGCCGGTGATTTCGCCGGTCGGCCACTGCGAGGGCAATGCCGGAAGAAGCGACAGCTCCGAGCTGTGGCTTTGCATCAGCATCTCGGCTATTCCGGCCGTGATGCCCTGGATGGCCTGGTTTCCTTCGAACGAAGGCGTCACCTGGCTGTCTTCCGCCCGCGGATGAATGCTGATGTCGGTCAGCATCCGGTGCAGAATGGCGTATGCTTCCTGCGGTTCTTCGAGGCGGGCGTGCTG
>JAISCL010000005.1 GCA_031265585.1 Tannerella sp. | reverse complement strand
ATTGCAGCCGCACTCTTTGCATTTATAGCGTTGTTTCCCTTTGATTTTACCTGACTTAACACTTTGTTTACATGAACATTTCGGACATTTCATTTTGTGTATTTTTTTGCAAAGATACGAATATATATTTAATTAACAATGCCATTTTTAATTTACCGGTGGCAAAAATAACGCACATTTGCCGGAAATCATAAAGAAACTTCAGCAAAATTGAAAATACATCTTTTTCCTTTCTTTTGACTTTCGACCCCTCACGCCCGCCACAGCACAGCCGCCGCCGAAGCGACCGCATCCCTGCCGTCTCGCGGCATCTATACTGCGCGCAGGATGGTTTTGTGCATTCCCTGACAGGGGAACCCTATCAATAGAAAAATGTGTGCCGCTCGTTCCCGAACTCAGGTTAAACGGAAGGCGTCTTTACCCGTTTTGCTTTTCCGGCTATTTTTACGGATTCACCGGCTTCGGAGTCGAAGGACATTGACAGCTGTTTTTCCCGGTATTCGTACTTCTCAATCTTCTTTTCCATCTGCTCGATTTCACGTCCCTGGTTGCGGATCGTCGTCAGGAGTGAATTGAGTTCCTCGTCTTCTATGGAAGAGGGGTATTGAGCCTCTACGCGAAGTATAAAATCCGACAGTACATTCATATAGTTGTTAAACGCATCATACGGATTGTCGTACGGACTGAACAGGTTATAATGCTTCGTATTCATATAGTAAAAATGATCGCTGCTCTGCAGGTACAGCCAGTCCTGCAGGATACGGCGGTCGCTGCAGAGGCGGACGCGCTCGCTGATCCCGCTTATTTTCCGGAAAGCCTCTTTCTGAAGGACATTCCCCATCCACGAACTGCAATCCTTTTCCTCATCTACCCAGGACATCGGATAGGGCACATCAATCCGGTCGACCGCTTCGCTATGTTCAAACAGTTCCGAGGGCAGAAAGAAGGAGATATTTTTCTGCGCGGCATACCGGGGCAACGCTTTAAAAAAGTCAAAAATCCCCGTAGACGATGCATGAAGGGAACCCAGGATTTCATAATTGAGGAACAGGCTGACGATGTGCCCGGCTTCGGATGCCGCCGCAATCCACGACATATACTTGTCGGCCGTCAGGGGGTATTCCGTCCAGCTATAGTCGGAGAAACGCAGTGACAGGTCTTCGCTGAAACGGTCGTTTTTCAGGAGCAGCTTTAAATCCGGGCGGACAATGGAAGCATACACATAGTTGGGGCTTTTCCATCCCAGGACATGCTTGGCTCCTTCGGTCAACATGCCGCGGAATCCCATATCGTGCACGATTTCGGAGATATCATCCGAATAGATCAGTTCGGTATTCCGGAACACTTTTGGCGTTATGCCGAAAACGGATTCTATTTTCTCCGTGTGCATTTTAACCTGCGTCTTAAATTCATCCGGATCACCCAGCGAAGCGAGCGAATGTGCGTATGTTTCCGTCAGGAACTCGACGCATCCGGTTTTAAGCAGCTCTTTAAAACTGTCAATCAGCTCCGGCGCGTAGATCTCCATTTGCTCAAGCGCAACTCCGGAAATGGAAAAGGTGACCTTAAACATTCCGTCGCTCTTTTTTATCATGTCAAGCATGGCGCGGTTTGCCGGAATGTAGCACATATTGGCAACTTTCCTGAAAATTTCCTCATTCTGGAAGTCATCATAATAATAATGGTCGTTCCCTATATCAAAAAAACGGTATCTCCTCAGGCGAAACGGCTGATGTAACTGAAAATATAAACAAATAGTCTTCATAGGTTATAATTTATGCTGTTTATAATACTTTTAATGTAGCGGCGGCAAAACGCTGTCGTAGATGGCCCAGACTTTTTGTCCGGCATATTCCCACTTGATGTTATTCACTTCGCGAAGTCCTTCCTTTTTCAGAAATTCATGCAGGGCGGGATAGGTGATCAGTCCGTATATGGAATCCGCCAGGGCATCAATGTCCCAAAAATCAACTTTTATCGCATAATTGAGGATTTCCGCGCATCCCGACTGTTTTGAAATGATCGACGGCACGCCGCACTGCATGGCTTCCAGGGGCGATATGCCAAACGGTTCCGATACGGAAGGCATCACATAGACATCACTTGATTTGAAAATCTCGTAGACCTGCTTTCCCTTCATGAATCCCGTAAAATGAAAACGGTCGGAGATATTCCGTTCGGCAGCCAGGCGGATCATCTGATTCATCATATCTCCGCTGCCGGCCATGATGAAACGTACATTTTTCGAGCGCGACAGCACTTTGGCCGCTGCTTCCACATAATATTCGGGGCCTTTCTGCATCGTGATCCGCCCCAGGAAGGTGACGATCCGGTCTTTTACGCCGCGCCTGTCCGGGATGGAAAGGATATCCCGGTTCAAGGGTTCCACCGCATTGTGAACCGTTGTTACCTTCGAGGGATCCTGGTGATACTTTTCGATGACGGTACTGCGTGTCAGGTTGCTTACGGTTATGATATGATTCGCATAATCCATCCCGTTTTTTTCGATATTGTAGACTTCGGGGTTCACGTTTCCGCGACTGCGGTCGTAATCGGTGGCATGCACATGGATGACAAGCGGTTTTCCGCTTACGCTCTTTGCATGTATGCCGGCCGGATAGGTCAGCCAGTCATGCGCGTGGATAATATCATACTGCTCCGTACGCGCAATGACGCCTGCGACGATCGAATAGTTATTGATCTCCTCCATCAGGTTCTCCGGATAGCGTCCGGAAAATTCGAGGCAGCCCAGGTCGTTGACATGCCGGTAGCTGAAATCGGCATAGATATGATCCCGCAGGCTGAAGTATTCGCTGGGATCCATGTATCTGGACAGTCGCCCGGAAACGTATTCGTAGTCGACGTCCTTCCATACAATGGGCGTGTTGTTCGCCCCGATTATTTTGAGAAAGCTCTGATCCTCGTCTCCCCACGGCTTCGGCATCACAAACGTGATCTGACTGTCGGGTTGCCCGGACATTCCTTTTATAAGGCCGAAACTCGCCGTTCCCAAACCTCCCAGTATATGCGGAGGAAATTCCCATCCAAACATTAATGCCTTCATACCTGTTTATATTCTATATCGTATTTTTTCAACATATCCAGCACATCCAGCACGGCGGCGAGGTTCATCAGGAAGGAGATCGCCCCCCGGCCCGTAAAGGGAGGGTTCCCGTCATACAGTTCGGAAACGGTTCCGATACAGTGGTGTGAGATTTCTTCTTCCATGCTGATCATGGAGCGTTCCACGAAGGAGAGTCCCGAACGTCCGAACAGCTTCAGGTAGGCGGAAATATACATGCCCAGCAGCCAGGGCCAGACGGTTCCCTGGTGATAGGCCATATCCCGCTCGTACTGCGAGCCTATATAGTTGGGCCGGTAGCCGCCGCTTTTCGGACTGAGCGAGCGAAGCCCCTTCAGTGTCAGTAACTCTTTGGTTGCAATATCAAGGACGGCGCGTTTCTGCAGCTTTGTCAGCGGCGAATATTCACAGGAGATGGCAATGACCATGTTGGGACGGACGCTCCAGTCCTGTACCGGCCCGTCCACATAATCATACAGGTAGTTGTATTTATTTACAAAGGTAGCCGGAAAGGAGACGTCCAGCGATGCGATCAGGTTGTCGATCCGGTCCATCGGGATCCGGTTATTCAGCTCTTTGTAGAATTTCAGCGCGTTATACCATAAGGCGTTAAACTCGACGATATAGCCGGAACGGGGCACAACCGGCCGTCCGTTAACGGTCGAGTTCATCCATGTAACGGCCCTGTTGCGGCCGCTGGTATAAAGCAGGCCGTTATCCGAGAGCTTTAAATTGGGATGGGACTGTGAAAGAATATACTTCATGATCTCCTCGACGATGTCGCTGTATTTCTCCCGTGCTTTTTCCAGGCCTTCTTTCAGGCGGTACTGCTGCATGCTCCAGATGGCCCAGAGCAATACGTCCGGGCTGTCTATTTCGTGTATGACCGGATCCGGCTCGCCGTCTTTTACAAACCGGTACAGGGCGGCTACGGCCGTGCGCATGACATTTTCATAGCGTTCATATTCGCCCGGGACAAGCGTGGCGGCGCAGACCGAGATGAATAAATCCCTCGCCCGCACCCCGAACCAGGGATAACCGGCCAGGAGATAGTAATCGTTGCCCTTCGGATTATAATAAAACTGGTGTACCGAGTTGACGATGTTTTTATAAAAGCTGGATCTCGGCGAGCGGGTATTCACTTCCTTTTCAAAAAGCTCGTGCAGGTAACCGGTTTCAAACTCCCTGTCCCCCGCACAGAATATAATCGATTCGCCCTTTTTTATTTCCAGTTCAAAATAGCCGGGGACATACAGGTCTTCCTGGTAGGGGTACCCGCGTTCCTGTTCTTTCGGATATTCGATGCCGTTATACCAGTTCGGATCAAACTTAAACCGCGCCTGCTTCGTAAACTGCATGTACAGATCCGGATATCCGGGATAGAGGCACGTTTTTATGCCGTTCTGAACCTCGTCGTAATGCCGGTTTATGCTGTCATTGGCCCGGCAGAGACGCTGGACGCTCCGGAAAGCCAGGAACGGATGGAAACAAAGCGTAGTGACGGAATGTGCATCCAGCAGCTTGTAACGGATCATCAGCAGGTTGTCCGTCCGCGAAAAAATCTTTTCTTTTGAAAGGATGACCCCTCCTACCCTGTAAAGCGTCCGGGGCACGATTTCCATGCTGTACTCGCGGATGTACTTATGACCGTTCGGGCTGAAACTGCCCCCCTGGTACTTGTGCAGGCCCAGGTTAAAAGCCGCCCCGTGCTGAATCACCGTTTCATCCAGGGAGGAAAGGATGACATGATTGTCGTCTCCCATGCCGGGAACCGGCATCACAAGCAGGCCGTGATACTTCCT
Source organism: Tannerella sp. (assembly GCA_031265585.1). Taxonomy (GTDB): domain Bacteria; phylum Bacteroidota; class Bacteroidia; order Bacteroidales; family Tannerellaceae; genus Tannerella. Next base: position 11,285 of record JAISCL010000005.1, on the reverse strand, counting down.
CGTATTGCAGTCTACGATCGTGGTGCTGTGATAGGCGCCTTTCTGGTTCGCCCTGAGAATCTCCCGGGAAAGAGATTCCTGGAGATTTATCATCAATGTTTTGTCGAATTTAAGATAACTCATAGTAACTATCATTTAACAGTTTTGAAGGCATTCTATATGCTATTTTATTATTATCAACTACCAAATGTATAACAGTTCTTTTATATTTCCAAATTTTCGGAGGCATAATCTTTTTAATGCAGGGCGTGATCCATCGGAAAATCCGCTCCCGACCAGGCTTTCCGCTGTGTCCGGGATTCGTCGGGAGCGTTCCGGAACTCATCCGATGCCGAAACGAAAATAATACTGCTCATCAAAATAAATACTGCTCGCTTTTTCATTGCTTACTTTAATATGTCCTATGACGAATCGTATGGATAAAAAAGCTTTAAACAGGGTCGGCTGTTTATGGCATATTGCCGATTATATTGTCGACTTTCTTCCGGATATTGTCGACAAAATGCCGAATACTGCCGACCGTGCACCTGTATTGTCGACTTTCTTCCGGATATTGTCGACAAAATTTTGCGTATTGTCGGTAGCAAACTAAATATTATCGACAATACACCAAACATTACCGACTTTCTTCCGAATATTATTGACAGTATACCGAAGAAAGTAGACAGTATTTGAATTATTGACACAGATTATACCCGTATAAAGCATGACAGATCCATTTAATTGTACATTGTCAATCGTAAATGTATGGATTATTATTCAAAATCTTCGTAAAAACAAAGAAATTTTATAATTTTGTTCTCCTTTAATTAAATAACAATGATTATGAAAACTTTTTATCTCTATTGCTGTTCATTATTAATCAGCGCCTTATTTGTAAACAGGGCTTTTGCCGATGACTTCGACCCGGTTGAATACGTCAACCCGCTAACGGGTACGCAATCCACCTTTGAACTCTCCACCGGCAACACCTATCCGGCCATTGCACGGCCCTGGGGTATGAATTTCTGGATGCCGCAAACCGGGAAAACAGGCAACGGATGGGCATACGTTTACACGGAAAACAAAATACGCGGCTTTAAACAGACACATCAGCCAAGCCCGTGGATCAACGATTACGGCCAGTTTTCCCTCATGCCCGTCGTCGGCAAACCGGAATTTAACCAGGATAAACGCGCCAGCTGGTTTTCACACAAGTCCGAAACCGCAAAACCGTACTATTACAGCGTCTACCTGGCCGAACATGACGTGGTCACGGAAATAACGCCGACCGAACGCGCCGCCATGTTTCGCTTTACGTTTCCGGAAGACGAACATTCGTATGTTGTCATCGACGCCTTCGACCGGGGATCGTCCATACGGATCGTAAACAGCCGGAAAATTACCGGATACACGACGCGTAACAGCGGCGGAGTGCCGGAAAATTTCAAAAACTATTTCGTAGTGGAATTTGACAAACCGTTCGAATACGAACATACCTTCTCCGACAGCACGCTGACCGGAGACAAAACGCAGACCGCCAACCATGTCGGAGCCGTCGTCGGCTTCAAAACACGGAAAGGTGAAACGGTGCACGCGAAAGTCGCCTCCTCCTTCATCAGCTACGAACAGGCGGAACTGAACCTGCGGCGGGAACTGGGAGACCGCTCCTTCGACGAAACCGTAAAGCAGGGAAAAAAAGCATGGAACAGCGTGCTGGGACGCATAAAAGTGGAAGGCGGCACGTTAGACCAGTACCGCACATTCTATTCATGCCTCTACCGTGCACTGCTCTTCCCGCGAAAATTCTACGAAATCGACGCGGACGGAAACATGGTACACTACAGCCCGTATAACGGACAGGTGCTGACGGGGCCGATGTATACCGACACCGGGTTCTGGGATACGTTCCGCTGCCTGTTCCCGTTCCTCAACCTCATGTTCCGGGAGCAAAACCGGGAAATGCAGGAAGGACTTGTCAACACGTACCGGGAAAGCGGCTTCTTCCCCGAATGGGCCAGTCCCGGTCACCGCGGCTGCATGGTCGGAAACAACTCGGCCTCCATACTGGCCGACGCCTGGCTGAAAGGCGTCCGGGTGGACGATGTGCAGACCCTGTATGAAGGACTTATCCATGGTGCAAACAGCGTGCATCCGAAAATATCATCCACAGGACGCCTCGGACACGAATATTATAACCGCCTCGGATATATCCCCTATGATGTAAATATCAACGAGAATGCGGCGCGCACGCTGGAATACGCATACGATGACTGGTGCATCTACAAAATGGCAAAGGCATTGAAGCGTCCGAAAAAAGAAACCGACCTGTATGCCAAAAGAGCGATGAACTATAAAAACCTGTTTGATCCGGAAACCAAACTCATGCGCGGCAAAAATGAAGACGGACGCTTCCAGGCGCCCTTCTCCCCGCTTAAATGGGGCGACGCATTCACCGAAGGAAACAGCTGGCACTATACCTGGTCGGTATTCCACGACCCGCAGGGACTGATCGACCTGATGGGCGGACGCGAAATGTTCGTAACGATGCTCGACTCCGTGTTTGCCGTCCCCCCCCTGTTCGATGAAAGCTATTACGGGGGCGTCATCCACGAAATCCGCGAAATGCAGATCATGAACATGGGTAATTACGCACACGGAAACCAGCCCGTGCAGCACATGATTTATCTCTACAACTACGCCGGCGAACCCTGGAAAGCGCAGTACTGGCTGCGTGAAGTGATGAACCGCCTGTACACGCCTGGCCCCGACGGCTACTGCGGCGACGAAGACAACGGACAGACCTCCGCATGGTACGTCTTTTCCGCCCTGGGCTTCTACCCCGTCTGCCCCGGAACAGACCAGTACATAATGGGAGCGCCGCTGTTTAAAAAAGCAACGCTGCAGATGGAAAACGGCCAAACACTAATCATTCATGCACCGGAAAACAGCAGCCAAAACAGATATATCAAAAGCATGACATTCAACGGAAAACCGTACACCAAAAACTACCTCGTTCAGGAAGAACTGCTGAATGGCGGTGAAATAAATATCGAAATGAGCGGCGCCCCCAATAAAAACAGGGGGATAAACAGGGAAGATCTCCCCTACTCCTTCTCCGTTCACGAAAAACAGTAAAAAAAGGAGGCGCCGTGCAAATGCATTGGCGCCTCCTGTCTTATATCCCTCCGTGAACTATTTTTTCGTAGACCGGCTGCTTTCCGAACGTCCCGATTTCTTTGAACTCTCAGACTGGGAGGACTTACTCTTACTGCTCCGGGTAGCGCTTCCGGCAGAAGAACTCCGGTCATTCTTATCCCGGCTGCTGCTATCGGTACGGGTGTTATTACGGTTGTTTTGACTATCGTTTCCGGCGCTTCGGCTATTTGCCGCTGCACTGCTGCGGGTAGACGTACTGCTCCGGCCGTTTACGGCTTCCTTCCTGTCCTGACCGACCGGCCTGTTAACATTTCCCGATGAACGATCATCACTGCCGATGCGCCCGTTTCGCGTATTCTTTGAATAGTCATAACTGTAAGGACGCCCATTATTCCTCGGCATATAACGTGATTCAACCCATCCGTGGAAATTATTCCGCGCATGATGATAACGTGGCTCCTTCATATAATAAATCGGAACCTGCGCATAATTATAACAGTAATCCCTGTACGCCCTCCGGTGCCGGCTGTTATACTTCCATGGATAGGGGACTCCGTTAAGAACCACCTTATAAAGAGAATAAAAATCGTACTGACTGTACATCACCGGAAGAAACAAAGTGGAAATCCAGCGCCCTCTGTTATGATAATAAAATAACTGATGAACCAGATCGTAATAGACATTTATTTCCGGAATATAATAAAATTCAGCATAATCATATCCTGAAGGCCCCCACGCCGGCTGAACATTTATATTGACACTCACATGAACCTGACCATCCGCACGGTTGACATTAACCGCCCCAATCATCAATCCCAAACCCAAGACAAGCATTAACTTTTTCATAGCTGCAAAATTAAAAGTGTTACTAATAAGATTTCATCCTCCCATTTGCAGAATTAGACCCCCCAAAAAACAAAAGGTTTAATCCGCAAAAATACTGCTGTCAAAAATAGACAGGATGTTTTTTCCGCTTTAAAATGTCTCGCTGATATCGAATATACGCACAGTACCTGACAGTTACAAATCTTCCAATTGAATAAAACTGATTTTATATTTTGAAGTTTGTGTACAGGACTGGGGACATTCGGTCGAGGCAAAATGCGCGGAATATAGATTTTCCCAACGAGTTTTGTGTGTTTCATCAGGAGTGTTCATGAAAATATACTTCCTGGGATTTTTTTCTTCTACTGCAGAACGACTGTATACGAATATCTTTGAATATTGATCCAATGAATTTAAGCGTTCATTGATTTTAGAATCTTTTTCCAGGTATTCAAACGAATTGTCACCCGATATATATTGCCATATATCAAAATTTTTAATCACATCATTCAACGACCCGCCAAGTGTATTTTTCAGTTCTTCTTTAAATTGACGGATTTTCTTCTCTTCCAGCTTGAATTTTTCCAGGAATAACTCACATAAATATATATTACCGGTTATCTGTACCTTGTCTTTTTCAAAATAACCGTCAAGAAATTCCTCCTGTAAAAGTGGAATAAATGGCGGTTTGACTTCATTTTTACTGGCGTCCAAAGCGGATTCCTCCTCTTTCGCTTCTTTGTACCAGGTTATCAAATTATTTAAAAATGCTTTCAGTGAACTGCTTTTACTTTCGATCTCATGTTGAAGCGTTACCGTTTCGTCTATCAGTTTTTCAGCAGTGTGCATTTTTGTGCGAATTTTTGTCAAATCAGTTTGTTTCCGACTTTTTTCTTCAGCTATTGACAACAGTTCTTCTTTCAGTAAATTTTCGATTCTTTTCTTCAGTCTTTTTCTGTATGGGAAATAAAGGAGTAAAAAACAGGCAATTACCACCGAAGACAAGAGTAGAACCCAGACAAGGTATAATGCATATTTCTCGAAAAACATAAACAATACACAAGTCATCACAAACAGTCCCGCTACGGTTCCAAGAATAATAAAATTTTCTCTGAGGTTTTCCCTGTTATAAGAATCAAGAAGTTGATTTTCTTTGTCTTCAACTGTGACAGACAACGTTTCGAGGTATTTCAGTTCTCTTTTTCTATGAGAAAAGTACAGAAGAGGTACGCAGGCAACGATTGCTGAAAACAAAAGGCGAATCCAGGCAGGCGGTAAAGCACAGCCATTTGACAATTTCAGCAAATCATCCCAGCTGAAAAATCTAAACATAACATAAATAAGTAACAGTAAGACTGTAATGATCCCGAAAATAATAAAACCTTGCCGGCGGGTTAGACTGTTGAAAGCATCAATGACGTCGAATCTTTGCCGGTCTTTTGTATCATATTCGATTTGCAATTCGGATATTTCACTGTTATAGCGTTTTTCACTTGCTTCTATCAGTATTTTCCTGTTTTGAGGCTTCCGGATTTTCAGCAGCAATTTATTGTAGAAGTTTATTAAAGCATTACGTTTTACAATGCAGTTGGATTGCTGTATATACTCTTCATTTAAAATATTTTGCTTAAGGGCAAGTTTGATCCTGGTGTCGTATTCGTCGAAATCAAGTTCTGTTTGCTGTACAATACCTTTTGCCGAAAACGTTTCCACTTCGGTTATTGCCGCCGCAAAATGGACTAAATTTGCATCCGTAATATATGAATAGGGCATATAGCAATAACCGTCGTCGCCAAAATCCGTTCCCCATGAATTACGGACAATAAACAGCCTGTTTTCGTCGCTGTATCCACAAATAACCATGGCGTGGTACCGGTTCTTATTTTCTTCATTTTGGACCGATTCCATTTCATTCTGTGTCGGCAATGAGACAATACCCTTGTGTCCCTGCCCGAACGAATCGTATAGCACAGCGCTTATTGCAACGGGATAGCCGTCTTCCAATGCCGATTTTAAATCGTTGATTTCGCGTTTTACGTTTACCGCTTTCCGTACCCGGCGTGTAAGTGCATTATCGAAAGCCTCCCGGCTTGGCGGTGTTGTATAATCATCCGGATTGTACGGCATCAACGATTCTTCGCAGATGCCTGATTCCACCAGGCTTTCAACGGCATAGTCGTAGCGGCTGCCTTCGTCAATGTTTTCCGTACTTGCTTTTTTCCTCGCGTTGTAATAAAGAAAAGCCTCACTCAAATCCGCTTTTTCAGCTTTATTGCTTTTCAGGATATACTCGTATATCGAAGTCAATGCATGAGCAGTACAGGAGCCTTGCTGTCCCTGACTTTTTATGTCGGAAAAATTCTTGCGCAAATCAATCGAAACGGCGTTTGCTCTATGAGGAACGTAGTCCTCCTTCAGAGGGACTTCTTCTATTTCGGGTAATAAACGAAATCTCTGATCTCCAAAAACATAAAATTCACCTTCAATCAAACATTTTTTCGATTCTTCTATTTCATCCAGATGGCTTTCTAAATCCTGAATTTCACTTTCCAGTTTACGAATAAAATCCATGGAACGTTGAATATCAACATAATTTTGACGAATTTTATCAACTGGATTCTCAACAGGAAGCCGGTTTTCCGATAATATGGCTTCCGACAGCACCGTATCTTTTCCGGTGTCTTTTTCTTCTCTTTCAAGCAACAGATTGTTCGCCTCCACGAACATGTCAACAGCTTCCTTTTCAATATCGTAAAGTAAAAACGGCCGGTCATTTACGAGATAATTGCTGAACCCGTTATAATCCTGCGCCAGAAAGAATGCGAAAATCGAACGCTTTGCCGGAATGGATAAATCACGTTCCCTTATGATTGCTTTGATAGCGTTTTCAATTTCCCCTATTTTTTCTTCTATTTTCGGATTGATATTGACAATGATTTTTTCGGCATTCTGTTCTTTTTCCAGTTGTGTTGCTATCTCTTTGTCAATAAATTCGGATAAAAGATTGACATTGTCTTTTAGTACATCCTGTACACGATTAGCTGCTGCATTTATATCTACTCCCTCCTGATTTACCTCTTCCTTGTCCATCAGCCATATATAAGCTTTCTGAAGAAGATATTTCGTAAAAAAGTACTTATCAAGATAAAGAACTGATAAGCCAAATGCCTGCATATCGGAATTGAATGGATTTTTTATAAAAAGTTCCGGATAATTTTCTATGGACTGCAAAACAAATTCACCTATGATATTCCCCAATAAATCAGCTGACAGATCAAGGCTCTTGCCGTTTTTATGCCTGTTCTGCATGATCATGAAATGATCAATATGATCGATATTAGATTTTTTTAATGCAATAATATCGTTAAAAACACGAACGGAATCATCGGCTTTTTCGTTTTCTTCGCAAAATAAAGGCATCATATCAGCCGAAAAGCCAACAAGATCTATATAAACAGGGTCGTCGGATGATTTAATAATCCGTATCATTAATTTGACATCTTCCCAAACGCCCCAATCATACAACGGCACATACAGGCAATAGTGTAACCCTGCAAAATCATCATTATTTCCGATCCTGTTTGTTTTGGAATAAAGATCTTCAAGATATTTCCTGATTTGAGGTTGTGATTTTTCCTTTGGCTCAAACTCTTCTATCTTGGTCAGTTGAAAATCAATCCGGCTGTTATCCTCGGAAACAAATTCCTCACTGTCCGGTTGCTTTGGTTCTACTTTCGAGAACGAAATCTTCCCGGTAGAATTTTTACTCCAAAGCAATGTGTTTAAATAGCTGGAAACATCCGTTTCATCGTATTTTGTGATGTATTTATCTAAATTGATTAATGTTTGGGCAAAATTTTGCCCAAACATTACCTGTACCGTGTGCCGCATAATTTAGACGAGTTTATTGTCAATATAATATTTCTCCTTATTATAAAGCGACAGTATGTCTTTGTAGCCGATGCCGGCTTTCATGGTGCGGTACGAAATGTGACACTGCAAGTATTTTGTAGCATAGTTTTGTTTCAAATCGTTTTTTAATTCATCCCATTTATCATCTCCCATTTTGCTGATTTCTTTATCAATGGAAGATTCAAAATGTTTACGAATGTCATCGTTTATCAAAACTTTATCAATAAATTCCGAATAAACATTGTTGTGCGTTGTACCGCTCATTTTAACATAGTATTCGTCAGAAGAAGCGTCTCTAAACGTCTCTTTCTTCGGCACGGAATACCAATAATGTTCCCTGTTGTATTTTATCAGTTTGAACACTTGTCCCAAAACCCAAAGATGCAAGTTTTCGTCTTCTCCCTGCGCCTTTGGCTGAATATCAAACATCTCCTGCTTCATTCTTTGACGGATAACTTCATCGAAATGGGTTGAAATCGTACAATGTTCGTATTCGTAAATATAACTGTTTAAAGAATTAATCGCATAAGCCGGTATAGTACCCTCTTTTCGATAAATCAGAATATTTCTTTTCAAATGCGGATCGGTAACAAATTGCATGGAATCTCTGTCATCTCTGAGAAGTTTGTCCTTAAAATAACCATCTTTCGCCAAAAGACTGTTTTTTTCATCCGGCACCACAACCAAATAATCACGCTTGATTTTATCTTCCAAAGTTCCTCCTTCGGCACAATCTCTTCCACCATCATCTATTTTCAATAAAGATTCGGACTTCAGTATCAGTCTTTTTATTTCTTCATCAAACTCGTCTTGATTTTCGGATAACCGGTTAAGAGCGTCGTCAATCGTTCTCTTTTTCCAGTTCTCAGTGCCCGGAAGATGATCGGTATAAGCCAAAATTGCTGATTTTGCCGTATTTTTATCAATAATGTCCAACAATGATTGATTAGCAAGACCGGCAATAAAGTGGGTAATAATGATTTCGGAATGATTCGGAATAACTGCCTTTATCTCATTCTCGGCCAAATCTATCTCGAAATTTTTAAGAGAATTTTCGTTATAGTTTTGCGTGCGGCTGATTTTTTCAGTTAATTCATTTTCGACGCTTTTCAAATTTAATTGCAACGTTTCTATGGTTGTTGTTGTTTCTTCAATTTTTATCAGGATATTACCGAATATATGTTTTGCTTTTCCCCTCCGCGCTATTTCCAATTTGTTTTTCAAAATTTCCTGAGCGGCTAATTTTATCGCATCATACAGATTTTCGTATGTTTCACTCTTGGTGAAAAGATTTTTGAATTTCTTATTTGCATATTGCTCCAAATCCTTAATACGCATCGCCAATTCACTCTGAAGTCCTGCTGTCTTACTTGCAAGTTTCTCAGACTCACTTTCCATTTCTTCAACAAAAATGTTAATTTGTGATTTTATATGAGAAAGAATAAGCAATGTAGTTCCAACGTTACCGAAATTTGATTTATTCATATATTTCAAAACCAATTCATCAAGTTGCTCTGCGACTTCTTTTCTCACTTTTTGCTCAACAATTTTCATTTGGTTGTCGTATTGCTGCTTATCGTTAATGTAATCATCCATTGTATTTTTGGCCGTATCCACATCAATCTCAGCATTACTGATTTCTATTTCGTTAATGTTAATCAACTGATTAATTAAGTCATCATGGCTGTTGTTTTCGCGAATTTTTGCGTTATCTATCCAAATATTTGCAATTTTGTTCGGATCCGAATCAACATCTTCCTTGTCTGTTTTGAGCGATTCACTTAAGATATTCTGGATTAGCTGTTGTGCCGATTTCATCGAATAAACTTTAGCAAGGTCTTCGCTACGATACGAAAGCATTGCTGCACTATAACCGGAAATCCAAGCATATTTGTTTTCAACCATCGTACTTCTGTCTTCCAAAAGAGTATTGATAGCTTTACTGTTTATGTTATCGCCCGAAGCCGTAGCAGAAGCAAAAAGTCCTATGCTTATTACTTCAGATAGCTGGTTTATATCATCGTATGTATAACCTGATGTACTTGTATTATCAATAAATATCATTGAAGAAAAAGGATATTTCTGTACTTGGGGGTTCTTTAAACAGCCTATTTCTACAGGCTCCAGCTTGTCCATTGCTACAGAAACAAGATAATCAAGGTCTTTGATAGAACCATACGCATTGGCTCTCACTCTTTCGGAGTTATTGGGGTTCATTGCTTTGAAAACTCCGGGCAGAACCGCATAACCGATCAGACTTGATTGATCTTTAATTTCATTTATCAAATAAGCAATATCAATAAACGTGCCGGCCCCCGTACCGCCGCATACCGAAAAGACCAAATGTATGTCAGGTTCTGTGCCGATAAGTTCAAATTTGTTATTGTCTATGTTTTTTGTTGCCAACATCAATGCATCAATATCCCGTTCCAGTCTGTCTCCAAAAGAACCTTTGTTACGAAAAACCGAAATTCGTCCGTTTGTACGTACCTGTCCCGCTCCGTATTTTGACAAATTCCTTAATGCAGGAACATTTTCGCGTGGCATCCATTTATACTTTTTATATTCGTAATGCGCAACAGGATTATCACAAGTTAATTTAATTCGTTCCGGTTTATCCAATTGTACGAACTTTCCATTTTTCAAAGGGAGAGTTGTGTTAAACTCACTAACATTCGTGTCGATTCCTAAGAAACCAATCATTGGAGGTTTTTCGCCATACGTTTCAATAAACAATTTTTTGGTGTTGAGAACAGCTTTCATTCCCGTACCGCCTAAGCCAATGTAGAGGCTTGGTCTGAGTTTAATTTTATTTTCCATTGCAAAATTTATATTTTAAAGGTTACTTTTTCGTTACTATCGCGACGGGTAATTTCCATAGATCTACCTAATGCCAATATCCTTGTGGCAGGATTAAAGGAATATGCCCGGTTTTGTCCAATTTCAATCTCTGTTTTATTTTTGCGCTTTATTATTAAATCGTCTTTCCAAAATTCATTTTTGTGATATTGAACCTTTCCTTTAAAGATATTGCTAACTGAGCCTTCTTTTTTGTTGTTACATATTGCTTTATACCGTTTGCTCAACATAATTTCCCTTGTTTTATCGCCATAAGAAACTTTTATCCTGGTTATTTTGAAATGTTTATATCTGGCCGGCTTGACAAGCATAAACCAAATAAACAAAGATCCCGCGAGAACCGCCAATGCCCAAAAGCATATCACAGCCAGCGGATTATAAATATTCTCTTTTTTCACCACCCATTCGTGTTCCAGAATCACATTGTGGGCCGCCGACAAATCAACATTGTCGATCCGTGTCAATCCGCCGGGATTTTTTACTTTCAGACTGTATGAGTGGTTGCCTTCTTTTGCATTTTTCGGATCGGCAAATTGAAGGCCGAGTCGAAT